>JBDRNZ010000028.1:0-17499 GCA_043810515.1 Candidatus Peregrinibacteria bacterium
GGAATGATAGGTCTTTGGAATGTGGGCGTCAATTGATCCGAAGTTTGACTTCTTTTTATTTGTACTTATACTGAGCGACAGCAAAGTGAAAACTCGGGGCCATCGTCTAGTGGTTAGGACAACAGGTTTTCATCCTGTAAACAGGGGTTCGATCCCCCTTGGCCCTACCATGAGATGCACTGTTAGCACCTCATTCTCTTACACCTAGGTTGATGAATATTCCCAACTAGGGGGGTTTTTAGGCGTAAAAAGGCTCTTGTTGCTTTGAGAAGGGTTCTAGACCTTCATACCTACTTAGAAGAGGCATTAATGGCACTAGCGGTAATTAGTCAATAAGTGCACTTTGTACAGCTAAGGGACCAAAGATAAATGGCGACAAAACTGAAGTATAATATTATTAACGCAACCATAATTTTGATAGCAAACAGGCATCGCGACGCGAACGAATGGGTCGGTTTCTTAAGAAAGCATTGCCTCGTGTTTAAGTCCCAATTCTTCCTTCGGGTGAATGGGGCAAGTTGAGATTTTTTCGCGAATCACCTCAATTCTATTAAGATTTTTGAGGATTTGGGGTGTAATTTTATACTTTGGGTCAAACATAGAATTTATGTCGTTTAAAATGTCGCTTACGTGTCGCTTATATAATATCGCTTTTAAAGAAATCAGACAAGGGCTATGTAGTCTTTCTTTTTTTATACTGTCTCATTTGTCTCATTTTGAAAAATAACACCATCTTTTTTAGGTGTAACATCTGTAACATTTTTCTGCTAAAATCGCCCCAAAGGGTACTAGACTCGATCTGTCTACCATGAAGTTATAATAAAAAAATGAGACACCTTTTGAAGAGTGTCTCATTTATTTTTTGACTGCGGCTCCTATTTTCGTTTCTTAGCCTTTTTTGCAACTTTCTTTTTTGCAACTTTTTTCTTTGTGACTTTCTTCTTAGCAGTTTTTTTAGGAGCAGCTTTTCTTTTTGCTTTCTTTTTTGTAGCCATTTTTCGGAATGAGTTATGAAATTTGGTTGGCTTGATGATAACATCATGTTGCGGTCATGACAAATTTCTTTTATTAAAAAAGTTTTAATGTTGCGACGAAGTTCTTTAATTGAAGGCCGAAAAAATGTTAGCAGGAAGCCTTAAATAGGTCGACTGAGTAATTACACCAATGTAAAATCTGTCCACAGAAGATGTTAGAAAAGTGCTTCTATTTCACTTTATTGTCCTCTTTTGTTACGTAATTTTTTTCTTCGATTTCTTTCATTATGCTTATTTTTGTGCTGTTTTCGATTATTGAAAAGGCGGTTGCTTGTGTGATTTTTGTTGTAAGATTATCGAGGGTGTTTTTGAGCTGTTCGTTTTTTAATTTTTCCTGCTGAAGAGTGTAGCCTTTCTGACTGCTTAAATTTGTTGTGGCGATAAA
The DNA here is from genome assembly GCA_043810515.1 of Candidatus Peregrinibacteria bacterium. Lineage (GTDB taxonomy): Bacteria > Patescibacteriota > Gracilibacteria > UBA1369 > LOWO2-01-FULL-3 > WJKQ01. Next base: position 1,420 of record JBDRNZ010000028.1, read on the forward strand.
AATTACACTCAAAACAATTATCATTGCGCTCAAAGTTGTGACGAGCCAGCGCGCTGCTTTTTTTGTCTGCGCCGTTAGAGTATCTTTTGATCTTATTTTTGAATATCGGCGATGATAATCCAGATTATTCATTTTTACGGCAGATATATTATTTTGTATTCTACGTTTATTATACCGGTTCCGAGCCATGCTATTTCATCAAAAGCGCCTGAAGTCAGATCCAAAACGCGTCCGTAACCGTACGGTCCGCGATCTGTAATTCTTACCTGCACGGATTTGCCGTTCGCGAGGTTTGTGACTTCCACTACGCTTCCGAACGGTAGATATTTGTGTGCGGCTGTTAGTTCGTTCATGTCGAATATTTCTCCGGATGCTGTAAAATGTCCCTGTACGGCTGCTCCGTAAAATGTCGCTTTTCCAAATTCATATCCTTCATCTGATTTGAGCATCCTATAAATTATTTCCGCCATGTATCCGCGCGTCATTTCCTGATTCGGGAAAATTTCATTTACTGCGCTAATGTTTAATAGGCCTTTTCCTTTCGCGAAGGCGACGTATATTGCGTACCAGTCTGTCAGGGGAGTGTCGACAAAAAGATTATCTTCCGTGAGAGCCGGATAGTCCAGTTCTTCAAAAGAACTGATGAATATTTTTAGGGTTTCTGCCAGATTTATAGTGTTTTCGGGTTTAAATGTACCGTCTTCATATCCGGATATTATTCCTTTGTCTTTTGCGGCTTCAAGATATGGAGTGTACCAGTCCGAGGCAGGAGTGTCGGTAAAAGGAGGTGTATCCGTTTCGATTTCCTGCATTTCATTTTCCGAAAATAGTCCGCTTGCCAGCGTGAGCATTTTTAGCGCTTCGGCACGTGAGATTTTTTCCTGCGGCCGGAATGTACCATCGTCGTATCCGTTTATTATTCCATTTTCATCAAGATATGAGATTGCGACGTAATGTGTATCTCCAGACTCGACATCGGTGAAGCCGAAGGCGATATTTGCGGTTGCTATGATCTGGATTGTAATAGGAATGAGTAACAGTTGGATTAGGGTTTTCATGTTACTCGGGTTAAGATTTGAGTTTGATTATGACATATCGTCTGTCACCGATTCCTTCGCTTGTGGTTTCGATATCATCGAATCCTGCTCCCATGCACATCATGTGGATTTTTCTTCTGAAGTATGGGGACATTGGCGGTAGTTTCTGGGGTCTTTCACCTTTTCTTACTGCCTCCACTTTTCTTTCCGCCAGGGCAAGCACATTTTCCTCCTGTCTTTTTCTGTAGTCGTCGATATCGAGGACTATATTGAATTGTTCTGTTTTCGTTTTTTTCCAGGCCAGTGTTTTTAAGAGATGCTGTAGGGCCTGAATGTTATCGCCGTGGTATCCGATAAGAAGACTTGGGTTTTCGCTTTCTATGTTTACTTCGTAATTTCCTTTTTCTTCTTCGGAAACCGTAACTTTTGTGTATGCAACCCCGAGTTTTTTAAGTATCTCCTCAAGCATATCCTTTAATACATCTTCTATATCCATAAATTTGTGATTATTATTTTGTTTTTATCACTCTGACCGTGGGGTCCGATGACTTTGGCTTTGTCCCTTCTTTATTTACTATAATTTGCTGAAATATTCCATAGATTGTTGATGTTCCCCAGTAAAGACCGACACCTGCGGGGACAGAAGCTGTGAATATTGCGATCATAACCGGCATTATATAGGTCATTGTACCTGTGGCTCTTGCCATGTCGTTTTTTTTGCTATCCGAAGGTGCTTTGGCTGTTTTTTTCGAAAGCGATAATTTCATCTGCACGAATTGAAGTCCGCCGATTATTACCGGCAGGACGTAGACGTTTACCTTTGTGAGATCGAGTATTCCGAGGAAAGTTGTGTTTATGTCATGCAGAGCGAAATTTGAATATTGCGAGTAAAGCAGATGTGCATTGTCCGGATTCAGACCGCCTTTTATTGTATAGAAAAGCGCGATAAGGAAAGGAAATTGCAAAATCAGCGGCAGGCAGCTTCCCATCGGATTTACTTTTGCTTCTTTCCAGATCGCCATTGTTTCCGCTGCGATTTTTTGCTGGTCGCCTTTATATTTTTCTTTGATTTTGTCGAGGCGCGGCTGGATTTCCTGCATTTTTTTCTGTGACTTCATGGCTTTCTGGGATGGAATCAGCAGGATTGTTCTTATTATCAGCGTAAGCAGAATTATCGCGAATCCAAGATCGTGACTTGGTATTATATATACGAGGAATATCAGGGCGTTATAGATTGGTCTGAAGAAAACGCCGACCCAGAATTGTTTCAGAATTCCTTCTTTTACGATTGTGAATTCGTTTGAAGTAAGGGTTGTTTCCTCTCCGTTTATCGTTGTTTTGAATTCGATTCTAAATCTTCCCATTGCCGAAAACAGCGCGTGATTCCAGTTTTCGTATCGGACTGTTATTTCTTCGTTCGGCACGAGTGTTATATCTTTTGCCTCAGCGCAATTGAGATCCGGTGATGTTGTGACCTGGACCCATTCGTTATTTTCATAATTGTATACGTCAAACGGTTCGTCCGGACATTCGTTTGGTATTAAAATAGCCTGTTCGGTTTCATTCTTAATTTTGAGAGTGACGATGTCGCGTGCCGTATATTCCGTATCCGTGGTTTCAAAAAGGATGCCGCCGCTTGGAGCCGGAAGGTTTTCGTTATCTTTCTGGCAGCTCTTAAAAAGATAATTTACCGCCAGAAATATTACGAGGAATATCAGGACGTTTTTTAATATTTTGTTTAATTTTTCCATGTGCTGTTTATGATTTCCCCGATATCTTGTTCTATTTCATTGAAATCTTTGTCTTTAATCTGTTTCTTGGGGATGAGAATTATGTCGAAGTTTTCTTTTTTGGATTCCGGTTTTTCGTTTTCAACTCTTCTTATCGCTTCGTAGATCCGTCTTTTTATTTTGTTTCTTGCTACAGATGACGAATCTATTTTCGTACTTACGATAACCGTGTATCTGTAAAATTTCTTATTATTGCGCGCATACCTTATTATGAACAGCTTTGAGGTGAACGACTCTCCTTTTTTCAGGATGTAGTCGATCAGGTTGCGGTCTACTGTATATTTTTTCGCGATCATCAAGCCTGTTTTGAATGTACGCCAACAGTCAGCTTTTTTCTACCTTTTGCCCTTCTTTTATTCAGAACGGTTGCACTTCTTTTTCTAAAGCCGTGTGTTTTCAGTCTTTTTCGTTTTTTGAGTTTTCCTAGCATAGAAAAGCTTGTTTACTTTTTGCAGGGGAGATTTTATAGGGTAGGTTTTATAAAGTCAAATGGTACTTGAAAGAAGGTGCTTACTCTTGTATAGTTTGCTTCGAAATATAAATAATGAATTTATGGCGTTTAAGGCTAACTACGAATTTCTCTTTGTCGGAAAGGATGATAATAGTTTTCTTGAAAATTATTCGTATGATCTTTTTCAGGAGCATGGAGAGAAGAGCGGACAGATTTTTATAAATCTTGAAATTCAGAATAATCCTGTTGATGCGGAGGAGATAGGAAATGTGATATTTGAGACGATGCAGAAGGTTTTCTTTGAGGATGTCCAAAAAGATCCTTATGAAAGATTTGAGATGGCGCTGAAATCGGTTAATGGTATTCTTGGCGAATTTAAAGCCCAGAAGACGTCGGGATATATTGGAAATCTTAATGTGGTTATTGCGGCGATTGTTTCCGATACTCTTTATTTAAGCCAAACCGGTGATGCGGAAGCTTATCTTGTTCGAAAAAGATATGTGAGTGTTGTGAGTGACGGTCTTTCCGAGGAAAATGAGGGGTCCGGCGATGTTTTTACAAATATAGCGAGTGGTTCTGTTGAAAATGGTGATTTTGTTCTTTTTTCTTCCACGCGTCTTCTGCGTTATATCAGCAAGACGGATCTTGCGAGATGCATAGGTCATGCTGATGTTGCTGAGACTCTTAATGAAATCAACGATATAATTTCAACGGAAATTCTCGGAAAAATCAGTCTTACCGGTATTATGTTTGAGGAGGCTTCGCAGGATGATATTGAAGATCTCGAAGATTTGTCCGATAACCGTACCCAGCCATTGCTAAAAACTTCCGAATCTTCAGGTTCAGCTTCAAAAGGAAATATAGCGGGCCGGTTTATGACGGCTATAAAAGGTTACAGGAGGAGAAAAGGCGAGGTTTTCCAGGCGCGTGGCGGTACGATGAAACGTGTTGGCGGGTGGTTTGGGAATTTCTGGAAAAGTCTTTTTAAGAGCGGTTTCGGTAAAAACAAGATTTTATTTTTGCTGGTTGTTGTAATAATTGCTTTGGCCGGTGGAATATGGATTGCAAAGAGCAATATGGCCCAGAAAGCAGAGCTGCAGCGTCTCGATGGAGTTTTAACCAGTGTGCAGGATAAAGTTGCGGAGGCTTCGACGAAAGGATCTTACGATAAAGAAACCGCAAAAACCATTCTTGATCAGGCTTATACGGACGCCATGACTGTTCTTAATTCCGGATATTACAGAGATAAGGCTATTCTGGTTTTGGGTGATATTGAAAATACGCGCGATACTCTTGATAACGTGAAACGTGTTGATAATCCGACTGTTCTGGCTGATTTGAGCGCGAAGAGATCCGACGTAAACGCTTTGGGATTTGTGATGCTTAAAGACAGGCTTTTTGTGTTTGAATATAATGCTCTTTATGAACTTGTTCTTGATCAGGTCCAGGATCCTTTGACTATCGATGACGAGGAGACTGTTATTGCGGCTTCTGCTTTTGACGACAGGAATTCTCTTGTTTTCCTGACGAAGTCGGGCAAGCTTATCGAATACCGCGATGGGACTATGTCTTTTATGGACACGGATGATGGAGCTTTTCATAAAGGGGCGGCAATCGCTTCGTGGAGCAACAGAGTCTATCTTCTTGATCCTGTGAGTAGTCAGGTATGGAAATACACCTTCAAAGGAACACGTGACACGTTTGGTAGCGCTGAGGCGTATTTTACGGCGGATGTTGATATTTCCAACGCTTTGGATTTGGCGATTGATTCCAACGTTTATGTTCTCGAGAGCAATGGCGATATTTTGAAGTTTTACGGCGGTGTGCAGGCTGAATTTTATGTAAACAATGCGCCTTTTAATTCTTTCAAAACTCCAACTGTTATTTACACAAACGAAAAGCTTGATGATATCTACGTTCTTGATTCTCAGGAGTCCAGAGTTCTTGTGTTCAAAAAGGATTCCCTGGACGTGAACATTACATATGAGTCGCAGTATCTGATTGAGGGAGTGGGTGATCTGCGCGATATTTACGTGGATCCGGATTCAAGACAGCTCTATGTTCTTACCTCAAACAAGGTGCTTGAGGTGGATCTTTAGGATTATTTTAATTTCAGAACCGACATAGTCTGTGTGGCTATCTGTTTTTCCTCGTCTGTCGGAATTACCAGAACTTTTACTTTGCTTTTTCCGTCCGAGATTATGAGTTCGCTCTTTTCATTTTTCGCGGCATTTAATTTTACTCCCAGAAATCCGAGATATTCGCATGTTTTTTCCCTCACGTAAAACGCGTTTTCACCGATTCCCGCTGTGAAAACTATCGCGTCCGCGCCATTCATGCCTGCTGCGTATGAACCTATGTATTTCGCTATCTGATACGACAAAATCTCAATTGCGAACATGGACGACTCATCTTTTTTGAGGCTTGCGGCGTATACGTCGCGCATGTCGGAGCTTATTTGCGATAGAGCTTTTAGTCCGGATTCGAAATTAAGCAGGTGAGTGATCTGGTCCGGTTTCATTTTCAATTCTTTTTGCAGATGAATGACGATGGCCGGATCTATTGAGCCTGATCTTGTTCCCATTATCAGTCCTTCAAGCGGAGTGAATCCCATGCTTGTGTCTACAGCTTTTCCGTTTATCGATGCGGTTATTGAAACGCCGTTGCCGATGTGGCATGAAATTATTTTGGCGGATTTTCTTTTCAGAAGTTTTATTGTTTCGTTTACTATGTATTGATGGCTGATTCCGTGAAATCCGTACCTGCGGATTTTATGTTTTTCGTAATATTCATGCGGAAGTCCGTAGAGATAGGCCTTTTGCGGCATTGTCTGAAAAAACGCTGTGTCGAATATAGCGGCTTGTTTTGCTTTTGGAAGCAGTTTTTTGCAGGCTTTTATGGCTTCAATATTTGCCGGGTTATGAAGGGGCGCGAGCGGGGAAATTTTTTCCAGCTCTTTAATTACTTTTGCGTCGATTTTTACCGGGGCGGTGTATTTTTCTTCTCCGTGGACCACGCGGTGTCCGACCGCTTTTATTTCCGTATATTTTTCAATTATTTTTATTTTTGTTAGATGCTGAAGTAGTAATTTTATTCCTTCAGAGTGATTTTTTACCGGCAGATGTAGACCGAGATTTTTTTCGTCCGATTTTAACGTGAAGCGGCAGCGTTTCAGGCCGATTCCGTCAATGTGTACCCGTGCAAGCGGGCGGTGGTCTTTTCCCGACTGAAAAAGTTTTGATCTTATAGATGATGAGCCTGCGTTGATTACAAGAATTTTCATACGCGATTTGGATTAAATTACTTTATATACTAACGTGCCTACGGTTGGCTTTATTGAAACTTTTATTCCTATGTCGCTTCCGGAGTGGGCGAGCGATACGTCTTTTCTGTTTATCTGCATTGATTCGACGGTTTGTTCAAAAAGTCCGTTATCTTTTTCGAAAATTATTCTGTCGCCGTTACGGATGGGGCTTGTGACTTTTATTACCGCGACTTCTATTGCTTCAAAATAGCCGTCGCATGTTCCGCAGACTTTCATTTCGCGGACTTCGTTTAATGACACCGATTGTATCGGTGGCTCAAAAGGTGTCGGTTGCGGCGCAAACCTGAGCGTGCTGACTTTTCTTGGAGATGCACGGCGGGTGCGGGTTGGGCGGGTTTTTCTTGCTTTTGCCGCCAGGCTTCTTTTCCTCTGATACGCGGGAATGTTTAGTGTGTTTGGTTCTTCCATAGTTTGTTTAGTCAACTTCACATTCACAGGCTGTGAATGCTGCTGCATTTACTATATCTTTATAATTGCAACCTCTTGAGAGGTCGTTTATCGGTTTTTTTAGTCCCTGAAGAAACGGTCCTATCGCTGTTGCCCTTGCCAGTCTTTCAACGAGCTTGTATCCAATGTTCGCGGATTCCAGATTTGGAAATATCAATATATTTGCATCTCCTTTGATGGGGGAGTCGGGACATTTTCTTTTTGCGACTTCCGGAACTAGGGCCGCGTCCACCTGAAGTTCCCCGTCAACTGTAAGGTCCGGCATCTTGTTTTTTATTAAACCGACGGCTTCTCTGATTTTGTCTGCCGACGTATTTTTGACGGAGCTTTTCGTGGAAAATGACAGGAGCGCGATTTTCGGAGTTATTCCGAATTTTTTTGCCGTCTGTGCCGTGTCCATGGCTATATCGGCCAGGTCATGCGAGTTCGGATCTATTGTTATTGCGGTGTCAGCGAAAAGTAGAAGTCTTTTTTCGAGAACCATGAAATATATTCCCGAGGCTTTGTGAAAAGCTTCTTTTGTTTTTATTATTTGAAGAGCGGGTCTGATGGAATCGGCTGTTTCGTGCGCTGCTCCGGTTATCATTCCGTCTGCGCTGTTCGTATATACCATCATTGTTCCAAAATAATTTTCGTCTTTCAGGAGTTTTTTTGACTGGGCTAGGGTAAGGCCTTTTTCCTCTCTTAATTCAAAAAGAGTTTTTGCGTATGGAACTGAAAGTTTTGAGGTGAGCGGGTCTATTATTTTGATTTTTTTCCAGTCAATCTTCAGTTTCAGCTTTTTTGCTTTTTCTTTTATTTTTCGAGGCGGGCCGAGAAGAATGATATCAGCGATCTTTTTTTTCATGATTTTCTCTGTGGCCCGAAGCACTCTTTCGTCGAGGCCTTCAGTGAAAACTATGCGTTTATGTGAATTTCGCGCGCGCCGGCGGATGGTTTTTATGAATGAGTGCATGTGAAAGAATGAGTACTATGACTGATTATAGTCATAATAGCGGAAAAAATGAAGAGGGCTTAAACATGTCCTTTTTTTATGAGATTTCTGAGGCTTTGGCGGGTGATGATTTTTCCGATTTTCAGATAGCCCAGAGGTTTTGAAAAATTTTTAATTTTGTTTTTTTTGATCGCGGATATGACGGAATGTATGTTTGGTTTGCAGTCCAGCATCGTGTATGCAAGATCGAGATCTTTCAGGCAGTGGCAGTCCGCGGACGCAATAACCGGTTTTCTCCATCTTTTCGCGACGGCTTCGGCTTCTTTATTGTAGTTTTTGGTTTTTGTGTAGCAGAAGCAGTATTCTATCGCGTCAAAAATATCCATATTTTCTATCAGGGCTTTTTTGAGCGAATGTTTTGAAGGGAAAAACGGATGAGGGGCTATTATCAGACATTCTTTATGGGTGTTTTTGTAATTCCTGAGATCGGAAAAAGTTTTTACTTTCTGAATATCTTTGCCGACGTTTATCGCGAGGACGTGTTTTTTGCCTATGCTAAGCTCGATGCCCGGAATAAGGAGTATGTTTTTCTTTTGCGCGTATTTTTTTAGATTGGGCGAGAAAACCACTTTATGGTGGCATGTTATCGCGAGGACGTTGTAGTTCAGTTTTGCGGCTTGTGAGATTAAGTCCTTTTCCGTGTGCGGGATGTAATCCAAAAGGTCACCTGCGCTGTGGGTGTGGAACTGACATTTCAGCATATTGATTTTTAGTCTGCTATTTCTTTTATGGCGGCAGTAGCATCTTTTATTTTGCCGGCTGCGTTTTTTACGTCATTCACGGTTTCGTTGAGCTTATCTTTTGCTTTTTGCGCGTCTTCTATTACGTTTTGGGTTTCCTCTTTTATGTTTTCGTAGGATTTTTCGAGTTCGCTTCTACAGCCCGTAAGATTCAGGAGGATTATTGCTGCAAACAGTACTGTTAGTGTGCTTTTCATTTGTGCTCGTTGAAGATCTTTTTAAAATTTCCGTCAAAAGTTTCAAGAAAGTTTTTTGTGTCCAGGATGTCATTTTCCGAAATTGCGTTGTGTTGTCTTGAAATTCGTATTTTTTCTTTTTGAACCTCCGGTTTCGGATCAAAATAAATATTTACGATTGAAAGGCTTTTGCATTTGGCGCACCTGATTTCAAAAAGCGCTTCGAGTTTTGTTGTTGCTATTATATGAATGTTTTCGAGGTTGTATTTTACTTTGCACTGAGGGCACGAGCATGTCCTCATGATGTGTTTTATCGCGCTTTGTATTTCTTTGAGATTCATAATTTTTTTAGTGCGTTATTGATTCTTTTTATTGTTTCGTCTTTTCCGAGTGTCCATGCGATTTCGAATACTCCGGGTGAGAATTCCAGGCCGCTCAAGGCTGCTCTCAGAGGCCAGAAAACCTGTCCGTTTTTTACGGCAAGGTTTTGAACGGTTTTCACGAGGGTCTGTTTCAGATTTTCCTCTGTCCAGTCCTGTAAATTTTTAAGATCTTCTTTTGCCGCTTCAAGCGACTTTTTTGCCTGATTAAAGTCTACCTTCATTTTTTCGTGTGTCAACAATTCCTTGTTGTAATCCGGCTGAGTGAAGTAGAAATTTATGTTTTCCTCTGCGGACGAGGGATCTTTTAGAATTTTTTCTTCTATTGTTGCGAGGGCTTTTAAGAGTTTTTCGTTGTCTTCTTTTTTTGTTTTTGCGGAAAGATGCTCTTTGCACATGTCGTAGAGTTTTTCAGCTTTCTGAAGCGGTGTGAGGGTTGATGTTTCTTCTTCGAATTTCTGTTTTCGCCATCGCCAGTTGTACCAGTCGAGTTTTTCAATGTTGAATATTGCGCCGGCTTTATGTGCTTTTTCAAGATCAAATACATTCTCGAGTTCCTTTAGGGTGAATATTTCTTTTTCTTCCCCGCCTCCCGGATTCCAGCCCAAAAATGCCACAAAGTTTATGATTGCCTCTCTGAGGTATCCTTCATTTATGTATTCCTCAACCGCGACGTGTCCCTGTCTTTTTGAAAGTTTTGTTTTGTCTTCGTTCAAAAGAAGCGGAAGATGTGCGAATTGCGGTGCTTCCCAGCCAAACGCTCTGTAAAGCATGACGTGTTTCGGTGTTGACGGTAGCCATTCTTCGCCGCGAATCACGTGTGTTATTTCCATAAGATGGTCGTCTACCACATTTGCGAGATGATATGTCGGGAAGCCATCTGATTTTACAAGTACCTGATCGTCGATTGTTTTTCCGTCAAACTGGACGTTTCCGCGGATAATGTCTTTGAATTTTATGGTTTCGTATGGAATTTTCTGGCGGATTACAAACTTTTCGCCGTTTTCCATTCTGGTTTTTATTTCGGATTCCGGAAGGTCGGCACATTTTCTGTCATACATGGGGGCTTCGCCGCGCTCCGTCTGTTTTTTTCTCATCTCATCGAGTCGTTCTTTTGTGCAGAAACATCTGTAAGCATGGCCTTTTTCGAGAAGGCGGTCCCAGTGTTCTTTGTAGATATTTCTTCTAAGGGATTGAGTGTAAGGACCAAAACTTCCTTTGTCTTTTCCTTCTATTGTTGGTCCTTCGTCATATTCCAAACCAATCCATTCAAGTGTTTTTATAAGGTTTTCGACTGCTCCCTCCACGTATCTTTCCTGATCTGTGTCCTCAATTCTCAAAACAAATTTCCCTTTGTTTTTTTTCGCAAAAAGGTAGCAGTAGAGCGCTGTTCTAAGCCCTCCCACATGCAGATATCCGGTCGGTGATGGTGCGAAGCGTGTTTTAATCATACCGTGGAAGTATAGCGGATGTGACTTTTTCTGGCAAAAAAACGTTGATCTGGTATTATTTGGGGGATATAGCTTTACGTTTTATGCCCAGAAGAAAAGCAACAGCAAGGCGCAGGTCGGCCAGGAGATCCTCCCGCAGAGGAAAATCGCGGATGTCTTTGAATATAAAAGTAAAACCCTCTGTAGCAAGGGAAATATGGGGTGTTGTTTATCTGGCTGTGGGAATTTTGACTATTTTAAGCCTTAAGGGTGCTTTTGGAATAGTTGGTGATGCCTGGGTAAATCTGCTGAAGCCTGTTTTGGGATGGGGGATTTACGTGATTCCAGGTGTTTTTATTTTGATTTCAATTATGATGTTTTTCTCCCGAAAGGTTAGTTTTGGCGCTTCCAGGACGCTTGGGATTTTTCTGTTTATTATTTCCGTCTTAAGTATTTTGCATCTTTCTGTTCCGCTGGACGAAATTCACGATTATGCCGCTGCGGGGGAATATGGTGGGTATGTGGGATTTGTAACCAATTTTCTGATTCTTGAGGTTCTGAAAATAGGTACGGTTGGCGCGACTATTATTTTTGTGGCTTTCTTCCTGGTGTCTGTCCTTTTGATGTTTGAGCTTTCTTTGGGCGAAATTATGAGATTTATTGTTCCTGATATTAAAATTGAGGCGGTGCGTGACCGTAAACAGAAGGGACTTGATGAGGCTGTAAGTGAATTTGAGGAAATGGCTCCGCCCGAGATTCTTATTCATAAATCGAAAATTGGCGGGAATAGAGCTTCTGCTGAAGAAAGGGATGCTGAGGACGATAAATCAGATGACGAGATCGCGATAAAGAAAAATGAAACATCGGTCGAGAAAGCTCTTGATAAAAAAATTGCGGAGGAGGAGGTGGATGAGGATTTTGAATGGGAATTTCCTTCTCTCGATCTTTTGAAGGATGGAGATAGTAATGTTACTGTTGATGAAGATGTTTTGAGAGAGGATGCTGATAAAATAAAGGCGAAGCTGAAACAGTTCGGAATCAGTGTTGTCATGCATGAGGTAAATGTTGGGCCGACTGTGGTTCAGTATACTTTGAAGCCGCACGAAGGCGTGAAACTGTCAAAAATAACGGCTCTGAAAAATGATATCGCGCTGGCGCTGGCGGCGGAAAGAGTGCGTATAGAGGCGCCTATCCCGGGAAAATCGCTTGTCGGTATTGAGGTGCCGAATTCTTTTAGGGCGATTGTGCATCTTCGCGAGATTTTGGAAACGTCGGAATTCAGAGGCGCGAAGACAAAACTCACGTTACCTCTTGGACGAAGCGTTTCAGGAAAACCGATGATTGCGGAGCTTGATAATATGCCGCACCTGCTGATTGCCGGTGCGACCGGAAGTGGAAAATCCGTTGCAATGAACGCTTTTTTGGTCTCGCTTCTGTATCAAAATTCGCCGCAGGACCTGAGGCTTATACTGATTGATCCAAAAAGAGTCGAGTTGAGTTCTTATAACAGTATCCCGCATCTTCTGACTCCGGTTATTCAGGATCCGGACAAGGCGGCTATTTCGCTGAGATGGGTTGTTGCCGAGATGACGAAGCGTTACGTGCAGCTTTCCGAAAGAAAAGTGAGGAATATAGGTGAATACAATGAAATTGAGGGAATTCACAAGATGCCTAAAATTGTTGTGGTGATTGATGAGCTTGCGGATCTCATGATGGCTGCGGGCAGGGAGGTTGAGGCTTCCATATGCAGAATTGCGCAGATGGCGCGTGCTGTCGGAATTCATCTTATTATCGCGACTCAGCGTCCTTCTGTTGACGTGATCACAGGTCTTATCAAAGCAAATATTCCGTGCAGAATCGCTTTTGCGGTGAGCAGTTCGATTGATTCCAGAACGATTCTTGACGGAATCGGTGCAGAGGATCTTGTCGGAAGGGGAGACATGCTTTATTTGCCGACCGGCCAGAACAAACCTGTCAGAGTTCAGGGAATTTATGTTTCCACTGAAGAAATTGAACGTGTTACGAACAGGATTAAACTTACTGTTGAGCCTGACTATAACGATTTGGTTACTTCCAAGGATACTGCAAAACAGAAGATTGTCGGTGTTCCTGATTCGCGTGCCGGAAACAGTGAAGATGATATGTATGAGGCGGCTTATGATCTTGTGAAAGAAACCAGAAAGGCTTCCGCTTCTTTATTGCAGAGAAGGCTTAAGGTCGGATATGCCAGGGCTGCGCGGCTTATTGATCTTCTTGAGGAAAACGGGATCGTGGGGCCCGCTGACGGTGCCAAGCCGAGAAATATATTGACGGATTAGCCTGATGATTTTCGTTAACCTATGGCTTCTTTGAGTATATTTTCAAGTATGGCCAGGCCGATGAAATATCCGATTATTCCTATTACTGCTGTTGCCAGAATTCCCCAGGTGACTGTTCTTAATGTTGTGCTTTTTTTGGCGTAATAAAAACCGAGGAATGAGATTACGGCGCATACCGCCAGGCTTATGTACACTCCTATTTCGTCGAATAGTTTTATTCCAAAAGCAAAAATCATACTTGCTATAAATACGCCGAAAAGTATGGCTGTTATTTTGTTTAATAGCGAAACGGACTGTTTGTCGGGTTTTATTGTTCTGATTTCCATTTATTTAAAGTAAAGGATTGCGTTTTTGAAAATCTGCATGCCGGCGCCCTCTTTAGGCAGAGGCTGGCCGCTGCGGATGAGTTTTTCTTTTTTCAGTTCCCAGCCGTCTTCGTTTGTGAAGAATGAAAATCTTTCGGGATGCGGCATCATTCCCAGGATTCTTCCGCTTTCGTCGCAGATTCCAGCGATGTCTGACATGGCTCCGTTCGGATTGAACGGGAATGTCTGATTTGCGGGTGAGCCGTCCGGTTTTGTGTATTTGAAAACGATTTGGTCGTTTGCTTCCATTTTTGAGAGCGTGTTTTTTTCGGTGTAGAAATTTCCTTCGCCGTGAGCTATCGGAAGGTGGATTTTTTCGATTTCACGGGTCCAGACACATTTTTTGGATGTGGTGGCTAGGTTTACCCAGCGGCATTCGTATCTTGCGGTCGTGTTGTGCATTAATGCGGCCTGTCGCGAGCCGTATTGTTTGTCCGTGGCCGGGACGAGTCCTAAGTTTGCGACTATCTGGAAGCCGTTGCAGATGCCGATTATGAGGTTGTCTTTTTGCGCGAATGAAAGGATTTCGTCTTTAAGATTGTTTTTGATTTTGTTGGCGAGCGCGTTTCCGGAGCCCGTGTCATCGCCGTATGAAAATCCGCCGGGGAATGCCATAATCTGATAGTCGTCCAGCGATTTTGATTTGTCGATAAGGTCGTTTATGTGGACAATTTCCGCCTGTCCTCCCGCAATTTCAAAACATTTTGCGGTTTCCTCCTCGCAGTTTATTCCGTAGCCCGTGATTATGATTGCTTTTGGTTTCATGTAATGCTCAGTATCTGTTAAATGTTTTTCTGTAAAATTCATCCAGGGTTGTGATGTTGGTTTTTATGATTTCTTTTCCGGCGAATCCTTTTATTGTGAAATTTTTGTCGTTTGTCATGGTTCCGATTTGCGCGAATGGTAGACCGGCAAAGAGAGTTTCAAATTCGTCTTTTTTCTTCGGATCAATTGTTACCACAAATCTTGATTGCGATTCTGAAAATAAGAGGAAATCTTCGCGGTCGATATCGTCGGAGCGGGGGATTTTGGAAAGGTCGATTTCCATTCCGAGCTGGCCGGCAATGGAGGATTTTGCCAGGGTGATACCGAGTCCGCCCTGAATGGGACTGAGTGCCGAGGCTATTAGTCTTTTGTCTATTGCTTCGGATAAGCGTTTGTAAAGTTTTATTGCTGACTCTGTGTCGACTTTCGGGACGGAATTACCGATAGTTTTTTCTCCTGACTTTTCGCTGAGGTAAGCGAAATATTCGCTCGCGCCGAGTTCGTTTTTTGTTTCTCCGAGAATGTAAATAAGGTCTCCGGAAAATTTCGGATCCAGCGAGACGGCTTTTGTGATGTCGTTTATCACGCTGGTTGATGAGATTAAGAGGGTTGGTGGAACGGACACTTTTATCGGATTTCCGTTTTTGTCGAATCCTTTGAAGTCATTGAACATTGAGTCTTTTCCTGAAATATAAGGCGTTTCGTAAGCGACTGCGTAGTCGTAACAGGCTTTTGCTGCTGAGACCAGCTGGCCGAGACGCTCGGGTTCGTCGGAACTGCACCAGCAGAAATTGTCCATAATTGCCGTGTGCTCCAGGTCTCCACCGGCCTGAATGATATTTCTTATAGCGGTGTCGATGGCGCATGCGGCCATGTGGTACGTGTCTATGTCTGAGTATGTCGGGTTTATTCCCTGTGAGCAGACGATGGCTTTTTCGCTTTCCGGAAAGGGTTTTGTGACTGAAGTTGTTGCGTTGACTTTTCCTTTTCCCTGAAGAGGTTTCAAAACCGATCCCGCCTGAACTTCGTGGTCGTATTGTCTTGAAATGAATTCGAAACTGCAGAGATTGTATCGGGCGATCATTTCGTGGAGAGTTTCGGTGAGATCGTCCGGCATTTTTGATTTTGGCTCGGGATGCGAAGTTTTTGTATATGTTGTTTTGAGAATTTTTCTCGGGAGTCCGTCGTGGAGGAAATTTAAGTCCAGATCCATAACGGTTTCGTCTTTATATTTGACCAGGCATCGGTCGCTGTTCGTGAATTCTCCTATAACCGTGGTTTCGACTCCGCGTTTTTCCATTAATTTCATGAACTTTTCCAGTTTTTCGGGTGGAACGGCGAGTGTCATTCTTTCCTGTGATTCGCTGATCCAGATTTTCCATGGCTCAAGGTTTGGATATTTTGTCGGGACTTTGTCGAGGTTGATTATTAATCCGCCGCTTTCTCTCGCGGTTTCGGAGACCGAACACGAAAGGCCACCCGCGCCGTTGTCGGTGATGCTGTTGTACAGATCCATGTCGCGGGCTTCTTTCACAATCGCGTCCGAGAATTTTTTTTGCGTAATCGGATCGCCGATTTGTACTGCGGTTGCGGGACTTTTTGCCGACAGAGCTTCGGACGAAAATGTTGCTCCGTGGATTCCGTCCTGACCGACGCGTCCTCCGATCATTACGACTTTATCTCCTTTTCTGGCCTTTTTTTCCCAGCTTGGCTTGCCGTTGATTTCTTTTGGAATCAGCCCGACTGTTCCGACAAAAATCAGTGGTTTTCCTTTGTATCTTTCGTTGAAATACACAAACCCCTGAGGTGTCGGGATTCCGCTTGTGTTTCCGCCGGCATTTACGCCGTCCACGACCCCTTCA
>JBDRNZ010000029.1:0-8896 GCA_043810515.1 Candidatus Peregrinibacteria bacterium
GGAAATAGGCAGCGTTCCAAAAGAAGAAGCCTACCGAACCTGGAACATGGGTGTTGGCATGATCCTCATAAGCAACGACGTAGATCAGATTGCTGAAATCTGCGCCCGCCACGAAATAGAAACCCAGGTCATCGGCGAAGTCCAGGAGGGTGATATTGTGATGGGCATTTAACTTCCCACCCGGGTGGAAAGTTAAATCTTCAGTCCACCGTCTCCAGGTAGCATTTTTCGCTCATATGACGAATTTAGAATAATTTTAGGAAAATTTTAAATACTTCTGATAAAAAACTATTACCACTAAAAAATTCCACATGCAACAATCTCAAAATTCCATAACCCTCTCCTCAAAAATCTATCCGCTGCTTCTAAAGCAAATCCACAATCCGCCGAAAAAATTATTCTTCCGCGGAAATCCCGAAATTCTGCAAAAAACATGTATAGCCGTGGTCGGTACACGGGAATACTCGGATTATGGAGAATATATGACAAATAAAATTATCGAGGAACTTGCGGTACTAGATATCGCGATTGTTTCCGGACTTGCGAAAGGCATTGATACAATCGCGCACAAAGCCGCCATTATAAACGGTCTTCCGACAATAGCCGTCCTCGGAAGCGGACTTGATAATATTTATCCGAAACAAAACATCTCACTCGCAAAGGAAATAATCTCGTCCGGTCTGATTCTCTCGGAATATGAACCGCTTGAACCTCCTGCCGATTTTCATTTTCCGCAAAGAAACCGGATAATAAGCGGACTTTGTATAGCCACTGTTGTAATTGAGGCGCCAGAAAAATCCGGAGCACGCATCACCGCAAAACTCGCGCTCGACCAAAGCAGGGAAATTTTCGTAGTTCCCGGCGACGTGGACAACGAAAACAGTCTCGGACCTCTAAGAATTCTGCAGGAAGGCAGCGCATATCCGGTTGGATCAGGTCAGGACATAATATCTGTCCTGACGATGCAGCCTCATCTTTTTGAAAACGCCAAACCAAAGCCCGTCGCTCGCCACTCCGCCATCATTGTTCACGCGCCGGCTCCCGCCAAAACCTCGCACAAACCCGAAATTATTTTAAATCTTTCAGAAGAGGAAACGGAAATTTTTTCAATTATTCCGCGCCACAGAGGGATTTCCGTTGACCACATATCTCAGACCTGCGCCCTCCCCGCGCGAAAAATCCTTTCCGCACTGTCAATTCTGGAAATAAAAGGGCTCCTTAAAATAAAAGATGGAAAATATTCGCGCAGATGCTAATATATCTCCATATGATGCTGCGAAAAATAAGAACTCACCACGGACATAGCGAAGGCCGGATATTTTCACTCATGGTATTTATAATGGGATTCGGCGTAAGCATGCTAATCCCGATATTTCCAAATTTCGTAAAATCAATCCTGCACACGGATTCCGCGACCAGCCTTTTTTATTCAGGCATGGCACTCATGATGTTCGCGGCGGCAATTTCAAGTACGATAATTTTTAAAAAAATACAAAGAACCACAATCACGAAAATAAGCCTGCTGGTTTCAGCTATAGCTTTTTTGCTCCTTGTGTTTGTAAACCGGCTGGTGGAATTATCGGTAATAAACATGATAAGAAGCTGGTTCATACTCTTTCTGATAATGTCGTTGGCTCTTTTTGTCAGAGATTTTTCGAGAGAAAAAAATCTTTGCGAACAGGAAGGTTTCTTTTACACATTCAGTAATATGGGGTATCTGCTCGGCCCCCTGGTGGGAGGTTTTCTGGCCGCGTACTTCGGTTACGAATTCGTTTTTGCGCTTGCAGCAGCTGTTTTTATAACCGGCCTGATTTATTTTTACCATAAACATGTAATTCAGAAACATCCCGCGATAATTAACCAGAAAAAAACATCAACTGCCAAACTGATCCACAATATAAAAAATTATTTCAAAAATCCCGAGAGAACCAAAATATATCTGGTCACATTTGCGCTTATGTCATGGTTTGGTTTTCGAAGATTATATATACCTCTTTATGTCGTAACGGCAGGCTTCAGCGATAGCATTACCGGAATAATTCTGGCGGCCAGCATTGTCCCGCTCATTCTACTGGAAGTCGCGGTGGGCAAATACGGAGACAAAAAGGGAATAAGAATTCCGGTTTCAGCCGGATTTCTTATAATCGCATTATGCCTGATTGGAGTATATTTAAGCTCGAATGTATGGATGGATTTCACGCTCTTGATTATCGGCAATATTGGCGCCGCGCTTGTAGAACCGTTGCAGGAGAGTTATTTGTTTAAAAATCTGCCCAGAGAGGAAGAGGAGGATTTGTACGGAATATACATGACAGCCGACCCGATGGCATATTTCCTAACACCGGCAATAGGAGCGGCTATTTTATTTTTGCTGCCCTTTGAATCGCTTTTTCTTATATTTGGAATTTTAATACTCGGCGCATCCGCCCTCGCTTTTACGAAACTGCAATATTAGTAACCCTGTGCACTTCTTCAAGAGTCGTTAATCCCTGAGTAACTTTCATATAGCCGTCTTCCCTCAACGTTATCATGCCCTCTTTTCTCGCAGCTTCAATAAGTTCGACGGAACTTTTTTTATTGAGAATAAGATCTTTCATTTCAGCAGTAATGGTAATGGCCTCGGCAATAACGATTCTTCCCTTATAGCCGGTATTGCTGCACGCATCACATCCGTGAATTTTTGGAATTTTTTCAGGAACAGAAATTTCGATGCTTGAATTAATACCTTTGAGAACATTTACCACATCCTCAAAATCCTTTTTTTCACTTTCGCTTATAGGTTCAAGGGTTGAACACTTCTCGCAGACCTTGCGCACAAGACGTTGCGCGACCACGGTATTAAGCGCCGGAGCGATCATAAAAGGAGGTAGGCCCATATTTACAAGACGTGGAATTGATTCAACAGCGCTGTTTGTGTGAAGCGTGCTTAAAAGAACATGCCCCGTCAAGGCGGCCTGCGCGGCGGTTTCCGCCGTCTCAATATCACGGATCTCACCGATCATGACGATATCAGGATCGTGTCTGAGCATGGACCGGAGTCCGCTCGCGAAAGTATAACCGTGACTTTCATCAACCTGGCTTTGGGTCACGCCCTCCATATAATATTCAACCGGATCCTCGAGAGTGATAATCTTATTTTCGCCCGATTTCATAACGCTCAAAATCGAATACAAAGTTGTGGATTTACCACTTCCGGTAGGACCTGTTATAAGAATCATTCCCTGGGAAATTTTTGAAGCCTTTTCAAGTTTTTTTAGAGCAAGACCCTGAAATCCAAGCTCCTCGAAAGTCAAAAATTTTCTTCCAAGCGGCAGGTACCTGCACACAAACGATTCTCCATACGGTGTCGGTATTGACGCGACACGCACGGCGACTTTCCTCTCGTTAAACATAAAAAGATAGCGCCCATCCTGCGGCACAGTCACAACGTTCAGTTTCATGCCGCTTTGATATTTTAATTGTTCCGAAATTTTTGCATAAATTTTCAGAGAAAGTTCAAAAACAGCATGCAAAATTCCATCAATTCTGAATCTCGCCACCACGGTATCTTCGGTCGGCTCGTAATGAATATCTGATGCATTTGTTTTGATAGCACCGATATTGATTAGATTAAGGCCTTCTTCGGCGGTCACGGTCTCAAGTTTTGCCGGAAGATCTTTTAAATCAGCGATTTCTTTTTCATATGTCTTTATAGTTTTTTCCTCAACGTTTTTAATAATTTCCTTTTTCTTGTAAACCTGAGTTGTGTCGTAAATGTTTAAGGCATCATCAATACCTGAGGACGAAGCCAGATTAACAATTATATCAAATCCCTTGGCCTTCAGAGCATTCATCACATCAACCGTTTCAGGCCTGTCTGGTTCATCCACGGCAATCCTTACTTTTTTGCCGACCCTGAAAAACGGGATAACTCTGCCTTTCTTCGCGTCTTCTATTTCTATGATTTTTAGAAAATCCGGATTAAGCGGAGTTTTGGCAATATCAATGTAAGGCAGTCCAAGGTCTTTGGCACGTCCTAAAACGGATTTCTCCTGAAACTCTCTGTTTACCTCCTCGACAGACCTGTTTGACTGCGCGCCGGGTTGATTTACCTGGGCTGGCGCGGGCGTACTAGTGCTAACCTGTGATGTCTGATTTTGTTCTGCCATAATATTTCGAAAATATCCAGATATTATAGCAGAAAAACGTGAAGAATAAAACCTAAACTACTATTTTGCGACTTTCTTTATGGCTGCCACTATAGTTTTCGCTCCTTCCTCGTCAATTCCCTCCACCTCTTCCATATCTTTCACACTCAGCCCTTGCAATTGTTCAACAAGAGTAAGATTGGCTGCAGCCAGTTTTTCTACGAGAGCTTTGTCTATGCCAAGATCCTCGATTTTTTCAACAGTTTCCTTTTTGGCTTTTTCGCCACCCTTGCCTTTATAGTCGCTTATGTCCAGAATATCTATTTCCCATCCGGTTAAAATAGACGCAAGTCGCACGTTCTGTCCCTGCTTGCCGATAGCAAGCGGTCTTTGATCGGGCTGCACGAAAACCTTTGCTCTTTTTTCTTTTTCACCTAGCTGGATAACAGAGGTTTTTGCTGGAGCCAGAGAGGCTTTTATATAATCTTCCATATTGTCTGACCATTGGATAATATCGATTCTTTCACCATTAAGTTCATCCATGACATTTTGGACGCGCACGCCCTTTTGTCCCACGCATGAGCCGATCGGATCGATTTTTTCATCTTTTGAAGAGACGGCGACTTTGCTTCTTACGCCCGGATCTCTCGCAATCGATTTTATTTCAACAAGACCGGATTTTATCTCGGGAATTTCGAGCTCCATAAGCTTTCTTACAAGGTTTTGATGAGTTCTGGAAATCATGAGCTGCGGCCCTTTTGTGGTTTTGATAACTTTATCAAGATACAGCTTTATTCGTTGTCCGGAATAATATTTTTCACCCGGAATCTGATTGTCGTATGGAATGTTTGTGGTCGTCCTATTGTCCAGATTGACATAAACATTGTTGCCGTCAACACGGTGCACAATGGCGTTTATAAGCTCATTTTCACGATCTTTGAATGTTTCGTACAGTACATCCCTTTCGGCGTCCTGTATTTTTTGAATAATAACCTGCTTTGCCGCCTGCGCCGCGATTCGCCCGTAATTCATGGGCGTAACATCAATTTTCACGCTATCACCGATTTTGGATTTTTTATTGTATTTCTTGGCGTCTTTCTCGGAAATCTGAACATCTTTATCCTCAACATCCTTAACCACCTGTTTCACCAGATATACTGTTGCAACTCCCGATTTGTCATCGAGATCCACGTCAATTTCCTGGTCTTTATTCCCGTAATCTTTCCTGAATGCGGCTCTCAAAGCCGATTTTATAGTATCAATGACACGATCGCGCGAAATATTTTTCTCATCGCAAAGCTGATTAATAGCCGCAATAAATTGTGATTGCATAGAATTAAATTAACAAATACAAAAACAGGATCTTTATAAACCAAAGATCCTTACAGTCGCCCATTGTAACAGGACTCTATGGCCCTGTAAATAGCATCTCTTTTAAACCCTTTGGAAAGCAGAAATTGATACGCTTTATGCTTTCGCGCCGGGACCGGATATTTTGAAAGTTTTCCGGCCCGTTTTTCAAGCGCCGCCGCGGCGGCTTCGGATTCATCCGTATAAATTTCATCAAAAACCGATTCAATCAGATCCCGCTCAACGCCTTTAAATTTCAGCTCCTGCCTAATGATGGTCTTCCCGCGCGGTCTTAGCCGTAACCTTTCGGATACAAAATCCCTGGCAAATTGTTCATCATCAAGATACTTGAGCTCTTCCATTCTGCCGGCAACCTCATTAACAAGCTCTTCGCCGCAATCTCCCCCGAAATGCTTCGAGCAGTACGCCTTTAGCTTTTTCCTCATTTCATGCGCTGTGTATCTCTTCCTGGAAATGATATAAAAGGCGTACTGAAGCAGTTTGTCATATTCTTCACGCATTTTCCTTTGCTAATTTTTCAACCTCTTTAGGGCTCCCGGAAACGAGGGTCCTGACATCTTTTTCAATTGCTTTCAAGATCTTGTCATTGGCGTTCAGGTATGCCTTCGTATTCTCGCGTCCCTGCCCTATCTTCGTGTCTTTGTAGCTGTAAAAGGCACCTGCCTTTCGGGTGACATTATATTTTGTCGCAAGGTCAAGAAGATCACCTTCATACGAAATTCCCTTATTGTACATAATGTCGAACTCCGCAGTTTTAAAAGGCGGCGCTATTTTATTTTTCACAATCTTGACCCGCACACGGTTGCCTATAAGATCCTTCTCTACCGAGCTAGGCTCCTCGATTTTTCCTATAGCCCTTATGTCCATTCTTACGGAAGCATAAAACTTTAAAGCCTGCCCTCCGGTAGTGGTCTCAGGGTTGCCAAACATAATGCCGATCTTCATCCTCAACTGATTCAGAAATATAACGGTGGTTTTTGTTTTTGAGACAATCGCAGTAAGTTTTCTAAGAGCCTGGCTCATAAGCCTTGCCTGAAGCCCCATATGAGAATCCCCCATATCGCCGTCGATCTCAGCCCTTGGAGTAAGAGCCGCAACGCTGTCCACAACTATCACATCAAGCGCATTGCTGCGTACGAGAGTCTCCAGGATTTCGAGTGCCTGTTCACCGCTGTCGGGCTGGGATAAAAGCAGCTCATCGGTGTTTACTCCGATTCTTTTGGCATATTCCGGATCAAGTGCGTGTTCTGCGTCAATAAATCCGACGCTACCTCCTTTTTTCTGCGCCTCTGCCAAAACGTGCAGACTTAAAGTGGTTTTTCCGGAACTTTCCGGACCGAATATTTCGATAACACGTCCGCGCGGTACCCCGCCGCCAAGTGCGATATCGAGTGAGAGTGAACCTGTTGAAATGGTTTCAATTGGAGTTCTCTCACTTCCGCCGAGCTTCATTATTGATCCCTTCCCGAAATTTTTTTCAATCTGGGAAATGGCCAGCTCGATAGCCTTTTGCTTTTCCGTTTTCGAAGTCATATTTGTAAGGTTAGTTATTAGGTGGCATTAGTATAGGTGAGCGTACGCTCACCGTCAATACTTTTTTTCAAAACATTAAAAACGGCCATTACCTTACCACCCAAACTTTAAATAATTGTTAAAAAAACTTAAAAAAATTTTTATTTTTTCGCCCCGCCATCCTCAGCCTTTTCCGCGGCCGCCTCAACCTTCCCTTCCTCTTTAACCTCCGTAGTTTCCGGCTTTTTTTCATCCAGCCTGAAGAATGAGGAAATGCTTTTTTCCGTTCCGAAAGCCACATTTTTTGTTCCGCATTTTTTGCATCTGTATACGTATTTGCCTCCGCATCGTTCGGTTTTGACGATTTCCTCGCAGTCTTTGCAATAAAAAACTATTGATACGGGCTCCTGCGTAGTTTTTTCAGGTGTTTTAGTTGATGTCATTTGTGTGATTTATATTTCCATCCGTAAAATCATCAATCGACTCCTGCACGGAGATTTTGATTTTATCCTTTTCGTTTTTTATATCTTCCTTTGGATTGATATCCCGTTGTAATCTTTCTTCCGTGTTAAGATTAATCAATGGCTTCAGATCCCCTTCTTCCTCAAAACTGACATCACTTTTTTTAACAGCCATAATTGCACCCAGCATTATAAAACCGGCCCCGATAAAGTCGAGATACATTCCGATTCCAACAGTTTTATTGACCAGATTTAGTCCAAATTTATGGTGAAAGAAAACAGAAATTGAAAGAACCATCATAAATAACGAAAGGCCGCTGCTTAAGACATGAAAATGATCCTCTTTTAGCGGAAGTTTTGGAGCGGGCTTATCCAGAAGTTTTAGCAGTATTATTCCAAAAGAAGCAATTGAAGCCATAAGAACGATTACACCGGCCAGATAAAGAGGTCCGGTAATGCCGAGAAACATATCTCCGGTGTTAAATTGGTCGAGGTCTTTGTACCATGGAAGAAACACAGAAATCATGGCCAGAAGCGCACCTCCGAACACAAATTTTTTATGAATCGGCAATCGTTTAAGCTCGTTTTTGAATGAATTTGGCATAGTGAAATAAGGTTATTTCTGCTTCCAAGGATAACTCAAATCCTGACAATGTAAAGGGAATGCTTTTGGGCTACCTGCCATCGGCCTATTTTGCGATTCTCAAAGTCGCTTCTGGCGCTTTTGGCACTTCCGCCCTGTTCAGCAGAGCTTTCAGAGTTTCGTTGAATGTCACGGCTTCTTTTCGTTCTTTTTCGAGTTTTTGCTGAAAAATTCTCAGTTTGAATTCGGTTTCGCTGTCAATCTGGAAACTTATTTTCGTGGACGATTTCCACCCGGGTGGAAAATTTTCAGCGTTGCCATTTTCAATTTCCCCAAAAAGATTTTGATTTCTCTCGGAAAATTCCTGCTTTTTGATAATCCTTACGGCTTCCTCAAGCACCGGCTTTGACATGGATCTGACCATGTGGACAAGATTTTCCTCTTCCGTATTTTCGGCGATGGAAGTGACGGCTCGGACTTTCGCCCAGCCTTGTTTTTCGATTTCAGCTTTCAGCAGCGGTTTATCCTGAACTTTTTGGAATGTTCTCAAAATCTCATTGACTGTTTTTTGGCTCAGACCTCCCAGTTTTCCCGCAAATTCGTACAGCGAGTGAAATCCATACTTTTTGTACAATTTTCTTTTTTCGACTTCCGGCAGGCACACGGCAAATTTCCTTTTCCAGATTTTTATGTTTTTTCCGAATTCCTGGCAGAGGCCGTAGAGTTCTTTGTCGGATAGATTTTGAATATTTTTCATGAATTTTTTTGTTAATTTTTGTATCAAAAACATATCATATCCCCTCTTTCCAGACAACCCAAAAACGGCTCAAGCAAGCGACTAT
>JBDRNZ010000030.1:0-30885 GCA_043810515.1 Candidatus Peregrinibacteria bacterium
AATTCCTGGCAGAGGCCGTAGAGTTCTTTGTCGGATAGATTTTGAATATTTTTCATGAATTTTTTTGTTAATTTTTGTATCAAAAACATATCATATCCCCTCTTTCCAGACAACCCAAAAACGGCTCAAGCAAGCGACTATACCACATTTTTAAAGTCCAAAATCCGAAGATAAAAAATACCGTCCGGCCAGACTTCCAAAGATTCTCTCTGAAAGATTTTTAATGAAAAAATAAAAATTTACCCCAAAAAATTTCAAAACTTCCCCACAGCCAAAATAAAGGCTGATTTTTCCAAAGCCAATTTTCCGTCAAGTCGAAAATCCCCGCCACCAACTGCACCACTCCCACGCCACGCCCACCACAAACCGCCGCCACTGACCTTCCCATCCACCACCAAAAACTTTCCACCCGGGTGGAAATACGGGCAAAAAAAGCTTACAATTACCCCCGCAAACCAACATCGCAAACAAAACCCACGAACCCATGAAGATCGCGATAGACATAAGAACCGCGGGAGGCGAAAAAACCGGCAAGGGCTGGTACACTTTTCATATTGTCCAAAACCTCCTCAGACTCGACAAAAAAAACTCCTACATCCTATATTCGTCATACGGGATTCCCGGCTTTGAACAATTCAAAAACGCCCATCTCAAACTCATCAAAGGAAAAAGTATTTTCTGGCACAGACGCGTCGCGAAAGATGTGAAAAAAGAAAACGTCGATCTTTTTTTCGCGCCGGCCAGCTACATAATTCCGGCAATTCTTCCAAAATCTATCAAAAAAATTATCACGATCCATGATCTTGTGGCTTTTCTTTTTCCGGACACGCATAATAAAAAAGCCGTTTTTATTGAAAAATTTTATCTCAAGTCATCGCTCAGGTCAGCCGATTATGTACTGACGGTTTCCGAAAATACGCGCCGCGATGTTCTCAAAAAATTCAAATATCCGGAGGATAAAATCGAGGTTGTTTACTGCGCCGCTTCCGAAAATTTCAAACCCCTGGATAAAAATTCCCTTCTTCCGTTCATCAAAAAAACAAATCTTCCCGCCAAATTTTTTCTCGCGGTTGGCACGCTGAGTCCGAGAAAAAATTATGAAAATCTCCTAAAAGCTTTTGCGCAGATTCATCAGAGTTTCCCGGAATATAATCTGATAATAGTTGGGGATAAGGGCTGGGATTATGATGAAATTTTTAAAATAATAAGAGAGTCCTACCTGCAGAAATCGGTTCATCTTCTCGGGTATCTTTCCGAAAAAAGTCTTGTAAATTTGTACAATCTCGCGCGCGCTCTCGTTTTTCCATCTTATTATGAAGGATTTGGAATTCCTCCGCTGGAAGCCATGAAATGCGGTTGTCCGGTGATTGCGTCCTGTGTTTCGTCAATTCCGGAAGTGATGGGGGACGCCGCTGTTTTGGTGAATCCGGACAGCACAACCGAAATCGCCGGGGCTATGACAAAACTTATAAAAGATTCGGACCTTTGCGAAGAACTAAAAAATCTGGGGCTCGTCCGGTCAACTCACTTCTCCTGGGAATCCTCCGCGCAAAAATTGCTGGATATAATAAACAAAATGATGTCATAATAAACTTACGAAATAAGAACCCACATATGCACCTGCAAAAAATAGGCATCATCACGAAACGCAACAACGCCTCTTACAAAAAGCTTATTTTGGAACTGAATTCCTACCTCAAACAACGCAAAAAAGAGGTTTTTTACGACAAAAACTGCCATAAGTATTTCCACTCCGCGCAGGGTTACGGAAAATACGATCTCTTAAACAAAGTCGATCTTGCGATATCGCTTGGCGGTGACGGAACTTTGCTCAAAACAGCGCGCCGCACTGTCCGAAAAATCACTTATGTTCTTGGCGTGAATCTCGGCAGCCTTGGATTTTTAACGGAATGCGGCCCTAAGGAAATATACGAATGTCTGGATAAAATTTTAAAAGGACATTTTACAGTGGACAAAAGATCTCTTCTCCGTGTCACCGTTTACAGAAAAAGCAAAAAATTGCACACGTTTCTGGCCTTAAATGACGCGGTGATAAATCAGGGCGCGTTTGCACGTCTTATAGAAATGAACCTCGAAATAAACAACAGAAAAGTCGTGAGTTTTAAAGCCGACGGCATGATCGCCGCAACGCCGACAGGCTCTACGGCACACTCGCTTTCGGCCGGCGGCCCGATAGTTCATCCGTCGCTGGAAAGCATCACGATAACGCCGATTTGTCCGGCCTCGCTTTCAATGCGTCCGATTGTTATTCCTGACAACCGCCAGCTCACGGTTACTATAGCCACGGAGCGCCGTGAAAAAACCGACGTCATCGGCCTCACGCTCGACGGTCAGGACATGATAAATCTACAATTCGGCGACCAGATAAAAATCCGCCGCAGCAAACGCTACCTTTACCTTATTCGCACAAAAAACAAATACTACAAAATGCTCCGCGGTAAACTCAAATGGGGAGATGGAAATTAAGCCCATTAAGCCTAAGCCCATTAAGCCCGCCCGCCCATTTCCATCACAGCCGCCTGCGCCGCGGCAAGTCGTGCGATAGGCACTCTGTACGGACTGCAGCTTACATAGTTCAGACCTATTTCATGGCAGAATTTTACAGAATCAGGATCGCCGCCGTGTTCCCCGCAGATTCCGACATCCAGGTCCGGTTTTTCCTTCCTTGCGAGTTCCATACAGATCCGCATCAGCCTTCCTACGCCGGTTTGGTCGATTCCAGCCATGGGATCACGGTCCAAAATTCCTTTATCCAGATAATCCGGCAGAAATTTACCTATATCATCCCTCGAAAATCCGTACGTCATCTGCGTCAGATCATTCGTTCCAAAAGACAAAAAGTCGGCTTCCCTGGCGATTTCATCGGCTGTCAGACACGCTCTCGGCACCTCAATCATCGTCCCGATTTTATAATTGAAATTCACCTCGTCGCCATATTCATCAATGGTTTTCTGGATAATCTCGCGTAGATATTTCAGTTCCCTCACGTCTCCGACAAGCGGAATTTCGATCTCGACATTTACATTCACGCCTTTATTGCCAATCTCATTCGCGGCCTCAGCAATAGCCTGCACCTGCATTATATAGATATCCGGAAACGTGATTCCGAGCCTGCACCCTCTGTGTCCGAGCATTGGATTTATTTCCTGCATATTTGAAATAATTCCCTTAAGGTCATCGCCGCTCATATCCAGCTCTTTTGCCAGTTCCTCGATCTGCGCATCCGTCTGCGGCAGAAATTCATGCAAAGGTGGATCCAGAAGTCGCACAAGAACAGGTTTCCCATCCATGACTTCAAATATTTCGGCAAAATCTTTCTTTTGGAATTTTTTTAAGCCATCGCAATATTTTTTTCTCTTTTTTTCATCTTTTGAAAGAATCATTTTTCTGAAAATAGAAACCCGGTCGTCTTCAAAAAACATGTGCTCGGTCCGGCAAAGTCCGATGCCTTCGGCTCCAAAATCCAGAGCGACTTTGCTGTCCTCGGGATTATCGGCGTTTGTTCTTACTTTTAGAGTCCTGATTTCGTCCGCCCATTCCATTATTTTTTTAAAATCGCTTGTAAGTTCCGGCTCCTGCATTTCCATTTCACCCAGAATAACATCGCCCGTGCTTCCGTCCAGCGTGATAACGTCACCTTCATTTATTACCAGATCGTCAATAATAATTTTTTTCGCGCTTACGTTCACAATAACGTCCTTGCATCCAGAAACGCAGCATTTTCCCATTCCACGACATACGACTGCCGCGTGGCTCGTCATCCCGCCGCGCGAGGTCAGAATGCCCTGCGCCACATTCATTCCGTGTATATCTTCCGGACTTGTTTCTTTTCTTACAAGAATTACCTTTTCATTTCGCTCGCCGGCCCATACCGTAGCGTCCTCCGCGGTAAAAACGACCTTTCCGACCGCCGCGCCCGGTGAAGCCGGCAGTCCGTGCGCCACCACGTTTCTTTCGGCAGTTTTGCTTATATGCTTGTGAAGTAGCTGGTCAAGAGACCCCGGATCGATTTTTAGCACTGCCTCCTCTTTTGTAAGCATGCCTTCCTCCACCATTTCGCACGCGATTTTTAAAGCCGCCTGCGCTGTCCTCTTTCCATTTCTTGTCTGAAGAAGATAAAGTTTTCCTTTCTCAATTGTAAATTCCAGATCCTGCATGTCTTTGTAATGAGCTTCAAGATTATCTTTTACCTCAATAAGTTCGTCATAAACTTTTTTATCAATCTGCTCGAGCTCATCTATCGGCAGGGGAGTGCGGATTCCCGCGACCACGTCCTCGCCCTGAGCATTCATCAAAAATTCCCCGTAAAAATTTTTCTCGCCGGTAGAAGGATTTCTTGTGAATGCGACACCCGTGCCGCTTTTATCGCCCATATTCCCAAAAACCATCGCCTGCACGTTCACCGCCGTACCTTTCAGACCCGTTATATTGTGAATTCTGCGGTACGTTTTTGCTCTTTCATTATTCCATGATTTAAAAACGGCTTCTATCGCCAGCTTCAGCTGTTCAAAAGGATTTTCCGGAAACTTTTTCTCCGTTTCGCGGTTTATAATTTCCTTATATTTCAAAACCAGCTCCTTAAGATTTTCCGCGGTCAACTCCGTATCCTCACTTACATTATTTTCCTTTTTCATTTCATCCAGAGCCTCCTCAAAAAGATCGTGATTTACTCCCATCACAACATTCCCGAACATCTGCACAAATCTTCTATAAGCGTCATACGCGAACCGTTCATCCTTTGTCCTTTCGCAAAGCCCATTCACGGTTTTGTCATTCAGCCCGAGATTTAAAACCGTATCCATCATTCCCGGCATCGAAACCGCCGCGCCGCTTCGTACTGAGACAAGAAGGGGATCCCGTTCGTCGCCGAATTTTTTCGTCATCCTGACTTCCAGAAAATTTAGTTTTTCTTCCAATTGCTGAGCGAATCCGTCCGGATAAGTATGGTTTTTTGAAAAAAAGTCGCAGACCTCGGTGCTTATCGTAAAACCAAAAGGAACCGGAATTCCGAGTTTTGTCATTTCAGCGAGATTTGCGCCCTTGCCGCCGAGAAGGTCTTTCATCTTTTTGTTTCCCTCGTCAAACGAGTAAACATACCTGGTATTATTGCCTTTATTTAAAGACTTTGAAGCTGCGGCTATTGATGAGTTTGGAATGATCATTTTGTGCTTTAAGTTAAAAATACGGCTTGTACGTAAGTATATGTAAGTGTTGTGAAAATTACAAGATGGTGTCTGCCTTAAAATTCGCCACGCTCTTTGACCTTGGCCTGAATATGCGCAAGCGCTGTGATATAAGCCGCTTCGCGCAGTGTGCACTTGTATTTTTCAGAATTCGACTTTACTTCCCGCCATGCGGTTGTCATTTTCTCTTCGAGCATTTCATTTACTTTTTCCTCCTCCCAATATTCACCTGAGGCATTTTGTAGCATTTCAAAATAGCTCACTGTAACGCCGCCGGCATTCGCAAGAATATCCGGAATCACGGTAATACCTCTTTTTGCGAGAATTTCGTCAGCTTCCGGCGTAACGGGACCATTCGCGAGCTCCAGAATAATTTTTGCTTTTATTTTATCGGCATTCTCGGCATTCACCTGATTTTCCAGTGCCGCGAGAACAAGAATATCGCATTCTTTTTCAAGAAGTCCTTCATTGTCAACCTCCTGGCACTTTGCGCCATCGGTGCCGGACAGTCCCTCAATATGCGGACCACAGCTTTTAACAGTCTTTTTTTCAATTTTGCAATTCATAAGCTCATCCGGATTCATACTGTGATCGCAAATAAGTCCGCCCTGCGAATCCGAAACGCCGGTAAGAAGATATCCTTCGTCTGTCAAAAGTTTTGCGGCAACACCTCCAGCATTCCCAAATCCCTGAATAACGACTTTCAGATCCTTCGGATTCAGACCGTTTGCGTTTGTATATTCTCTTAAAATATAAAAACCGCCTCGTGCGGTAGCTTTATCGCGTCCCTTACTTCCGCCATTTTCCACGGGCTTGCCGGTTACAACACCAGGGGATTCAACTCCGACTACTTTTGAATATTCATCCGCGATCCACGCCATAATCTGCGGCGTCGTATTTACGTCCGGCGCAGGCACGTCGGTTTTCGGCCCGATCACCGGCGCGATCAGCTGCGTGTATTTTCTTGTAAGCCTTTCGAGTTCGCCCTGGCTGAGATTTTTTGGATTAACAACAATCCCGCCTTTTCCTCCACCGAGCGGAAGATTGAGCACGGAGCATTTTATAGTCATCCAGGCGGAAAGCGCCTTTACCTCCCCGATATCAACCTGTTCATGATAACGGATGCCGCCTTTATACGGCCCCATATAGTTGTTATGTTGAATTCGAAAACCATCGAAAATTTTAAGAGTTCCGTCATCCATTCTCACGGGAATACTGACCTCAACTTTTCTTTGCGGATTTGAAAGAACCAGTTTCACCTCTTCATCGAGACCCATCAGTATTGCGGCTTTTTCAATTTGCTTCAACGTGTTTTCAAAGAGTGACATGGGAAAATTGGGTTATCAGGTAAATAAATTTAAAAAATTCATATCGGGAAGATTGATCGCAAAATAATAAACCGCCATTTGCCCGACAAAACCCGCAAAAAGAGGAACAGTAAGGTTGTCGTCTATTTTGTTTGTCATTACTTCCGTAAAAGTGGCAACTACAGCCATTGGCACGATGACAATAAGAGCGTTTGGCAAAAGAAAAATTCCTACAATAAGATCCACGGCAAGTCCGGCAAGAGTACCGACATACGTTTTGTTTCTATGAATTTTTGTCTTCCCAAAAGCCTTACCGATTATAGCCGAAAAAAAATCTCCAAGAACTGTCATCAAAAGAGCCATAACCGCTATCCAATAATCAAAAGCCGAAAAACAGATGATACAACTTATGACCAGAAAAATAGCGCCGGAAACATGATTTTTTTCATGCGGCCTGAAAAATTTATCAAAAATCGCGGTGATCCTGGGCCGGTGCTCGATTCGCACATATTCAATTTCAAGCAGTAGCAAAAGAAGAGCGGTAATTACAAGAATAGCGACTCTGTTGGAAAAATAAGTAAGCAAAATCGTATATCCAACAACAATTAGCAGACTTGATAGATGAAAGGTTTTCCTGACAAGCTCGGTAAAAAAAGAGCGGCCCATATACAATAA
This sequence comes from Candidatus Peregrinibacteria bacterium, assembly GCA_043810515.1. Classification (GTDB taxonomy): domain Bacteria; phylum Patescibacteriota; class Gracilibacteria; order UBA1369; family LOWO2-01-FULL-3; genus WJKQ01. The sequence goes on from JBDRNZ010000030.1 coordinate 7,187, forward strand.
ATTCTGTTACTTCCAGAACGTATACCACTTTTTCGTAGGACTTTTAAGTAAATTGAGTTGATTTTCGAGTACGAATATCTTCTCCTGCAAAGTGTTCACGAGACGTAGAAAATTCTGCCTCTCTTCGGAATGCTGCGAAAGCATCCTTTCAAGAGTACCTGTGAAATTTTTAAAATCATCGGCTGAAATTCCCATCTCTTCAGATTTTTTGCTGACAGTTTTTTTGGAATTTTCAGGTTTTATCCCCGCGGAAGCCTTTAAATCCGGAGCGATTTTAATGTTATAAAAATGACACAAAGATTCATGATCAATGAGATAGTTGAAGCCCTGTGGTGTTTTTTTCCTTCGGCATTGAAGTTTTTTCGCTTTGATTGCGCGTCTTATAGTTTGAATGGATTTTTTGCTTAACTCGGACGCGTCCTGAATTGAAATATATTTTTTAGGCATGAGTAATCAAGATTATTTACTTAATTACACATAATCTAATACATTGGCATCAGAAACTAAAGCCCAAAACTCTATTTAAAATTGACATATTGTTTTGCTCTTTTATTTTCCTGCTTTTTTAGAAAAACCACCGCACCAAATCCCACTCCAGCCGCGGCAAGGATAATAAAAAGCGGAATTGCATAAGAGGGGAGTCCGCCAGTTCTTGACCCCAAAACATTCGCACCGCCATCGAGAGACGAATATATAACCTCGCTTCCGTCGCCTCTTTTTAAAATCACATCATCCCACAAAATTTCATTCAGGTCCTGTCGCACGATATCAAGAGTCGAAACGACACCTCTTTCAAAAACAAATTTAAATTCTTTTTCCTCCAGAATTTGAAAATACATATCGACAATTTTTCCGCTGCCAATGGGGAAATCATCATCTCTTCGCAACGTTTCGCCAAAAATTATTTTTCCGGAATCCTCATCGTTTTGAACCATGTAAAAAGGATCGCCTCCGCGTTCAAAAAACTCTCCGGGTTCATATTTCAAAAAAGCAAGCGAGTCATCGTATTTCAGATTGAAAGCGGTTCCCAGCACCGGCGCCAGCATTTCCTCGGCCATAATGGAAATTTTTAAAATATCGCCGTCGAGAAACTCGCCTTCGATATAAACATCCCCCATCACGTCACCGGAATCAGTTTCCGCTTCATCGGTTCCATCCGGCTCCTCGGCTCCCTGCGCTACCGCGGAGGCCTGAAGAAAAAGCAGAGCAATCATTAAAACGAAAATTTTTTTCATGAGAATTTTATTAAAATTTTTTCACTGCCGGCAAACGCGGACGAACGTCATGTCCGTCCGCAATTCACCGGTCTGTCATTAAGTTAGTAAACAAGTCCGAAATTTGCTCCAATATTTATTAGATCGCTTCCATCAATCACTCCGTCAAAATTAGTATCAAACAGTGGATCATATTCTTCGTCTATAAATTCGCTTCCATAAGCTCTCGCCAGCAGTTCAATATCCCTGCCGTCTACTCTGCCGCTTCTGTTTACGTCTCCGGAAAGTCCGCGCGTTTCCATGCCGGAAACCTCAGCCGCGGAACTCTGCGCGCCGCCTTTCACGGCAATAACGCGGTAACTGTAAATAACTTCCGGAACGATATTCAGATCATCGACAAAATTTAACTCGCCGGTCTCGCCGAGATTCACAAAATTCCCGTCAACATTTTGCCTTTGAATAATATAAGAATCCGCACCATCCGGATTGGCCCACGAAAGTTCTATGCTATATCTTTCAGTTGCTTCCGCGGTCTGTAAATTTGTCACCGGTGAAACTCCGCCGACAGTCCCGACTGTCACGTTTGAACCGGTATATCCGGCCGGCATATCCGAAACCGAATCGGACAAAAAACTTCCGCTGCCGAAAGACAAAGCGCTCGCGCTTCCGTCATTTCCGACCACGTCAAAAGTCACATCAACAAGCTTCCCGCTGCCGTCCACACCCTGCGGCGGATTTACTATGCGCGCGTTTCCGACTATCAGAGTACCCTCATTTCCGCCTTCCAAAGCCGCGTTGAAAACTGTGGAAATTCCACCGGCTTTCAGAAAATTGCTTTCAGCCGCGGAAGCATAATTCAACACAGTCGGATCATAATTTATCTCAAAACCATACGCGTAAAGATCAGTAGCCTGATCAACTTCAACTGAAACGGTAAATTGCTCGCCGTTTTCAACGGAAACATTTTCCGGAGAAATAAAAACCATCGGCCCGCTGCCTCCGTAATTGCTGTTCGCACCACCCGGCGTTCCGAGGATTTCTCCCCCGCTGCTTCCGGTCGCACCGTTTGAGGAAACTGCATCCGCCCAGTTTTCCGCGGAATCAGTAGTCACATCCGGATCAATTCTTTCCATTGTGGCTTTTGAAGTGCTATCACCGGCGTACCACGCGCCGCCGCTTCCATTTACAATATCAATTATCGAATCGGAACCATCTTTTAAAACAAGACTGTCTCCCGCGTTCGCAAGCGACAGACCGATCACAGCATCCGCCCCGACACTTCCAACAGCGTTTTCACTGTCCTCAATCAAAAAATACGAATGCGGCCCGATAGTGCCGCTTTCTATAAGATAAACTGTCGTCCCGTCATCTTCTATATACCATCCTGCCAGATCAACGGACTGGCTTGTCGTGTTATAAAGTTCAATCCATTCATCAACGGAATTATCCGCACTTCCAGCCCACGCGATTTCGTTTATTACAACATCGCCCGCGCTTCCAGCCATGGCCACTCCGCCAATTCCTAAAATCTGCATCGCCACAGAGGCAATAACCGCAAAATTAAAAATTTTTTTAAATCTTTGCATAATAATCAGGTTACAAAACTAAATTTTTCACTTTTGCGCAAAAAGTGACGTGACCATATCACCCGAACATTAAATTTCTGTTAAAAAAACTTAAGAAAAACCTAAAATCTTTTCAGGAGAGTTTAATTTTGGTGGGTCGGGCGGGACTCGAACCCGCGACCATCAGCTTAAAAGGCTGTTGCTCTACCAGCTGAGCTACCGACCCCAGTTACGAGCGAAGCGAGTAACGCTTCGCTATGAACAGATTCACGAAAATTTGCCCCAACATTCTATTGTCCAATCACCATAAAGGCAAGGCATTTTATTCTTCGTTTTTTCTTGTGTAAAGACTGTGAATAAGAAAGGTAAGCGCCGGCAATGAGAACCAGAAATAGCTGTAAGTAACCATCAGCCGCACGATCTGCGATTTGTTGTAAATATTCCACAAAGCCGTAGTTGCCACATCCATATCGCCGCTCAAACCATGACTGCCCCCTACAAACACCATTATTGTGCTTATTATCAGCCCCGCGCTCATCACGGCATAAATAATACTCAAAACCATCCTTATCGCGGCCGACCTGTCGTCAACAGTTCTGACCTCAAAAGCGCCTTTAACAGCGAACAAAATAACCAGAACCACAAAAATCAGCACCTTTACAAAAACCACGGCCTCGGATTCGTTCCCGACAGCGGCAAGCTTCAATATTTTCATAAACAATTCTGACCCGCTGAAATACTTCGCGAAAAGATTTCCTCCCGCGTCCGCCGCGATCATCGAAACGTAGGTTCCAAGAATCACTTTCAGGGTGTTGTCGCGGCCAATAATAAAACTATAGGCGACAATCACCACAAAAAATACTATTACAAACAAATCCCATGAAAGATTTATATTCATACTCAAACTTATTATCAAAGTTTAATGTAATACGAAGATGAAAATTTTGCAACCTGCCAAAATTCTCCGGAAAATTTACCAGAAAAGTCCGCCCTTTTTTATATCCAAGCCAGCCTCCTGCGCGAGCTGCACATAGAGCTCTTTTTCTTTTTTTGAAAGTTTTTTTGGAACGGCGATTTTTATTTTAACAAGATGGTCGCCTTTACTGCCCCCGCCGATTTTTGGAACTCCCGCACCGCTTATTTTGAACACTTTTCCGTCATCCGTACCCGGCGGGATTTTAATTTCCTCGGATCCTTCAAGGGTTTCGACCTTTACCACATCGCCCAAAACCGATTGTAGAAGATGAATTTCCACCTCGCTGTGAATATCGGATCCGGCACGCACGAATTTTTTGCTCTGCTCGACCTGAAGATTTATGTAAAGATCACCGCTCGGCCCGCCTTTTATTCCGCCCTCGCCTTTTCCCTGAAGCCGTATCGTTGAGCCGTTATCAACGCCCGCCGGAATTCTGACTTTTACTCTTTCGCGGGTTCTGACTCTGGTGGTTCCGTGGCAGACACTGCATTTTTTCTCGGGAACGCGTCCTTCGCCGCCGCATTCGCCACAGACGCTCGAAGTTGAGACCTGTCCGAGAATCGTGTTTCTGACGGAACGAATTTCTCCTGTGCCGCCGCAGGTTTTACATGTGATTATCGTAGTGTCCGGCTCCGAACCTTTTCCTTTGCAATGCCGGCAGACATCGGATTTTACGATTTCAAGTTCTTTCTCACATCCGAAAACGGCGTCCTCAAATGAAATTTTTATTTCCGCTTCAATATCGTTTCCACGCATCGGCCCGTTTTTTTTTGTTTTGGAACGTCCGCCGCCGCCGAAAAATGATTCAAAAATATCCGCAAAACCGCTTGATCCGTCCGAAAATCCTGAAAAATCAAATCCGCCAAACCCGCCGCCTCCCGGAAATCCCGCGCCTCCGCCAGAAAAACCTCCGTGTCCGCCGGCGGAGCCAAAAGTATCATACTGCTGGCGCTTTTTCTTGTCGGACAAAACCTCATACGCCGCGTTTATTTCCTTGAATTTCTTTTCCGCTTCCTTATCGCTCTTGTGCTTGTCCGGATGCCACTTTAAGGCCGCTTTTCTGTAGGCAGCTTTTATATCGGAATCATTCGCGTCTTTTTTCACGCCCAAAACTTCATAGAGATCCTGCGCCATTTTTTTCTGAATTTAATTATTACACACACCCGAAAATTATAGCGGCTAAAAAAAACATTGTCTAGCACTCTAACCCTTTGAGTGCGAATTTTCCACCCACCACCCCCCGCCATCCGTCGGATTTCCACCCGGGTGGAAAGAAAAAAACAAAGTTGATTCCGCACCCCGCATCAGCTAAACTTTCGCCTATAAACACGGCGCCATCGTCTAGCGGTTAGGACGCTGCCCTCTCACGGCGGAAACAGGGGTTCGATTCCCCTTGGCGCTACCATCAATTCTTGAAAAATCTTCAAAAACAGTATAACGTCAAGACAATACCCTTATAATCCTTCAAGACTATGAAAAAACTACTGATTTCGGGAGTTGTTGTGTTAATGACTCTGGCTTCATTGGCTTCATTGGCTAATGCGGGATGTGTTGATCCCACGGATTTGGATTACACGGAATATGATCATTACGGAGGATCACCGGGGCAATGTTCCTGTGACGGTAATTGTTGGGATTCTAATGGATTTTGGTATGCGGATCCGGATTACTACGGTGAAATCACTTTTGGTTATCCAGGTTCCGTAGATGGATGGGGAAATCGTTGGAATAATTATGGATATTGGGAAGAAGATGTATTTTATCCTTATGAAAACACTCCGGAATATCCCGAATACGATGGGGAAATCGTGACTGATAATGAAGACTGGTGTGCGGACGGGATGTGTGATGCCGAAGTGCTATTTTGGGATGTCGATAGTAATAATAAATATTATAGTCAGGTAATTTATGTTGGGAATTTAGGAGTTTTTGATGGATATGATGATGGAAGTTACAAGCCATTTAATGATATAAATAGAGCGGAATTTTTAAAAGCTTTGGTCGAATTCACAGGCGTAGTGCCGGATAGTTCCTATAGTAATTGTTTTACAGATGTTAAGACGGATTGGTATGCGCCATACATCTGTTATGCGAAAGAACAGGGATGGGTGAATGGATATCCAAACGGGAGTTTTAAACCCGCAGATACTGTGAATAAAGCAGAAGCATTAAAAATGTTACTGGAAGTTAGAGATGCCCCTTACACATCTTGTATGTATGGAGCAGCTATGGATGTTACTGCAGAGGAATGGCACTGTCCTTATTTTCAATTTTCCAACGAATATGATTTGACGGATATGTATGAAGGAGGATCCAGCGGTTTCGGGTATTATTACCCTGCAGACTTTATGACCAGAGGAGAAATAGCCGATCTCTTTTACAGATACGATATGAATTATTTAGGAGTCCAATAATTAAAAGAGAAAAAACGGTTCATTATTCTATTTGCAGCTTGTTTGTAATGAAAATTACGATAGCTGTTCGCGGGATGCGAACTCAATAAACCTTATTATGCCCACCAATATCCACAAATGTAAAAACTAAAATTTCTTTTCCATTTACTGAAAAGGCATATTCATTTTTGCGTTTTCCTTTCAATCTATGAATCTTCAAAGAAGGGGAATATTCATTATCAATAAATATCCCCAGTTTTTTTATAAATAATTTCTGTGTTTTTACATTCAATCTACCAAAGGATTTTTCAAATCTTCTGGTTCGTTCAATAATTTTTTTCATTTAATGAGAGATTCAAAGTTTTTAATACAAGCCCTTTTACCTTCTTTTGTGGAAACATCAAAAGAAGCCGTAACTTCATCGTCATCCGCCACCAATCCAAACTTCAGCTTATCATCATTGTAAGCTTTTAATGCCTGAGTAACGATAAAAGTCAAAGTTACTCCATCCTTTTGTGCCTTTTTCTGGGCGGTAGCTTTCAATGGCTCTTCCAGGTTGATTGTTAGTGAGGTCATCTTTGATAAAGATATATAATAATTACACACTAATATTACACTAATCGTTTACTTAGGTCAATAAATTTTCAAAAACATACATCTAAATTCCAGTTTTTCCTTCCTCAACCCAAGAACAAACAAAAAATAAGTTTAAAAGTCGCCCCTACCATCTACTTCTTCTGGAAAAATTTCAGATACACGATCGGCAGAATTCCGACTGTGTTAAAAATAAAGATCACAACAAACCATTTCAGCTGCTTGTTTCTGCCGGCTTTCCACAAAGCGATTGCCTTCCAGACTGCCTCCCACAAAACAAGCGGGATAATCCACGCAAGGTACCACATGTGAAATCTCATAAATAAAAGGTTAAGAAATAAATAGTTTTATAGCCTTACCTTCCCGCGATCCTCCCCCACACCTTTCTCAGAAATTTCCCAATTCCGTTTTCCTTCATGTACCTGATGCCCGCGCTGAAATAGCCGCCTTTCCACGGTTTGAGATCAACGCCTCTATCAGGCGCCGGACGCGGATTTTCCAGCCACCTCGTCAGCGGCTTCATTAGGTAATCATAATTGCATTTTTCCTCAATATACTTCTGCCCGTTTTTGCCATACTCCTTAAATTCCACGCTTGCACGCTCTCCACCGCCCCGCCACTCCTTATATATAGAGACCACAGCCTCAGTCAAAGATTCATGCTTCCCGCTTTCCACGCCTTTTCCTGCGCCCGAAGCCACGACTTCATACGAAATCTCACTTCCAAGCGTTGTGACGACGGGCAGGCCGAATTTCATCATCTCGTTCAGCCTGTTTCTCGCACCGGTAAGCGTTTCTATACATTTTCTGTCAACATTGAGCCCGCAGTCGGCTCTTCTATATATATAAGGTATGGCGTCAGTTTCGACCCATCCCAAAAATATAAAGCGCTCCTTATATTCGGACTTTTCTATCATTTTCATAAATTTTGCGAATGTTTTGTTGTCGAGTCCCTCTATACCACCTCCGGTCGATACAAAATACAGTTTTTCGCAGGAACGCATCGCGTCCTCAATTCCTCTGAATAAAGTGATCTCATCAACCCATGTGTTGTATCCGCCAAGCCATAGCATCGCAAAAGCATCATCCGGAATTTTATTAAGCATTTCTCTGGCCGCCATTCCCGCCCGATCTCCCACGGCGGGCTCGCCTTCGGAAATTTTTTCTCCGGGCAGAAATTGCGTGCCGTTTGGAATATGTGCGGCAAATTCGTATCCGAAACTTTCTCTGTTCAACCTGCCGAGCATTGCCAATTCGCCGAGCAAAGCATATTTCTGCGTATCAGACACAGCGGAAAGCTTATCAGCACGCCTTATTATATTTTTTTCCATTTTGTAATAATGGGGGATATACGAGTTCGAATCGAACTTATAAGCTTGCGCCTGCGCTTCTGCCATGATCCAGCCATTCAGATCAGCCCACAAAGGCGCCCTTGTGTCAATCTGCGATGCTATATAAGAAGGATAGGTGTTTACGGAAACTATCGCGTCCGGCTGAAATTCATCGCATAAAGACTGAACATGTTTTTTTAAGCCCGGATCGTTTTTTGAAATTACGAATTGGGAATATTTATCGCTGTGGCGTATTTCTTTGCGGGAAACTTCGGTGTCGTAGCACTCCGGCATCGCGATATTTATCATTCTGATAGAGAAATCAGGTCTTTTTGCGGCCGAAAAAGCTTTTGAAGAATCGCGAATCACCGTTCCGCCCTCCCTTATTAAAGGACTCAAAAACTGATAAGTCCGAAGCCCCGCAGCGGGGCGGGACCTGGTATTTTCATCAGGAAGCGGTGAATTGCCGATCAAAAGGATTTTTTTCATATAAAATCAAAATAAAATCTGTAAACACCCAAGGCACCCATCTCCAGCAACACATTATCAAAAAAACGTCAAACAAAGTAGTAAAAATTCCTGCCACCCTAATTCGAAAAACGTGAAAAATACAGAAATACCGCTGCCTATACAGAAATTCCCCGCCCGCCTATACACATTACACACAAAACAATCCACAGGAAGTCAATACCAAAAACGAAACTTTTAACATTACAACATAGTTAAAATATGTCATCATCATTTTAGAAACAAAAATCAGGAAATATAGTTATTTAAAGCGAATCGATTCAAGGTGACAATTGGCTTTCATGAGAGGAAAACACGCCCCCGCCTGTACAAAGGGGCACTGGAAGTTGACAAAATAACAGTAAACTTCCGCCCGACACAAAGCCAAAAACGATTGACGTTGAATAGTCACTTTGTTAAATTCTCATTTGATAGAAGCAGAGAAATTAAGCATCACGACAACAAGGGAAAAGCTTGCACAAGCTAAAAATCAAGGAAAATTGTGATTAGTTAGTATACTAATGAATACCTTTATATAGAATTTTGTTCATTGAAAACTAGAAAAAACAAATACCCTAAAAGAAGCTTACAAAGGTAATAATCGTTTTAATTGATCGGGAAACCGGTTAATAAAACTTTAAAATATACTTTTCATTTATTAAAAATAATCATTAACCGCAAGTATTATGAACAAATTGCGAAGAGTGATTGCCTCCTTTTCAATGGTGGCGATCCTTTCGATGCTTGTGGTGTCCACGACAGCTTCTGCTGGTCAGTACTTTGATGACGTACCGGATAATGCATGGTACGCAACATTCGTAAATGATCTTGCAGAAATGGGAATTGTGGATACTGCAAAAGACGCCTATCGTCCTGGGGACAACCTAAACAGGGCGGAAGCCGTAAAACTTCTTGTAGTGGCCTTTGATCTACAGGGAGCAACTACTATCGATTTCACGGATGTGTCATCCGGGGATTGGTACTACAACAATGTAAAGACAGCCGTTGCGAACGGACTGGTTGTAGGATATGACGATGGATCATTCCGTGGAGGGAACTACATTAACCGCGCTGAGTTTGCTAAGGTCGCGGTCATTGCTGCGGATCTTCCTACCTGCGACACTGAAAATCCATTTCCGGATGTAGCTGCTAGCGCATGGTATGAACCATACGCCACGACAGCTTACTGCTGGAGCGTTATTGACGGATATCCAAATGGCACGTTCGGAGGTGCTAACAACATCAACCGAGCTGAGGCTGCCAAAATGATCTCCAACGCGATGGATCCAATGCCAAGATCTGATGAAGAAACTCCTGTTACTCCTACACCATCAGGTGATCTTGATGTCAGCTTAAACGCAAACAGCCCAACGCCTGGAACGCTTCCGGACGGGGCAACCGCAGTAACGGTAGGTATGTTTGATGTTACGGCCGGCAGCGGAGGAGCTGTTCTTCAGTCTCTGAAGATACACACATACGGTGTAACATCTCTTCCAACGGATCATGCTCTATACCTTTATGACGAAACCGGAAGGTTGACTTCTGGAAAGAGTGTTAATAGCACTTCAAATGAAGCTGTTTTTAACAATCTTAACCTGTCTATTGGTGCGGGAGTAACAAAGACGCTGTCTCTAAAACTTGATACAGGAAGTGTAAGCGTCGCAACTGAGGCCGCATTTGAGATAGAAAGTGCAGCTGCGGTAACGGCCGGAGAATCTACGGTTGGCGGAAGCTTCCCTGTAAGAACTGGAATATGGGGCCTTTCACTAACAGACGCGGGAACCATAACTATTGAAAAAAACGGCACGATCGCAAATCCAAAAGTTGGAGAGGATGACGTAACTATAGCTAAATTCAAAATGAATGCAGCAACAGAAGCTGCGGAACTGGAACAGCTGGCATTGTATGTAACAGGAACTATTGCTGCTGACGCAGTTGAAAATTTTGAATTGTATGTTTCAGGTGAGGATAGTCCGATAGCTACTGTTGCAGGTGTAAATTCAAAAGATCTTGCTGCATTCGTAATGGACACTCCTTATGAAATCGCAAAAGGAGAAACAAAGAGCTTTACGGTAAAAGCGGATCTAAATACTGGACGTACAAGCGATACATTGAAAATGTACGTAGATGAATCTACGGATATAGTTGCAATCGGTGGAACCTACGGCTATGGAATGAAGGTAACTAAAACATTGTACGATGGTAACTCTGATGCTTGTGCATCTTCCGCGTCTAACGATTGTACTTATTCCGCGCTGGAGGGTGGAGATATAACAGTATCTTCATCAGGTCCTTCTGCCGGTAATATCTCAATTGCAGGAGACGACGTAACGTTACTAAATTTCTCCATAGTATCTCTTACAGACGTAACCTTCAAGAGCTTCCCGATTTCGCTTCTTGGATCAGAATCCAGTGATACAACGGAAGGTTTATTGGCCGCAGCATCGACTGCAAACTTTACCGATATTAAAATATCAAACGCTGATACGGGAGAAACTTTAATGGGGCCGATAGACGTAACCTCTTTCAAGGATACTGACGGATTTACAGGGGATGTAATTGATGAAAGCGACGATGCAGCCATTGCCTACTACAGATTTACAGATGAATTCAATATGTCAGCCGGAGAGGAATTGAATCTCACCATGACTACAGACGTTAAGAACGCGAGCACAATGGACGGAATGACCCTGGTTGCGTACCTGGATCTTGATGGCACATATCCTGAAATGAGAGACGTAAACAACAAGACACTGACAAACAGTACGTCATTAGTGCCTGCGTCTGCAATTACAGGAAAAACGATGACAGTCTCCGCGCCGTCACTTGTATTATCTCTCGCTGCAGTTCCTGCTTCACAGACTTATGTAAAGGGTGAAAAGAATATTAAATTCACGGGTATATCTGCAAAATGCGGATCTGCTTCGAACTGTAAGGTGACAGATGTATTACTGCAGGGATATCTCGATGACAGTGGAACAGCTGATGACTGGACGACAGATGGAATAGGAGACGACCATGCAAGTTATCTTAACGCATACGTGGGAAGTGTATGGCTTGAGGACAGTGTTGGAGGCATTATTGCTCCCGCCGCAAGCGTTGAGAGCGATGGCGATGTTGTATTTGACAACATGAGCTGGTCTATTAGCGGTGGCGATACGGAATTATTCTACATCGTGGGAAGCATTTCCTCGGACGCTTATAAGAACTCAGACGGTGAGGATATAGCATTTGGTATAGAAACAGCCGGTGACGTGGATTATACGGATGACGATGGAAATTCACAGGATTCAACCGGAACACCAAACAACGAAGGTACTGCTACAACAGATCCTTCTACGTTTGTCACGGTAAGCGACGGAGGTTCTCTTACGATCTCTGTTGATGCCGGCACAAAAAACGAAGATATAGTTGTAGCTGGAACAGCTGATCAGGAGATTTCAAAATTCAAATTCACCACTACGGCCGAAGCATTCACTGTAAGGAAATTGTCAATCAATGCAAGACAGTCTGGCGTTACTACGGCAACTCTTGGGGACTACGATGACAACGTACAGCTGATTAAGGTTTCCTATACAAACAGTGATGGTAATACAGAGACAAAAACAGGAACCCTCACAAACGGTACCGCAAATTTTGGAGGAATGGATTTCTACATTCCAAAGGATGATGACGCAGTATTGACGGTATATGCCACAATGAACACGGTTACAGCTGGTGCGGATGTTGGAACATATGTTGATCTAAATCTTGCATTCAATGACTTTGACGCGCTTGCTGAATCAAGCGGCGAAACCTATTTTGCAAGCAAAATCGACAATGATTACGCTGCAGCTTCCGACCTTGATTTCGGTACAATTACATGGGTAGCAGGTAACTACGATATAAACACGGCAGTAGGTACCCTGGCCGCATTAAACGCTTCGCAGACTCTGGTTGTTAACGATTCGCATACAGGGGATACAAATCCGGGAAACCTACCGGTTGGAACGCTCCTCTGTGTCAGTGCTGATGCAACATGTACAGCAAGTGCAGAATCTATTATGGTAGTCACTTCATGGACAGAAGGCACAGCCTGGACGGATCTAGGAGACACCGGTGACTCGGTAGTTACGAAAGTATTAAATAATGCCGATACAGCATTCGCGGATGCTGATAACATTATTTATGCCCTACCTGGTTCCGGATATCTGACCAACGCAAAACAGATGCATGTCTACAAGACAAAACCAACGCTTGCTTTGTCATCAGGCTCACCAAGCGGCAGCCGAACACAGTCACCTACTGACACAATATTTGAATTCACCGTGACTCCTAACGCTAATGAAGACGTTATCATCAGACAGGCTCTTGCCGAAGACGATGAAAATATTCCAACAGGTATGGATGCCGGTGGTACTGACGACTTTACGATCACTACAACATCGGGAGAATTCGTTGATGGAGCTGGTGGTGTCCTATGGACTACTACTGCGGATTCAATTACCGATAACGACTGTTTCGTATTCACAGAAACACTCGCAGCTGGTCTTGGATCAAATAAATATCTGTCATTCTGGATAAAGTCGGATCAGGCAGATACTCCATACAATGATCTTGCTGTGATAGTTGATGCAACAACAATTGCCAATGGAAGTTGTACGCCGGCTGTTGCTGGTGACGAGCTAAGACTAACAACGACCAATAGCGTATGGGTAAACGGAGTAGCAATGAGTTCTGATACTGCGGTAATTGGTGGAGGTACAGCTAACACATGGGATCTTGTGACGGTTGACATTTCCGGTACAACCAATTATGCAACGGCTATCGCGGTAGGATTGATGGTTGATGCTACAGGAGGATTGACCGTTGCTAACGGTGACCTTCTCTACATTGATGGAGTTACTCTCCACAACGAAATGTTGACAGTCGACATGTCAAGCAACGGACGTATGGATACAACTCCAACTTCAATAGTTGACTGTACTCTAAAGAGAGGTACTACAACTGTTGCAAGCAATGCAGCTGCAGTCCGATCTGCAAATGCGGCCGCTATCCTGATAGTGCCTGAAGATAATATCTCAGGAACCGATTACAACAGCATTGAGATATCCAAGGGTACTCCGACAACCTTCACGCTGATCTGCGATACTCAGGACATGATAACCGGATCGGTTAATGATGATTTGTTGACACCATCTATTGGTTACGGTTCTTCGAGTGACGGTACTGTAACTAGAGGTAACTTCTGGTGGTCTGCAGACGAGACTACAAATACTCTCGTATACTGGCTTGGAGATGTTGGAACGAAGTTGAGTGGTTATACACTCAAGTACTAATCCTTCCTTTTCTGATCTGATTTAGGGATTAGCCTTAAAAGCCCCCCCCGCCCCTGGCGGGGCGGGGCTTTTTTTTATGAAAAAATTATGCTAAATTCAGAATGTTTAAAAATTAATATTTAACAAAAATTTGTTATGAACACGCGCAAATATATACTGATATTATCCATGACACCTATTCTGTTAGGTGGTTGTACATCCTATAAAATAGATATTTCGGACATGCCAGAGGAGCAGGTACAGCAGAACAAAACAGCCCTGAACGAAAACCTTGAAAAACATGATGCTGCCATTGACCCAGCCGAAAAAGTAGGATACGCAGAAGAGATAGGATTTCGATATATGATACTGGGGGAATACGACAAAGCAATCTCCTATTACAAAGAGGTGCTGGAATACGACAATGCACACTATCCGGCCCTGACAAACATTGCAGTAATGTACGAGGAAGTAGGGGAAATAAAGAAGGCGCTAGAATATGAAAAACGCTTATATGAAGGATATCCTGACTACCTCGAAGTTAATGGCGATCTAATCAGGCTTTTGCTGGCGGACGGACAGGTTGAGGAGGCGACAAAAGTTATTGATACACTTGCCAATGCCCAGAAAGGCCAGGAAAACCCTTCTTTTATAAAAGAGCAAAACGAAGCGATCTTAAATTATAACAAAAATTAAAATATGAAAAAATTCCCATTCCTTGCAGCATTTCTACTCTTCATGATAACGAGTGGTACAGCATTCGCCGCTACGACAATAAGTTCGCTTTCGGACCAGATATTCAAGAAAAATCAGTCTCCCACCCAAATATATGACATAACAATCACGGAAGACAGAGAAACTGCATATATAATTGCAGGTGCAATAAAAATCACAATTCCCGAAACCCTGAAGATGATTTTTGATTCCGAGAGGACGGCTGTAAATATTCTAATCCATGGGTCGGCGGTCGATACTGGGAAAGTTTTGCAAAATCCAGATGTCACTTTTGAAAATGGGGACAAAACCCTGGTGATACCGATAGAAGCGGACTTTGCCATAGGAGAAGAAATAGTTATAACAAGGGTTTACGCCGAAGGATTCCACGAATCTCCAAGTAATTCCGACCACCTGATTCTCCAGATCAATGACGATACCACGCAATATATTGATTCTAAAGACATAAATATAGAAACAAGCGCATATCTGGATACTTATGAGCCAGACAGGCCAACAAACCTGACGCTTCAAAATGACGCGAATGGCGTTAAAATAACCTGGACGGATCCGACAGACCTTGATCTAAGTACGATCCATATCCTTCGAGGAAAAAACGAATTTCCAGTGAGCGGAACTCCGTATATGGAAATCGGTCCTGGAGTCGAGGAATACATAGACAGTGATGTGGCAGTAGGAGACACGGTCAAATATATGTTGCGCGCCACGGACGGTATAAATTTCAGCGCATTGACCGCGGAGGTGTCTATTGTCGTCGGAGAGCCCCCTACCCCGGTAGAAGAACTACCGGCGCCAACAGAGGAGGAAACTACGGCACCGCAAACAGAAGAAGCGACTTATTGCTCGCCGGAATATATACCGGTTTGTGGAATAGATAACATAACGTATGCAAATGAATGCGTGGCAACAAAGAAAAACATCGAAGTGTCATACGAAGGTGAATGTGAGGGGGTGGCGGAAGAAACGAGTGTCTCCTTTAGTGATATATCCGGCCACTGGGCTCAGGCGGAAATAGAAAGCCTAACTGAAAGAGGTATTATCGAAGGTCAATCGGAAGGAATATTCAATCCTGATGGAAATTTAAATCGCGCAGAGGCAGCAACTTTAATATATCGCATTATGGGAGGTGAGACTCCGGGAACCCCAGAAGAAAATCCTTTCACGGACGTTTCCAAAGACGCCTGGTATGCGCCATACATCTCAAATTTAAAAGAGATTGGATTAGTCAACGGAAAAACGCCAACTACCTATAGTCCTTCGGAGTTTATAAATCGCGCGGAATTTCTACAACTGGCAATGAATCTTCATCATTACTACCCGGCAAATGTAATTCAAATCGCACAGGAGATAACAACATTTTTCCATGATATGGACGCGTCTTCCTGGTACGCGCAGACGGTCACGGAAGCATATGGAAAAGGATTTATAAACGGATCAGCATGTGGGGAGTACGCATGTTTTAATCCCGACAAAGAAATCTCTCGCGCGGAGGCGGTCAAAATTCTATACAAAATATTTCCCATCGAGGATTAAAAAATAATATCAAAAACTGTCTACGGAAAAGAGGTATAGTAGGTATGGAAATGCCGTTAAATATAATATAATCAAACGCAGCAAATTTTAACTTTATATATAAAATACCTTTTGAAAGTTAAACTTATCTTTAACCTCATTAATTATGAGAAGTAACATGAAAAAACGACTAAGCGGAGTACTCACGATGGTGATTACGCTGTCACTCACGCTTGGTAGCCTGGTATTTATAATGCCGGTCGCTTCTGCTGTAGGAGTAAATAACAACTTTACGGCAACGTTTGAGCCTACAAATGCTCAAAAATTTTTAGTGTTAACATTCACAAACCCCGTATGCGGAGACCCTTTGTGTGCAACCGCCCTCACGGCAGATGATTTTACCTACGTAAACGCAACCGGAACAGGTTCGGATGGATTTACAGCGATCAGCTCGGCCAATCACGCCGCAGGAAGTCGTTACGTGGTACTAGTGATGGATGCGGCCTCAACCGCAAATGACGCAGTGAACGATACTATCTATGCAAAGGCAGGTGCAGTCTGGAGTATTGACGGTAGCATCCCTTCGGGAGCCCAGGAAGCGGTAGCCCTGGCCGACGGAGGAGATTCAACCGCGCCTGGCGTCAAAATATATGTAGATGCTACAGAAAATCTCAGTAATAAAATCCTTCTCGAATTCTCAGAACCGGTAGTAAATGCAACCGGTGGAGCCTTAGTAGCCGCCGATTTTGCATATGTTGATGTATCAGTAGGAAACTGCGACGAGATCAGGTCAGCAGTTCCTACTACACTTAGAGCCGGAGCTGTTAATTTTGTGACCATTACGCTCGGTGATGGCGGGGTGATATGTCCGGCATTTGCCGCAGGCGATGAAGCAGACACATTGGCAATAGATGACAATACCGTATACGATATTTATGGGAATGAATTTGCAGACCTTGGAGCAGGCTACGCAGATGCCACAGGGGCAGTAGTGCTTGCTGTTGCAACAGATGGTGTGGAGGAAAATATCAGCACCGCACCAACAATCACAGGTGCAAACGCGAAAGCAGTTTCAGGCACTGGAGGAAAAATTCTTGTAGAATTTAGTTATCCGATAACAAGCGGAAGCGCGGTCGACGCCGAATTAGCCGCACTGGCGGTTACTGATCTACAATATGGTGCCACGCCCGCAGATGTTGATGGTGTTACCCACACAGCTGGAAACACAATGGCAATTCTTACGGACGACACAGAAAGCGCTTTAGCAGTTCTCGATCCAGCAGGCGATACCAGCCTTTACGACATATGGGGAAATGCAGCAACAGCATTAGGTAATCAGGTCACAGTCGACGACGTCTCAAATCCGGTTCCTGTATACGTCGGAGTGAACCAGTTTATTGACGGATGCGAGGAAGACGAAAGTGAAACCGGCACAGGGAAAGGTGACACATTTGGAGCATTATTGGACGGTGAAATGACGGTTGTAAAAGTAGATACAACGGATAGTAACGCATATCCACAAGAAGGATGGGGAATGTATAAGCTATTAAACACAGGAGCATACGCAGACGGCGATGGATTTTTGGTTGATCTTGACCATGACATATACGACGATACCAATACATTAGCCGAATTTACATCAGTACAATTCGATATGTACATAGTAGATGCGAATTCAACCGAAGGTTTAACAGGAGCAAGCACAAAGCTGGCGTTTATAGTAGATAATGCCAGCACGGACATCACTACAGATACTGTAGAATGGTATATCAATGCTGCTGAAATAGGAGGAGGAGATAACGTAACAGAAAAAACCTGGACAACTATTACTGTAGATCTGACGGCTACACCAGACGTAGGGACATTAGCCGCATTATCGAGCAGTCCTCAATTCTGGGGATTAAAAGTGACTGCTGCCGGTGAGGTAGATGAGCTTGAAGCAAACGATGTGGTTCTTATAGACAATGTCAAATTCATAAGAGAGGCGGCATCAAAATCCAACGAATTATATATAAAATACGCAGAATGGGTTGAAGGAGGTACAGGAGATCCCGTCGAGGCCGCCGCAGCAGTTGCAAGCAACACAAATATCGGAAACATGACGACCAGTAAAACGATAGCAGGCCTTGGAGCGTTTGAAACGGGAGCATTAACAACAAAAACCCTTACAAACAGTATGAGCAAGGAGACAGCAACGCTCTACAACGGAAGCGTTTACGCCATCGCACTTGCAAATCGGGCAGGGGGATTGATAACGCAGGCAAGCCCTACGACGCTTTCTGCCACATTCACACCAATAGCAACGGTGGCAGATAAGGACACCAACACAATTGCGGTAGGGTCAACAGTTGAGGCAACTGTCGGCAGCGCTCTCGATCTCACGACAGCGGCGACAGCTGCATCGGATTTTAGAGTTACTTCGCAAAGAGGCTCCGCCTTGGGGGTGACCTGGACACCTCCCACGCAAACAGCAGCAACCTTTTCGCATTACGCGGTTTTGTACGGGACAGGTGCGGGAGTATCGGTTACCAGCACTTTATGGGATGAGGCTGACGATGTGACACTTGCAACAAGAACGACAGCCACAACGGAACTTACCGGACTTACAGACGGAACAACTTACTACCTGAATATAGTAGGGGTGGATACGAAAGGAAATGCTACAAGTGCGGTTACCGAAGTAAGCGGCGTACCATCCGGGTCTTCTTCCGGGGGAGGAGATTCGACGGGACCTTCAGCACCAAGCGAATTCTCAGCATCAGTAGATACTGATATGCATGTTGTTCTGACATGGACTGACCCTACAGCCAGCGATCTAGCGGACATTCAGATTATGAAATCAACCGGAGCAGACGTAGCACCAACGACAGTATTAACAACAGTAAGCAAAGCAACTGAAACATACACAGACACAGGGGTAACAGAGGGGCAGGTTGTCAATTATCAGATAAGGGGAAGAGACACCAGTGGAAACTTTGGAACTTCCACAAACATAATAACCCTTACCGTAGAAGCAGGAGCAACACAGGCAGCAGAAGAAGTAATTGAAGAAACGCCAGCCGAAGAAACCCCAGCTGAAGAAACGCCTGGAGAAACAACCCCGACTGAAGAAGGAGCAATCACGTTCAGCGATGTGGCTGGACACTGGGCTGAAGATATAATCTATGCAATGGCTGAACTGGGTATCGTCAAAGGTGATCCATCAGGAACATTTAGGCCTAATGGAAGTCTAAATCGAGCTGAAGCAGCAACAGTGCTTTATAGAATACTTGAACTTGGTGAACCATCGGCACCTGACATGAAACCTTTCTCAGACGTAGAGGTAAGCGCATGGTATGCGGGATATATAAACGATTTGAAAGATCTGAGTCTTGTGAATGGAAATCCGGACGGCACTTATCAGCCCGCTGAATCGATCAACAGAGCGGAATTCCTGACTCTGGCTATGAATGTTTACTATTATATTTCCGACCAGGCTATGCGTGACGAAATTGATGGCCTTGAAGCCGGAGTGATGACCGACAGATACGAAGATCTCGCGACTGAATGGTACACTTCGACCGTAACGGCGGCTACAGAGCTCGGATTCGTACATGGATCGGCATGCGGTGAAGGCATGTGCTTCAACGCAGGACAGGAAATTACAAGAGCTGAAGCCACGACAATCCTGTACAACATGTTCTACGAATATCTCTCAATGTAATAATTCAAAAAAACAAACTAAAACCACCTGTCATTCCGGCGGGTGGTTTTTTTATGAAAAATTTTTTTAGAAAAATCTTAGGTTTTTTTAACAAAAATTTAATCTTCGTCTGGTATAGCATAAAAGCGTCATGGGCCCCGCTTAAAATGTAAAAACTTCTAAGTGGGGCTTTTTATGTCCCCATATCCCAGCTTGAAAGATATTTTGCCTGCTCGGAAGTAAGCTTGTCTATTTCGATTCCCATAGATTTCAGCGTGATCCGCGAAATATAATCGTCAATTTCCGCAGGTAGCATGTGAACACCGGCCTTGAGCCTGCCCTGATTCCTAACAAGATATTCGCACGCCAGCACCTGTCCGCAGAAACTCAGCGACATCACCTCACTCGGGTGACCTTCCGCAGCCGCAAGATTCACAAGGCGGCCTTCGCTTAAAATATAAATGCGTTTACCGCCCCGCATAGTATATTCATCCATCTCATCCCTCATTTTCCTGATCTTCACAGCCTTCCGTACAATTTCCTTCATTCCGATTTCAACGTCAAAATGTCCGCTGTTGGCCAAAACAGCTCCGTCTTTCATATGTTTTACATGATCCGCCACGATTACATTCATATCGCCAGTAACGGTTATAAAAAGATCTCCGATCCTGCACGCGTCCTTCATTTTCATAACCCTGTGTCCGTCCATAACGGCCTGCAAAGCCCTGAAATGATCGACTTCAGTCACGACAACGCTCGCGCCCATTCCGGCCATCCGCATACTGATGCCCTTTCCGCAGTCACCATATCCGGCCACGACAGCGGTTTTTCCGGCAAACAGAAAATTGCATGCCCTCATTATGCCATCCAGCGTCGATTGGCCGGTGCCGTAATAATTGTCCATTAGATGTTTCGTTTTGTTATCATTCACCGCGATAATCGGATATTTCAGCCTTCCGGCCTTCTCCATAGCTTTTAGACGAATTATTCCGGTGGTCGTTTCTTCGCACCCGCCTATTATTGCGGGAATAAGTTTAGGAAAATTTTTGTGAATTTCAGTGACAAGATCGCATCCGTCGTCGATTGTAATATGCGGTTTGCACGCGATCACTTTTTTCAGAAAAGAATAATATTGGGTCCTGCTTTCTCCACGATGCCCAAAAACATTTATGCCTTCTTCTTTCATAGCAGCGGCAACATCGTCCTGCGTCGACAGGGGATTGCATCCGGTAATCCAGACTTTTGCGCCGCCTGCCATAAGAGTCCTCACCAGCGCAGCTGTTTCTTTTGTAATGTGCAAAGCCATTGCGACGCGAAGCCCTTTAAATGGCTTGCTTTTAGCTATTTTTTTGCGAATTTCCATCAAAGCACCCATCCTGAGCTCGGCCAGCTCGATATTTTTTTTGCCCTGCGCGGCAAGGTTTTTCATGTCATCGATTTTTAACGTATTTTTTAAGTCTTGCAGCCACGTCAGTCTTCTCCCAAGTGAAACCCTCGTCTTCACGTCCAAAATGCCCGTAAGCGGCTGTTTTTTTAAAAATAGGACGTCTCAACTTTAATACCTCGATAATTCCTTTCGGGGAAAAATCAAAATGTTCCCGTACAATTTCCGCAAGTCGCTCATCGCTCAGTTTTCCCGTTCCAAAAGTATTTACATTTACTGACATTGGATCTTTTATGCCAATGGCATACGCAACCTGTATTTCGCACCTGTCGGCCAGCCCCGCGGCGACAACATTTTTTGCCGCATACCGCGTCATATACGCGCCGCTCCGGTCAACCTTTGTGCAGTCTTTTCCGGAAAAACACCCTCCTCCATGATGCGCCATGGCACCATAAGTGTCGACGATTATTTTTCTGCCGGTAAGTCCGCAGTCTCCCGGCGGACCACCGATTATAAATCTCCCGGTCGGATTTATATAATAAACGGTTTTTTTATCGAGATACTTCCCGCAAACAGGTTTTACAACATGCTTGATTATATCTTTCTTGATCTGAGCCTGCGAAACACCCTCTCCATGCTGCGTCGAGCAGACCACCGAAACAATCCTCACCGGCGTAAAACCGTCATATTCCACAGTAACCTGGGTCTTCCCGTCCGGCCTCAGATAAGGCAAAATACCCTTTTTTCGAATCTCCGCAAGTTTCCTTGCCATTTTATGCGCCAGCATTATCGGCAGAGGCATGAGCTCGGGAGTTTCCGTGCACGCAAAACCGATCATCATTCCCTGATCTCCGGCGCCGCCGGTATCAACTCCAAGCGCGATATCCGCGCTTTGCTCGTCTATCGCGGTAAGAACGCTGCATGCCTTATAATCAAAGCCATAATTCGCATCCGTATATCCGATTTCTTTTATAGTTTTTCTGACAATTCCCGGAATGTCCGCATAGCCTTTTGTTTTTATCTCCCCGGCCACAAACACAAGACCCGTTGTGACAACAGTTTCACACGCGACGCGGCTCATAGGATCCTGCGCCAGCAGACTGTCCAGAATTGCGTCAGAAATCTGGTCAGCGATTTTATCGGGGTGCCCCTCCGTGACGGACTCCGAAGTAAAAAGATATGTGGACATGCGTTTTGGTAGTTAGTACACTGCCAATATACGAATCAAAACAACATGAAGCAAGGGAAATCCCGGCCAAAAGTATCGGTTACAATAATTCACTACAATACTCCACAGTATCTGAAGACCTGCCTGGACAGCATTTTCGCGCAGACCTACAAAAATATTGATGTGATTTTTATTGATAATAATTCCCCTGACAAAAGTGGTCTGAATTTTGTAAAAAGGGAATATAAGGACAAAAAGAACCTTCGTATCATTCCAAATGCCATCAATACCGGCTACGCCCCCGCCGCAAATCAGGGCATAAGACTTGCAATCGAATGTCAAAACCCCGCCGATTATGTCGTCATCACAAACCCGGACATCATCTATACAAAAACTTATTTTGAAAAAGCCATTTCCCGCATCGAAAAAGATCCCGACCTCGCAGCGATCACCGGAAAAGTCTACAAATACGATTTTGATAGCAAAAAACCCACGAAAATTATCGACACGGTCGGTCTTCTCGCGTATAAAAACCGCCGTGTTGTCGACAGAGGGCAGGGCGCGCAGGATACAGGCCAGTTCGACAAAGAAGAGGAGGTTTTTGGAATTTCCGGAGCCTGCCCGCTTTATCGCCGCGAAGCTCTTGAGGATGTGAAAGTTTTGGGCGAATATTTCGACGAGGACTTTTTTATGTACAAAGAGGACGTCGATCTTTCCTGGCGTTTCCTGCTTTACGGCTGGAAAAGCCTTTATTATCCCAAGGCTATCGCATACCACGGCCGCGGAACCGGAGTCTTTAAAAGATTCTCGACTGCGCAGGCTATGGCCCACCGCGGCAAACTTTCAAAATTCCAGAAAAAATATTCCTTCAGAAATCAGCGCTTAATGCAGACAAAAAACGAACTTCCCGGCACATTTTTCGCGAATTTCGGAACAATAATGCTCAGAAAAATTCTCACGCCGATCTACATAACCTTCCGCGAACCATACCTTTGGCGCAGCTACATTGATTATCTAAAACTCCTCCCGCGCGCCCTCAAAAAACGCCGTGTAATCATGAAAAACCGCCGCATTTCCACCAGTGAAATGAAAAAATGGTTTAAGTAAAGGCCGCCCTGAAACAAATGTCGAAAAGTCGCTTAGTCGATCAAACTTCAAATATGGCCTGATGGATTTAGTGTATCTTTCTGTACCTGCGATAAAGCCGGTCAATTTCATCCGCGTCTTTGCTGATATTAAGCGCCCAATACTCCCGATTATTCTCATTTTCGACCAGGCCATTGTGCATAAATTCATGATGATTCCCGCAAACCGCCACCAGTGATTTATGGCTTTTATTACC
>JBDRNZ010000031.1:0-8045 GCA_043810515.1 Candidatus Peregrinibacteria bacterium
AATGGTGCATGAAAATGTCTTAAAAGCCGGCGGCATTGACCCCAAAATTTATCAGGGCTGGGCATTCGGTTTTGGCTTAACCCGCCTTACCATGATGAGACACAAAATAGACGACATCCGCTTACTCACAAGTGGCGATCTACGCTTTATAAAACAGTTTTAATATGTACGTTTCTCTCGAATGGCTAAAAGACTTTGTTGAAATTCCAAAGAACGCGGATCCAAAAGATCTCGCTAACGAACTGACCCTGAAAACCGCTGAAGTCGAAGGTATAATTGACGAATCGAAAAATTTTGAAAAAATAATTGTCGGACAAGTGATACAGATTCTTCCGCATCCGAACGCCGACAAACTTAAAATTGCAAAAACCTCAATTGGGAAAGAAACCGTCCAGATAGTCTGCGGCGGCAAAAATCTCAAAGAAGGAATGTATGTCGCGGTCGCTCTCCCGGGAGCACAGGTAAGATGGCACGGCGAAGGCGAGCCCGTTACTCTGGAAAAAACCAAAATCCGCGGCGAGGAAAGCCACGGAATGATATGCGCGAGCAATGAAATCGGTCTTGATAATCCGGATGAAGGCCCCGAAGATATTCTCGATCTTTCTCCTCTAAAACCGGCTCCAGGAACTCCACTCTCGGAAATTCTCAAAAAATCAGATGTTGTTTTTGAATTCGACAACAAAGCGCTCACGCACCGTCCCGACCTCTGGGGACATTATGGAATTGCGAGAGAAATTTCGGCAATAAAAGGATGGAAATTCAAACCTCTTGAACCAAAAGTAAAACTTCCGTCATCCGGAGAGTCGGTAAAAGTTGAAGTAAAAGACTTAGGCCTCTGCCCACGCTACTGCGGCCTGATCATAAACAACATAAAAGTTCAGCCCTCGCCTGACTGGCTAAAGACCCGGCTGAAAGCAACGGGACACGGTGCGCACAATAACATTGTCGATATCACAAACTACATCATGGCCGAACTCGGACAGCCGATGCACGCCTTTGATAAGAGCTATATAAAAGACGGAATAGTCGTAAGAAAAGCAAAATCACGGGAAAAAATCACAACCCTGGACGGCACCGCCCGCACCCTTTCGGAAGAAATGCTGGTAATCGCCGACCACGAAAAACCGGTTGCGATAGCCGGAATAATCGGAGGAGAAAATAGTGGGATTAACGAAAAAACAACTTCAATAATTCTCGAATCCGCAAACTTCAACGCGTCCTCAATAAGAAGAACCTCAACCACCCTCGGAGTCAGAACGGAATCTGTCCAGAGATTCGAAAAATCGCTCGATCCAAATCTCGCCGAACTAGCGATAAAAAGAGCTGCAGAGCTTATCTTGGAGCTCTGCCCAGGCGCACGCGTAGCCGGCCCAATCACCGACATCCAGAAAAGCGTCCCTCCCCTCCCGTCACTAAAAATCGACCTCGACCTTGAAAAAACCCGCTCAAAAATCGGCGTAAACATTCCTACAAAAGAAATCACACATATTCTCCAAAGTCTCGAATTTAAAGTAAGCCCGAAAGGCAAAAACACGCTCACCGTCACAGTCCCGACCTTCCGCGCGTCAAAAGACATAAACATTGAGGACGATCTGATAGAGGAAATAGCGCGAATGCACGGCTACGAAAACATCGAAACGTCCCTGCCGGTTCTCCCCGCAAAACTTCCGATAGAAAACACCGAGCGTTTCAAAAAACATAGAGTCCGCGAGCTTTTCTCGTATGGCTTGGGCTTCGACGAGGTTTACAATTACTCATTTTACGGAGAAACCGAGCTAAAAAATTGCATGATGAGCCACACCGGCCATCTCCAGCTTTTAAATTATCTATCGGAAGATCAGACTCATTTGAGAATATCGCTTGTCCCGAATATTCTGCGCAACCTTCAGCTCAACACAAAATATTTTGACTGCGTCAAAATATACGAAATCGGCCGCACTTATAAAGAAATCGGCCAATACATGCCTCTCGAGGAAAAGAAAATTTGCGGCGCGGTTCTGAAAAAAGGAAAAGCGGATAACCTTTTTTATAAGGCGAAAGGCGCAGTAGAGTCTTTCTTTGAAAAATTCAATCTGAAAAATATAAAAGAGGTCAAAGACATTGAGCTCGCCCCTTACGCCCACCCTCAAAAAGCAATAAGCTACATTGACGGCCACGGCCAGACAATCGCGCAGGTTTTCATGGTTCATCCGCAGGTTATAAAAAATCACGATCTTGAAAAATATTCGGTGGCAATGTTTGAAATAAATTTCACCGAAGCACTAAAGCTCGAGCAACCTGTAAGAAAATTTAAATCCCTTCCAAAATTTCCTGGAATTGAAATAGACATCTCTGTAGTCATCGACCGTGAAAAAGAAATAGGAGGTTTTTTGCAGATCGTTCGCGAAACCGACAAATCGCTTATCCAGAAGGTCGAACTCTTCGACATCTACGAAGGCGACCCACTCCCTTCCGGTAAAAAAGCCGTCGCTTTCAAAGTCACACTCCAGTCACCGGACCGCACCCTCACCGACAATGAAATGTCCCGCACTCAAAACGCAATCTTCAAAAACCTCGAAACCGCCGGCGGCAAAATCAGAGGAAATTAGGATTCATCCCTTTTTATCATTCGACGATCAATACCAACGTCAATACCCATATTTTTTAGAAGTCCGGCAAGAGCAATAACCTCCCCGGCAAAATGATTTAAATTTCTTAAATTCAGATCCCTCCTTAGTTCATTCATAATTCTATCAATAACAGGTCCGTAAGGAGAAACATCAAAAGCCAGCCTTTCGGCGGCACGCCCCTCAAGATCATAAAATCCATCGCCCTCGCAAAACGATATCTCCCCGGCAGACAAAAGAGATTCTATCGCCTCTCTGGGCAAAAGCCATCCTATAATCTTCGACTTGAGCTCGGAAAACTTAAGCTTCCTGGCTCCACCATCCTCCGCAGACATATTTATATCAGCAATATTCCCGCCTATTCTTTCATGAATTTTTGACAGAACAATCTCTCTTTCCCTGGAATCTTTAATACAACTCAAAGGCCATACTTTAAAAATATCATCATCGGCCTGCAGCTCGTCATTCCAATTAACATTCTTGCTCTCACCTAAAGCATACGCCACGTCGTCTTCTTTATCAGGTTTTTTAATGATAATGGAAACCCGCCAAAAGGGATCATTATGACCTATAGGCGCCTGGGAAACCTGAACAACCTTCGCCCCCAAACGTTCAAACAAAAAGTTCAATTCAAAATAATCGGCCAAATCCAGCATCGACTCGGGATATCTGGTGTCATCACATGGATAAACGGTAACCGCGGAAACTCTATCCACAGCCCGGCAATGAAGCGGATCAACTATAACCAAATAGCCTCCCGGATTTAAAGATTCATAAGCCCTGATAATATACTGTCTCGGATCTTCTGTCTCGTGGGCAACGTCACCCATAATCACAACATCAGGACGTCCGGCCGCCTCAAAGACGCCATCAATACGCCTCCTATTTGTTTGCGCCTCCTCCTTAACACCAATCAAAGTAATTTTCCCATTCTCCCCCATGTCAAAATCTCTATCTTTTTCACGGCTATAATCAATATCAACACCTTTCCAGGAATCAATATATCCCGATTTTTGGAGAAGTATTTCCAGAAACCCGTCATCACAACCGATAGAAGCCAGAGTGGCAGCCCTGCCATTGCTCTTTTGAAAATAATCCAAAACGTCCTTTATGGAATATCTGCCTGGAAAGGTAGGATCCAAAGGGTCCAGATGAAAATTTGATACAAACTGGACCCGTCTGTAACGGCAGATATCAAGAAAATATTCCTTAAATTCCTCATACAGACCGTGCCGCTTCGACAACGCCGTCAAATCATACAAAATAAATTCCTCCTGAACCAAAGACGATAAATTCCCTCCCTCTGAAACAAGAATACTATTAAAAAAATCCGGCTGTCTGGGGGTCATATCTTCATCGTCAGGAAAAAGAAGTGACAGCATAGAATAAAGATAAGTCCTTATATTTTCCTTGTCCTCATCTTCCCTAAATACCCTCAGGGATGGCGCCAATACTTCTACGTCCCGCTCCGGCCTTTCATCGTCTGTCAAAAAATGTGAACTATTCCTCAACGACGGAATAAAATAGCTACTCCCCACCGCCCTGGAAGACACCATGGCTATCTGCGCAACAATATAAGCCTGCCTGTGCCAACCATCCTTTGCGCTCAACGCCTTGCGCTTGGCAAGCATATATAGCCGCTGAAGTTCCACTGCTGTCTGCGGATCAGAGAGCCATTCCTTGCTAATACCAAGGCCTTCTATACTTTCCAGTCCCCCTAAAAATCGTGGACACCGTGCCGCCGCCTGAACAGAATATCCCACTTCGTGATCTTCCCATCCCTCCACGCCCATAAATATCCGCCCTTCATCTTCTCTCCAAACCCTGGCCACTAAAGCTATTACACGCTTTACCTCCTCCCGTCTTTCATCTACGTCAAGATCGGGCCGTATACGGGAAGAATGAAAAGCGCTCTCGGGAATTTTTCTAAGCAGTCGACTCAAAGCATCTTCATCACAAATAGGCTTACCTAAAACCCTGCCGATATTTTCCCCGGCAGCTCTATGAGAACAAAAATCAGCGCAATCACAAAAAGAATCCAGAGAGCTCAAAACCTCGGAAAAAGGCTTACCCCAAACCGGAACAGGCCGCATTTGGGCATATGGAAACCTATCTGCAGACCTCTCGAAAGAGTCCTTCTCAGGACGAGACATCTCCTCACTCCCTTTCCAAAAAGGCCTTTCATCACCAAACCCGCACAGTCTCGCCACCCTACCTATAACGGGCGCAGGACTCCTTCTCCGAAGACCTTCTGTCGGGCCAGCACAAGCGCCCTCTCCTCCCTCAATAACATCAATCCTGGGCGATCTGCCGCAACACCCCTCTTCTTCCCAATTTTGCCCTTCACTTGGCCCTTCATTCATATTTTTGCTTGACACAAATAAACTTTAGGGGAGAATAATAGTGTGTGTCGAGTTTTCTGTCAATATCGGTAAAAACCAAGAATCCCCATGATCAAACCACAAAAACCCGATCCAAAAATAGATGATTTCGTCTATTCGATAAACATTCTGAAAACGATGAACGAATGTTTCTGGATGGGCGACAAAAATCATAAAACGATTTACGTAAACCCGATATTCGAAAAGATATCCGAGTATAGCCTGAAAGAATGTATTGGAAGAGACTGCGTATCCTTTTTCGACGAAGAAGGTAAAAAAACTATCAACAACCAGCACCGACTAAGGAAATCGGGCAGATCATCGCAGTACGAAGCAACTATGATCTCCAAAAACGGCAAAAAAATCCCGTTACTTATAAGCGGCAGCCCCACCAAAAGCGGGGGAACTATGGGAATATTCACCAATCTGACAAGATTAAAAAATCTCGCACGACAGGAGAGATTATCCGAACATATTATCAAAAACTCGACCGAAGCAATCGTCGTTCTCAACAAAAAGAGTAGAATCACGATGTGGAGCATCGGTGCAGCCAAAATGTTCGGATATAAAGAACCGGAAATCCTGAACAAAAAGCTGGCAAACCTCGTGATTCCCGAAGACGAACAAATACAAAACAAAAATCTCATAGATCAGGTTGAGAAAAGAAAATTCATAAAAAATGTAGAAACAAAAAGAATCACGAAAAGCGGAAAAATTATTGATGTCATCATCTCTGTTACAAGAGTGACAGACGAAAAAGACGAATTCATAGGATACCTGGTAATCTATCGCGACATCACCGACAAAAAGAAAACAAGTACAGAACTGCAAAAAAGATTTGAAACCATCCAGGACGCATATAAAGAATTGGGGCTTCAAAGAAGGCAAAACGACTACATCTACGAACTCATAGACAGCGCCGCTTCGGACAACTCTCTGGAAAATCTCACAAAACTAATAGTCTCCGCAGCTTGCATGCTTACAAAATGCGACGGCTCTGTTTTAAGATTTTACAACAGCGAAACAGACCGCCTAAAGCTGCAGGCCTGTATCGGTGTAGACACAAAATGGCTCAGCAAAGACAGCATTTTATTTGGAAACAGCGTTGCTCAGGAGGCCTGCGGCAACAAAAGACCCATTATAATCCAGGACATTTCGCGTTCTGATAAACATCAGAGCATAAAACTCGCTGAAGCACACGGATTCAAGACCTTGATCGTAATTCCTTTGATAGTGGGAAGTAAAATTCTCGGATCACTAAGTCTGTACGCCACAGACCCGAGTAAGTTCAGACTGATAGAAACCGATTTTTTGGAAAAGTTTGGCAAACAATGCTCTCTCGCAATTTTCGCAAAAGCAAATAACCTCTTTGAACCGCACCGAAACCACAAAAAGATTAAACAAAAGAGCAAGACCGGAATAAAAACGCTGAACTAATCGACCCTTGTAGAAATTACCCTTTTCCAAGGATAAGACGAATCCACGAGCTGATTATATGAAGCCTCAATATTCTGCTCACAAGCTACGAGAGATCCATCAGGATTCAAAACCCCAACAAATGGCTTTCCATCCCGCTCATCACTCAAATATACACCAAATACAAAATCAGAGTCTGGAATCGTGGTACACTTCACTACATCTGCGATTCCCAAAACATTTTTCGCTCGTCCAACTCCAACATACCTCCTAATTTGATCCGAATAACGCAGACCACTAGAAGATCGCTGTAGATCCACCTCGCTCATACCATATTCTGATCGCAATATTTCCATAGTTCTTGCATACACCTTCATTGTATTTCTCGAATCGACAATCAATCCAGAGTCCGGTTCTCCCTGCAAAGAAATTGTTACCCTTCTGCCAGCTTTTATCGCAGGCGTTAAAGCATTAAGCGTAGCCGCAAACGACTTGGCGTTCGCCTCCACAACAGAATCAAGAAGCTCCCGCTCCAAAACGACACACGGCAGCACTACATCCCTTTCTGTCTCAGTAAGAGGTTCTAATCCTTCCTCCATCTTTCTTTTTACAGCATCCAATATCGTCCTTTTCATACCCTCAAGCCGCTTTTTCCATTGTTCACCACTTTCCTGTGCAATTCCTTCTCTCTGTTGCCCTAGCCATGCATTATATTCAACCAGATCCATAAATGGACCATTTTCAGTTTTCGATTCATGTAATCTGTCTCGAAGAGTTTTTGAACGACACCCAGCAAGACCGTTATCTCTCGCAAGATCCATAGACAAAACAAATAACGGAATCACCCCCTCAACCATTAATTGAGCAGTTTCCTCAATCCTTCGAATTTGATTCGGATTAACCCCCCACTCTCCATTCCCCATCTGAACCGCCCTTACTCCATGCGAAATTGCAACATAATACTTCTCACCGCCAGACAATAAATATACAAGCCTCGCAGCCTGATTAAACAAATCGGAATTAACAGGATCGTCAGCATCAACACCGGTCGTTATAAACCTCCGACAAAGATCAATCATACGCAATCTTGTACCGTCCTGAATAACCCCAATCTCCTTCGTTAAATTATCAATAAGCTGATCCAGAGAAATGTTCCACACTCTTCTCTCTTCTGGAGACATTCCCTGAAAAGCACCGCAGGTAATACAACCACCGTCACAACCAATACCAAGCCTTACGACGGCAATCCTAACTTCATCCCATATCCGATAAATATCATATGGATTAAGTCCGTCAACATCAGACAGCATATCCCTGCAGCCAAAAGATGGAAGAACAACGGTTTCCCCTCCGGGTCCACCCTTTCCACCTGTCACCGATTCTTTGTCTCCTAAATTTTTTTCATTAGACGAACCACCCATCAAATATCAAATAAAAAATAAAAATTCCGTCCACAGGTAGAATTGTAAAAAACATATCTTTATTTGTCAACCGAAGAGCCAAAGACCTCCTCGCCCACCCCCTTTACTTAACCCTTCGTTTTAAGTACTATTATCGCCGTCCTTAAACGAACAAAATGAATTTATTCAAAAGATTTCTTCCGCATAAAGAGGTTAGCGCATACAAAAAATTCGCGTTCTGG
>JBDRNZ010000032.1:0-2518 GCA_043810515.1 Candidatus Peregrinibacteria bacterium
AGCGTTAGCCCAAAAAGATTTCAGGAAAATAGATAAAGGCGAAATTTTGGTCGTCTCCAACACCAACCCTTATGTCGTGTCCTTCGTTAAAAAAGCCGCAGCCATTGTGTCTGATGAAGGAGGAATGTTGTGCCACGCGGCAATCGTAAGCCGGGAATTCAAAATTCCCTGCATCATCGGCACAAAAATCGCCACCAAGGTTTTGCATGACGGGGACTTGGTGGAAGTGGATGCGAATAAAGGGGTGGTGAGGATTTTGAAATAAAAAGAGAGCAGAAAAGTTTTCCTGCCCTCGGTTTGGCGAGAGACCGCGTTAGAAGCCGCGGTCAATGAGACGCGATTCCGTGAGCTGAAACCTTCCGCCAGTTCCGGTTTCGTCACTCAACTCCACTCGGTAGAAGAAGATGTCTGCTTCGCGGAGGAGGGGTGTGTTTTCGGGGTCCAGCGTTACCAGTTCGGAGCCAGGGCTGTGACAGCCGATAAGGACGTTGAACTCTATCTGGCGAGGCTTGTCTTCGGTTACCTCCCAGGCCGCGTGGATGATCCCGTGGTGCATCTTTTTGGCGAAATGCCCGATTATCTCTGGCGTGACCTCGTTCCAAAGCGCAACCGTGATCGGTTGATCGCGCTCCTTGGCCAGCTCATTGACCCGAGCCGACAGTTTGAAGTACTGTTTGATATCGGGTATAGAGGCGCTGTAATCAAAGGCCTCCCTGGCAATAACGCTTAAGCCGTTGTTTTTCTCGGGCAGGACCGATATTGCGCAGACGACGGTTTCTAAAGCCCGGAACTTGAGCGAGCAGTAGAGGCCGTCAAATTTAATTCCGACCAGATTTTTGGCCGCGCTGTCTATCACTTGTTTTCGACCGATTTCGGTTAAAGCCGCCAGGTCGCCGTCCACGCCCGATTGTTTCTGACCGTGCCGCATTACGTACACATTTACCGTCTTTTTCATCCGTGATACCTCCCATTGAAATATGTGATTGGAATACGAATTTACATAAAAAGTACAATATTCTATTATAACATATGACCACATTTTATGTCAATAGCAGTGGGTAAATTTCCTTTTTTATGCGATAATATTAATAAATAGGCTAAAAGATGAAAAAATACAAAATAAATCCAGCCAAATACGATTTTTTATGGAAAGTAAATAATCAGTCATTTTTTTTGACCTCTTTTTGGCTCCACGATGAATATACGAAACGGGATTTCATTTTTACCAACCAGGGTGATGTCTGGGAAACCTATATAGGAAAGGAAGAAAGAAAAAAGACTTCAGAGCTGGGATATAAATTGATGTCAAATCCGAAAAAGTTTTCAGAGTACGGGAAGGCCGTCAGACGGATAATTATTGAGGCGGAGAAGTATTTTAAAAGATTCAGGTCATTAGAATATCAAAAATTATCTGATCGGCAATTGGCGGATGAATTAACCGCTGCCTGTCTGTTTTGCAATAGAGCGTGGCGGCAATATTTCATCACTGAATTTTTTTGTTATGACAAGGTTGAGAGAGTGTTGCGCGAACGATTGGTAAAAAAGGATAAGTTGAAGATGATAAAAAATAACGTTCATAAGATGCAACGGTTGAAGTTTGATTTGCGTTCGAAGCTGAATGAAACGGCATTTGGCGATCATCTTTTTTCTAAGATACTTAAGGAGATCTCCAAGCGGCTTAAATTAAAATCAACGGATTTTTATTATAAACTTGGATATCAGGAAATTGCCGATGCTTTATTAGGCAGAAAAATAAGAATTGAGTTCAAGGAAGCTTATGCGATGGGGAAATTCAGCAACTGGGAGATCATTAAAAATAAAGAGGCCAAAATGATCATTGACAACTTAAGGAACTATACCCAAAAACACGTTGGCGATGTTTTGCGCGGGCAGGTCGGCAATAAAGGTTATTATGTCGGGAGAGTAAAGATAATTCCCTTTGATCTCAAAGCGAATCTGAATAAAGAAATAAACAAGATGAAGAAGGGTGATGTGCTGGTTTCCGGCACGACCGGGCCGGAGATGATCCTCGCCTGCCATAAAGCCGGCGCCATAGTTACTGAAGAAGGAGGCATAACTTCTCATGCGGCCATAGTTTCAAGAGAATTAGGGATTCCGGCAGTCATTGGAACAAAGATAGCAACAGAGGTTTTAAAGGACAGGGATTGGGTGGAGGTGGATGCGGATAAAGGAATGGTTAAAATATTAAGCAAATAAGAAATGAAACAGCTTTTAAAATATACCTATTTAATGGACGTTGAAAAAATCAAGGAGGAATTGAAAGGGCTTTGGGCCAGATACCAAGAGGTTTTGGCTAAGCCCGATTGGGAAAGCCTTAACGAAGCTCGGGCGATTCTTTATTCAATCGGCAACCTTTACTGTGAAAAAATCGCGCCGGAAGCCATAGAGAGAAGACTGCATTTGCTTAAAAAGCCGTTGTCGTTGTTGGAATTTTTGTCTAAGATAGACGGTCGGTCGAAAGATTTGCCGGCGTTGAGAAAAGACCCGCTGTTTTCGC
>JBDRNZ010000033.1:0-11479 GCA_043810515.1 Candidatus Peregrinibacteria bacterium
GGAATTGTTTTTTGATTTTTTGAGTTGGTATCATAGTTTTTTGGAAATTTTTTCTATGGTTTCTTTGTCGCGAACGATATGCAGATCTTTTTCCAGAAATGATTTTACAAGCAGTTTTTGTCCGGCGGAAGGGCTTATTCCCCGGGACTCGAGATAGAAAAGGAGGTTTTTGTCAGCTTTTTCTATTGAAGCGCTGTGGCCGGCCGTAACGTCGTTTGTCTCTATTTTAAGCGCTGGAAGGGTGTTTGCTTTTGCGCCCGGTGAAAGTATTAAAGTGTGATGCGAAACGTAACTGTCCGCTTTTTTTGCCGATGGCAGAATGTTTGCGTTTCCGCTGAAATTAATTTCGGAATTTTCAAAAAGGACGCTTCTTATGTAAAAATGTCCGTATGTGTTTTTTGC
The DNA here is from genome assembly GCA_043810515.1 of Candidatus Peregrinibacteria bacterium. Classification (GTDB taxonomy): domain Bacteria; phylum Patescibacteriota; class Gracilibacteria; order UBA1369; family LOWO2-01-FULL-3; genus WJKQ01. The sequence goes on from JBDRNZ010000033.1 coordinate 403, forward strand.
TTTGTGGATTGACGCGGTTTCGAACGGAAATTTGTCATTGTTTTTTCCTGTTATTAAGGCCAGAAACGTGACGGCGGAGTTCTCGCCTTCGAGATGAAAAGTTAATTTTGTCTGCGACTTCCAGCCTTTTTTGAGAATGGCGATGTATAGAATTTTTTCACCTTTTTTGAGATGAATTTCTTTGTTTCCTATTTTGTCCACGATTATTGTTTTCATTGTAATTGTAAAAGACGGTTTATTTCGACTGCGTATTCCGGCGGCAGGGATTTTATTACCGGCTCGGCGAAACCGTTTATTATCATCGAAGCGGCCTGTGGTTCCGTGAGACCGCGTGATTTGAGATAAAAGAGCTGATCTTCGCTGATGCGTGAAACAGTAGCTTCGTGAGCCACTGAAATGTCATCCTCGTCCGCGCTGATTTTGGGGTATGTGTCTGAGCGTGAGTTTTTGTCCAGCAGAAGCGCGTCGCAGACTGTGCGTGTTTTTGTATTTTTCGCGGTCTTGTTTACTTTTATCAGGCCGCGAAAAATGGAAATGCCGTTTTCTGCGCTTATGGATTTTGAGGTGACAGAAGAAGTTGTGTCGGGGGCGGCGTGGATGATCTTTGCTCCTGTGTCCTGATGTTGGTCCTTGCCGGCAAACGCAAGCGACTGGATTTCGCCTTTCGCACGCCGCCCCATGAGAAATATTGCCGGATATTTCATTGTGAGTTTTGAGCCGATGTTGCAATCAAGCCATGAAACTGATGCGTCTTCGTAGGCAAAGGCGCGTTTTGTCACCAGATTGTATATATTGCCGGACCAGTTTTGTATAGTCGTGTATCGGACTTTCGCTCCTGGTTTTGCGATTATTTCAACAACGGCGGCGTGCAGTGAACTTTTCAGACAGACCGGAGCTGAGCAGCCTTCTATATAATGCACTTCGCTGTCTTCGTCCGCGATTATAAGTGTTCTTTCAAACTGGCCGGAATTTTCCTTGTTTATCCGAAAATACGCCTGAAGTGGCATGTCTACATGGACTCCTTTTGGCACGTAAATAAACGATCCGCCCGACCATGCCGCGGAATTCAGCGCCGCGAATTTGTTGTCGACAGGCGGCACCACTTTCGAGAAATATTTCTTAAAAAGATCCGGGTGATTTTTTAACGCGTTGTCAGTTGATTCAAAAATTACGCCTTTCTTTTTCAGATTTTTCTGCAGAGAATGGTAAACGCTTTCGGATTCAAACTGTGCCCCTGTTCCCGATGAAAATTCAATTTCGGATTTCCGGACCCCTATTCTTTCAAACGTATTTTTTATCTCCCGCGGGACCTGATCCCATGTAGTCGCCGGTCCGGATAATGGTTTTATGTAATAGTGAATTGCGTCCAGGTCTATACCGTTAAGTTTCGGAGCCCAGGCCGGCATCGATTTTTTTTTGAATATTTCGTAGGCTTTTAGTCTGAAATCCAGCATCCATTTTGGCTCGTTTTTTTTTCGTGAAATTTCCCTGATGACGTCCGCGCTTAGTCCGCTGCGTGCCATGAACAGGTTTTTTGAGGGAGTTTTGAAGCCGAATTTGTATCTTAAAGGCGTGAACATATTATTTCAGGTATTTGCCGTAACCGTTTTTTTCGAGCTCTTTCGCGAGCGCGCTGCCGCCGGATTTTATAATTTTTCCGTCGTGTATTATGTGAACGTGGTGCGGGTGAATATAATCAAGAATTCTCTGGTAATGGGTTATCAGGAGAATTGCCGGTGCGTTCAGGTCGAATATATTTTTTATCGCCGATGATACTGTTTTTAGCGCGTCCAGGTCGAGGCCCGAATCTATTTCGTCCAGTAGCGCTATGCGTGGCTTTAGCGCTGCCATTTGCAGGATCTCCGATTTTTTCTTTTCGCCGCCCGACATGCCTTCGTTTGCGGCTCTGGCGGAAAATTTTTCCGGTAGGCCGAGGAGTTTTTCTTTTTCTCCGATCAGTTTGATGAATTCAGCCGGTATTATTGAAACGTTTTCATTTATTGCCAGCCGGACAAGACTTCTCAGGGCCACGCCGGGGATTTCCACTGGATTTTGGAATGCAAGGAAAAGTCCCAGTTTTGCCCGCGCGGACGTTTCCATTTTCAGGATTTCGCGGCCGTTTAGTTTTACAGATCCTTTCGTTACTTTATATTTCGGATTTCCCATTATTACGTTTAAAAGAGTGCTTTTTCCGGATCCGTTCGGGCCCATGATTGCGTGAATTTCTCCAGATTTTATCGTTAAGCTGATTCCTTTAAGAATTTTTTTACCTTTCGTTTCAACGTGCAAGTTTTTGATTTCGAGGATTGAATTTTCCGGGATTTTTCGTGGCATTTATTTGCTTTTTAGGAAATATGAGAGTGATTTTGACGAGAAACATTCCATAATTTCATCGTTGAGTTTTTTGAGACCTGATTTTACGCCGCAGGACTGCGAGCAGCTGCACGGACGCAATGACGATTTCAGGCATGGGACTATCGCAATCGGTCCTTCCAGAGCTTCGATTATTTCCTTGAGTTTTAGATGGCTTGGGGATTTCGTGAGAATGTATCCGCCGTATTTTCCTCTTCCTGCCGAGATTATTCCGGCCTGCTTCAATATTCCGGCAATTTTCTGAAGAAAGAGAAATGAAAGGTCGTTTTCCTCGGAAATTTTTCTGATTGATACGCTCTTTTTTCCGGCGTTCGCGAGCGACGTTAAAAGCATGATTCCGTAATCTACTTTTTGCGTAAGATGCAGTGCGCCTGTATTCATACCTATTTAGTCTTAATTAAGTGGGCTTAGATTAGCTAAGCTATTGCGAAATGTCAATTTGAGATGGGTGGTTTTTTGTAACCGGTTGGGTTATTATTCGTTTGAGCTTATGTACAATTTAATAATTTTTTATGCGAATCAAAAAACTGCAGGTATTATTTATTTCCGGCGCTTTATTTGTCGCTGTTTTTGGCAGTGGAGAGGCAAGCGCTTCATTTATGGATGTTCCTGAATATAATCTTTTTGATACGGCCGTGAGTTATCTTGAAGATTCCGGAATTGTTGTGGGCTATAGCGACGGAACGTACGGTGTTGATAAAAATATTAACCGCGCGGAGTTTTTGAAGATAGTAATGGAAGCCGGAGATTACGATACGGGCGGGAGCGATTGTTATCCTGATGTGAAAAACGACTGGTACGCGCCTTATGTGTGCAAAGCCACGGAGCTTAAGCTTGTCGAGGGCTATCCGGACGGATATTTCAGACCCGAGCAGGAGATAAATTTCGCGGAGGCGAGCAAGATTATTACAAATACTCTTTATGATCTGCTTGGTGAACAGGCCAGACAGATGCTTGAAATTGCTGGTCCCACCGGGGCTGCCGGGGAAACCTGGTATGGTCCTTTTGTTTACGCACTTGAGCTAGGTAGTGCTATCCCCGGGGATGTGGATAGTTTTGACAAAAAAGTTACAAGAGGTGAAATGGCGGAAATTGCGTGGCGCGTTATGACGGAGACGACCTATAAAATTTCAAATACATATGAAAATATTAAAGAGGGCAAAGTCGCAGCTGAGCTTGGAGCCGAGCTTGTGAATTTTGATTCGTGCGCGGAGCTTAACACTTATTTTAACAATAATTCCACTTATAATAGATATGGCGGTTTTCCGGACGACGTTATGATGCCGATGGAGGAGTCTCAATCGGATGCCGCTCCTCCCGGAACAGGTGCTTCTTCGCCTAAGGCAACCATGAATGAGGCCGAGGCAAGTGCCGGAGTTGCGGAACATTCCCAGACAAACGTGCAGGTTTCAGGAGTTGATGAAGCCGATATCGTGAAAAACGACAGTAGATATATTTATTACTTGAAAGACAGTACCGTACGAATTATCGATGCTTATCCTGCAAGCAGAATGAAGGAGCTTGATAGTGTGACTTTTTCAGACAGCGGATTTTATCCACAGGAAATGTATGTTGACGATGATCGTCTGATTGTTATCGGGAATTCTTATGATGCGAGTTTTGGCGGCTATACCGGCGGTTCTGGTATCCGGTATGATTTTTATGGAAGTGCTACGAAAATGTATATTTTTGATATTTCCGACAAAACGGACGTTTCTCTTATGAGGGAAACGGCTTTTGAAGGATATTATTCGTCTTCGCGAAAAATCGGCGATGTGGTTTATCTGGTCGTTGATCAATATACGTATTTTGTGCCGACCGAAGGCGGTGGTGTCCTTAAGAATGAGGACCTTGTTCCTTTATATTCGGATAATAATAAAGTTGCGGCCACCGCTTCCTGTGGAGACGTGAAATACGTTCCAGGCATAATGGACAGCACAAACTACATGATTATCGCGGCTGTTCCGACTGACAGCGCTTCAAAAGCCATAACGAGAGAAGTTGTTGTCGGAGGAACCGGAACTATATATGCGTCAACCGATAATCTTTATGTGACAGAGCCGAAATATCATTATTCCGCATGGTATGACGAAAGCGGTGAAAGCGAGGAAACCTATATTCATAAGTTCGCGCTTGACGGACTGAATGTTTCGTATGAAGGGGTCGGAGCTGTGCCGGGTACGATTTTAAATCAGTTTTCAATGGATGAATCCGGCGATTATTTCAGAATAGCGACTACGAAAGGCGGCTGGTGGACCAATGCCACGACAAACAATGTGTACGTGCTCGACAGCGGACTTGATGTTGTGGGCAAGCTCGAAGGTCTTGCGCCCGGCGAGTCGATTTATTCCGTGAGGTTTGTTGGAAATCGTGCCTACCTTGTAACATTCGAAAAAATAGATCCTTTATTTGTTATTGATCTGAGCAATCCTGTGACGCCGAAAATTCTGGGACAGCTGAAAATCGCGGGAGTAAGTGATTATCTGCATCCTTATGACGAAAATCATATCATTGGATTCGGGCTGGAAACTATAAGTCCGGATGAGGCCGAGGAGCTTGGATGGTCATGGTTTCAGGGAGTTAAAATATCGATGTTTGACGTGACGGATGTAAATCATCCTGTTGAACTCCACAAGGAAGTTATTGGCGATCGCGGCAGTTACAGCGAGCTGACGTACAATCATAAAGCTCTGCTATTCGACAAAGATAAAGGGATAATGGCATTTCCGGTGACCGTTGCGGCAATTCCGCAGGCCGTGAAGGATAATCTTGATGTCGATCAATGGGTTTACGGCGATTACGTGTTTCAGGGCGCTTATGTCTACGACGTGAGTATTGAGAACGGCTTTGAATTGAGAGGAACAATCAGCCATTACGATGACAGCGAGCTTGGAAATGATTTTAGTTACTATTACAATTATGGCGATAACAAGAGTATTGCCAGAATCTTGTATATAGGTAGCTCGTTTTACACGGTTTCGCCTTATGAAGTGCAGGCAAATAATATGACGAGCATGAACAAAGAGGCGAGCGTGGTTTTGGCTGAATAAATGCGTGTCCGGTGAGGAGAGGTTTAGGCTGCTTTTGGCAGTTCCTGGGGTTCTTCCTCTTCGCCGATTGCTTTTAGAATTTTTTCTTTTGTTGCCTGGGCTGCGCGGGATACTGTTCCAAAAGTTTTTTCGGGAACAACGCTTGCAATGCCGAGGGCTGCTGTGAGCGGAACCTGCAGGGCGATGTTTGCTGTTCCTCTGGCAATATTTGCCGGGAGGGCTACTACTCCTGTCAGGATTTTTGTAATCGTGGATAGTGTTTTTTTTATGACTTTCTTGGGAAGGTCCAGAAGTACAGCCGAAAGCTCGCCTCTTACGCCGGCGATTATGCTGCCTATCGGTCTTTGCATTTCTTTGAGGGCTTCTGTAAGTCTGGCTGTGCCAAATTTAGCCGCTTTTTCGGGCGAACTTAGTTTGCCTACAACATTAGCCGGACTTACTGTTTCACCTACCTTTCTGAGTTTTGCTCTGGTTTTTTCGAAAAGTGCCACGTTTTTGTTTTTATTTTTGTCCTGTCATTATAGCATTTTTTGGGGTGGCGGACAATGGTGAGGCGGGGGAGGGTGGGGAAGGCGTATGTTTTCTTGTGGTTTGTAAAAATTTCCAAAATTTTTACTTTTTTACGTTTCTTTAAAAAAAGGGGTTGTAGATTTGTGTTGATTTAGATTTTGTTGTAAGGTTACCGTCTAAGTAAATTTTCTAAGAATTTTTATGGATAAGCGAAGGGTTTTAGGTGTTATTTCTATTGTAGTTTCAGCTATCTTTTTCTTAGGGGGCTGTGTTTCGGTTAATAAAGATGCGACAAAAAATTCGTTTTTGGTTGCCAGTCCAGAGGATTCGGTTGTTGAAAAAACTGTTGATACTGAAGATCCGGCGGTTGATGTAGAACCGATTGACGTAGCGGACTCTACGGTCCCGAAAGAACCGGAAAAAATTAAAGAAGGCGGTGAGAGAATTTTATTAACTCCAGAGAATATTTCTGAGTATAATTCTCCGGATAATCAGATGTATTATGATGAGAATTTTAATGGGGAGGTTCCTGACGAATTAGTTAATTATTACAGTAAGGAAATGGGCATATCTGTTGATATTCCTTATAATGAAAACTGGGGAAGCCGCAGATTTGAGCTTAATCCATACGACTATTATGAATATGGCAGGGACGATCTGGTTGGTTTTTTGAACTTCGGGCCTATGTATAGGTTTGAGGCTGGAACTTGGGTGCGTGCTTATTACTTATATTTTTATCCTGCGCAGACCGTTGATGGAGTTATGATGGAGAAATCTGAATTAAATCCCGAAAAGATTGAGATAAACGGTTTGACCGTTGTGAAGTTTATTGATTTTGGGATGTGCAGTTATCCTTCGCTTTACGTGATTGGGGAAAAATATGACTATGAGTTTATGCCTCAATGCAGCGTGGATGAGGAGAGTGATTTTGAATTTTTGGAAGAGATTGTTAGCAGTGTGAAATTAATTGACTAGAAGTTTGGGAGGGTCTTTATTTATCCGGAGGGATGTTGTAGTAATCGAAGAGGTAGCCGGCGATTTTGCTGAAAGTTACTGCGGCGGTGTTTGAGCCCCACTGGTTTTCGCGGGGGTAATCGAGTTTTATAAGGATGACGAACTGGGGATCCTCTACCGGGCCGTAGCCTGCGAAACTTGCTATTGTTGTGCCTGTGCCGCTTAATGCTTGACCGTGTTTGTATGTCTGCGAAGTTCCTGTTTTGCCGCCGACGTAGTGGCCTGCGACCTGTCCTTTTTTGGCTTCGCCGTTTTCCGCCGAATAGACGAGCATTGCGGTCATTTTTGACGAGGTGTCTTCCGATATCACACGGCGTATTTCGCGAGGTTCTGTTTTTGTGACTACGCCGTCATCATGTCTTATTTCGTCAACAATGTGCGGCTGCATGAGAACTCCTCCATTTATGATTGCGGAATAGGCGTTCGCGAGCTGGATCATCGTTACGGTCAATCCCTGTCCAAATGCGTGTGTGGCAAGCTCCGATTCCGACCAGTCCTCCCAATATTCTATTTTTCCGATTGTTTCCGAATCAAATTCTATGTCTGTTCTGTCCAGAAATCCGAATTTTTCCAGATAGCTGTAAAAGAGAGCCGGGCCTATGCGTTTTGCAACGAAAGTCATTCCGGTGTTGAGCGATTTTGCGAGAACGGTCGTCATGTCCACCAGACCGAAATAATCAGTGGCGTTTTTGATTTCGAAATCATAGCTTTCGGTGTACGGGTTCCAGTCCACTTTTACGGGGCCTGTATCGTTGTAGGTTGTGTTTGGAGTGATGTCGCCGTCGTCTATTCCTATTGCCATTGCTATAGTTTTGAATACGGAGCCGGATTCGTAAGGCCAGGAAACTATTTTGTTATGATAAACCTCGGGGCCGACGAAATTTTCGTATCTGTAATATCTTATTTTTCCATTTTCATCTTTTTCTTCGAAGATCGGATATTTGTCGAGAGTTACAGCGTTTACATAAAAATTATAAACGTCTTCCTCGCTTGTCGGATACAGATTTTTCAATTCTTCAGGCGTGAAAACGACTTCCACTTTTTTGAATACGTCACCGTAATTATTGGGGTTAAAACTGGGATAATGAGCCATTGCTATAATTTTTCCGGTTTTCGGATCCATGACTATAACCTGTCCGCTGGTTGCGCGGTAATATTCAACATCCTGAGCCAGAATCTGCTCGACTTTCAGCTGGATCGAGCGGTCTATCGTAAGAACTATATCGTCGCCGTCGACAGCCGGAGTGAGTGAACTTTCACCGACCGTTATCTGTCGTCCGACGGAATCTTTTTTTGTCTGAAATTTTCCTGCGATTCCCTGAAGCTGAGTGTTGAAAGCGCTCTCTATTCCGTATTGTCCGATATTATCTCTGCTTACGTATCCAATGATATTTGCGGCCAGCGAGCTTTCCGGATAGTACCTGAAATATTCTTCCTGCATGCCTATTCCCGCAAATTTTTCATCTTTGTCGTTTTTTATAAGCTCCGTGATCTGGTCGGAAATCTCGGGTGAAAGTTTTCTTTTCAGAATGACGTAGCGGTTTTCGCCCCGGAGTAGTGTTTTTAGCTTGGCGCTTGGTATTTCGACGTAGTCGGCGATTTTTTCCGCGACTGATGCGGTGTCGGAGATTTGTGGCGGGTAGGCATAAACCCTGTTTTCTATTACTGCGATTCCCGGAATGGAAAGGGATTTGAGTTTTGTCAGGGATTCTTCGGGGACGTCCGAGGTGAGCAGAATTTCCGGTCTTCTTTTTTGGCTCAAACTTTTTACGAGGTCGGATTTGAATTTCGTTTCGAGTTCTTCGTCCGAGAGTGGTCGTGTGAGCTGGGCAAGGTCTTCGGGGGGAGTTGAGGCGATTTCTGTCGCGTCGCCGGTGGGTGTTTCGGCAGGTGGCGGGGTGGTAGCGTTTAAGTCTTTTAATCTTTCTTCATCTGCGGCGCGGGCTTCTTCGAGGTTAAAGAGCAGTGGCGCAAGGCTGTCAGCGACGTACAGAGGGTCGTCAATCAGCGACGGGTCCGCATAAACCAGATTTAAAGTTGTATTTGTGGCAAGTAAAAATTCTTCATTGGAATGATAATCTCTTATGATTATTTCACCTCTCTGGGCGGGGAGGTCTATGTAGCCGTACTGTTCTTTTGTCGCAAGGTCCTGATAATAATCATGTGCCAGAACTTGCAGCTGGAACAGTCTTATTATGAGCAATGCGGTTATAAACGCGCTTCCAACAAGAAGGAATGTAATTTTGTTTATTGTGACTTTTGGGCCAAGGTGACGCATGGAGTTTTATTATTTTAAGTGGCCGGGCAGTCGGTCAGGCCCGAGCATTATATCACAAATTAAAAAGTTTGCTCTTTGCCGGAAGTTGTGTGGTATAATCCGCCTCGATGTTTAGAAAAACAACTCTACAAAGCGGGCTGAGAATAATTACCGAAAAGCTTTCCGGAACAAAAGCTGTCACCGTTTTGGTGCTTGTTGGTGCCGGAAGCCGTTATGAAAACGAAAAAATCCGCGGAATCTCGCACTTTCTTGAACATATGTTTTTTAAGGGGGCTGACAGATTCAAAAGCACAAAAGAAGTCTCCGAGGCTATAGACTCGGTCGGCGGGGAATTTAACGCTTTTACCGGAAAGGAATATGCCGGATATTTTGTGAAAGTTTCGTCCGAATTTGTTGACGTGGCCTGCGATGTTCTTTCCGACATGATGATAAATTCGAAATTTCCGCAGGAGGAAATTGAGAAAGAACGTGGTGTGATTTTAGAGGAATATAATATGTATCAGGACACGCCGATGTATCAGATCGGCTGGAATTTTGAAAATCTTGTGTTTGGCGATCAGCCTCTTGGTTGGGACGAAATCGGCACGCGGGATGTTATAAAATCTGTCATGCACGAGGATTTTATGTCTTACAAGAAAAAGCTTTATTCCCCCGACAATACGGTGATTGCGGTTGTCGGAAATATTGATAATGACGAAGCTGTGGAGAAAATCGAGAAGTATTTTGAAATGGAGGAATCCAAAAAAGCTTATGAGTTTTCCCCGCTGAAGGATCTTGATGGTGGAAGGCTTCATCTGACAGAGAAAAAGACGGAACAGGCGCATATCGCTCTTGGATTTCCGGGATACAGTGAAAGGCACAAGGATCATTGGACGATGAAACTGCTTTCCGTTATTCTCGGCGGAAATATGAGCAGCAGGATGTTTCTTGGTGTGCGTGAGGCGAAAGGGCTGGCATATTACATTCACACAACAACTGATAATTATATTGACGGCGGGTCTATCGTGACGAATGCCGGAGTGGATCTGACGCGTATTGATGAGGCGGTGACTTCAATTATCGAGGAATACAGGAAAATTCGTGATGACGGAGTGCCTGCGGCGGAGCTGGTTAAGGCAAAGGCTTTTTTGAAAGGAAAAACTGTTCTGAAACTGGAGGACAGTGAGGAATATGCCCATCTGCTGGGAAAATACGAACTTCTTCACGATCAGGCGAAATCTCCGGAAGAAATCTTCAAACTGATAGATGCGGTGAAAGAGGCTGACCTGAAGCGGGTTTTGGCGGATATTTTCAAAGAGGACAAGATGAAGCTGGCTGTGATCGGGCCATATCCGGATAAGGAGAAATTTCTGGGGCTGATGAAGTTTTGAGGGGGCGATTCTAGGGCGGCAAGTGGGGCGAGCGGGGCGGCGTTTTTTGAGAGGTTGGGAAGTCCGGGGAGCTCGGGGTGACCATCTTCTTTTTCGCAAATGTAAAAAAGTAAAAAATTTGGAAATTTTTACAAATCGCGTGGAGGGTGGAGGGCGGTTTTAGGGCGGGCGGTTTCCACCCGGGTGGAGTTTTTTTCGCGTGGAGGGTGGAGGTTTTTGGTGGGCTGGGAGGTCAGTGGCGCCGGGTGGTGGTGGGAATGATGGCTATGGCGGGTGGCGGGAAAATCCGACTTGACGGGAAATTGGCTTTGAAAAAATCAGCCTTTATTTTGGCTGTGGGGAAATTTTTTTCTTTTTGTGAATAGTTTTTTATTTTTTCATGGAAAAGCTTTCAGGGATGAATTTTGAAAGTGCGGATGGGGTTTTATTTCTGCCTTCGGTTTTTTGAATTTGAAAACGTGGTGTAATCGCTTACTTGAGCC
>JBDRNZ010000034.1:0-38620 GCA_043810515.1 Candidatus Peregrinibacteria bacterium
TTTTCAGAGAGGCGGATGGGAGGTGCGGACTTGGGAGGTTGTCTAGCAAAATTTGGCTGGGCGGATTTGTTGGCAAAAGAAAAATTTAAAAAGAAATTCAAAAAATCCGGAAAAGCCGCGGAAAGGAAAAACAAAAGAAAACTCCCCAAGACGAAAATTTCCGTCAAGTCAAAATTCCCACCAGGAGGCATGAGAAACCGGAAAAAACAAGATCCATGCGAGATCGAAAAAACCGTCAAATCAAAATTTCCAACTTCCCCCTTCTGCCAGGTAAAAGCGGATTTCAACAGAATCGCCAAGATTTTTTAACGCTTCTTTTTACTTTTTATATTCATATCACATACGGCAGCGCCATCGCGATATCGCTCGCGCTGTAGCAGAAGCCTTTTTTCTTCATCAGATAGTCGCCGGCTTTTCCGTTAAAATAAGCCGCGCATCTTGCCGCATCAAATCCCTCCATTCCATAAGCAAGAAAAGTCGCGGCCATGCCGGCCAGAACATCTCCGCTTCCGCCGACTGTCATTCCCGCGTTTCCGGTTTTGTTTAATTCAACAACCCCTTCGTCCGAAGAAATATAATCAACATGCCCTTTCAGCAGAACATTCACATGAAGATCCATCGCGATTGACCGCAGCAGAATCACGGATTTCGAATCTTCTTTTTTGAAATCAACCTCCCTGTCGACAAGATTTTTAAATTCATTCGCATGAGGCGTGATGATTATCGGCTGCTGCAAAGGAAATTTTTCGATTTTTTTGAGAACGGAAATAGCATTTGCATCCAGAACTGTCGGAATGGGAAGATTTTTCACGATCTCCGCCACGCCATCCAGGACCTTCTCATTATCACCGAGACCCGGCCCGATAAGAACACTGTCGGCCTTTTTTTTGCCGAATTCGACAATGGCGGAAGCCTGCCTTTGACTCAAATACTCACCCTGATATTTATTGACAATAAAATCCGGATACATGCTTCTGGTGCATTCAAAATTGCATTCCGGCACATAAAGATAAACCAGGTCCGCGCCGCCGTACAAAGCCCCGAGCCCCGAAAGTATGGGCGCCCCGTAATAATCTATGCTTCCGCCCACGATAAGAACGCGTCCGTTCTGCCCTTTGTGCGACAAAGGATCCCTCTGCGGCATCAGCTTCGAAACTACGGATGATTTTATTTCCTTAAGCATTATTCTTCTTTTGCTTTTAATTGGTAAAACGCGCCTTTCCCTGCAAAACGCGCCCTGTCGCCAAGCCTCTCCTCTATTCGCAGCAGCTGGTTGTATTTGCATATTCTGTCCGTGCGTGAAAGCGATCCGGTCTTGATCTGGCCGGTTTCTTTCGCAACCGCGATATCCGCGATTGTTGTGTCCTCTGTTTCACCGCTTCTGTGCGACACAATCGCGGTAAAACGTGCGTCTTTCGCAAGGTCGATTGCCGAAAAGGTTTCGCTCAAAGTCCCGATCTGGTTTACTTTTATGAGAATAGAATTGACTGCCCTTTCTTCAATCGCTTTCTTAAGCCGCTCGACGTTAGTAACAAGCAGGTCGTCCCCGACAATCTGTATGGTTTCGCCAACCTCTTTTGTGAAATTTTTCCATCCTTCCCAGTCGTCCTCGTCAAAAGGGTCCTCGATTGAAATTATCGGATATTTTCGGAGCAGAACATCGTAATAAGCCATCATTTCGCCGTTCGTAAGTTCCTCGGGCTTACCTTCCACTTTTATCTTATATTTCCCGCCCGCCTTATCATAAAACTCGCTTGCCGCCACGTCCAGAGCGATTCGCACGTCATCCCACGGCCTGTATCCGGCCGCCTCAATCGCTTTCACGATAAGATCCAAAGCGTCTTCATTCCCTTTAAGGTTCGGCGCAAACCCGCCTTCATCGCCGACAGAAGTTGAAAATCCCATTTTCTTAAGAATTCCTTTCAAAGTATGAAAAATTTCCGTCCCCATTCGAAGCGCATGCTTAAAATTATCCGCTCCGACCGGCATTATCATAAATTCCTGAATATCAAGACCGCTGTCCGCGTGCTGTCCGCCATTTATAATATTCATCCCCGGAAGAGGAAGAAGACCGCTCTCCGGATCCAGATATTCATAAAGATATTTTCCGCGCTCATTTGCACTCGCCCGTGCCACCGCCATAGAAACGCCCAGAATGGCGTTTGCACCGAGACGACCTTTGTTTTCGCTTCCGTCCAGCTTAATCATTTTTTTGTCAATGGCCTCCTGATCATCGCTGTCCATTCCGACTATCTCGGGCGCTATGGTCTTCTCAACGTTCAAAACAGCCTTTAAAACACCTTTTCCCTGATATCTGGAATCATCCTCATCTCGAAGCTCAACAGCTTCGTGCACCCCGGTAGAAGCCCCACTGGGGACTATAGCCCTCCCAAAGGATTTTTCAGTTGTCACCTCCACCTCGACAGTCGGATTTCCTCTCGAATCAAGAACCTCCCGAGCATGAATTCTTGTTATTTTTCCCATAAAAAACGATTAAATTTCGTGTAAAATACTAGCAAATGCATTCCCTCCCGTCCAGCATCTTGATAAACCTGGCCGATTCTAGTATGCTTCCACCGCAAAATATTTATATACAAAATATTCACAGAAAATTATGGAAATAAAATGGCATGGAAAAACCTGTTTTGAAGTTAAGGACAGAGACCGCGTGGTCGTGATAAATCCGCCCAAAGGTATCAAAATATCCGGCACGGTTGTCCTGAAAAGCAACCCCGGGGAATCGGGAGAAGTGCAGGGTGCGGTGAAGATTTTTGACTTGCCCGGCGAATACGAGATCAAAGACATACCGATAATGGGTTTTAATGCATGGACAAAAGCAAGGTCAAAAGAGGAGAAGGAAGGAAAAGGAGCCAGTACGGTTATATTTTATTTTGAGATTGGCGATGTTAAGTTTTGTCATCTGGGGGATCTGGGACACGCCTTGATGGATGACACGGTGAAAGAAATAGAGGATGTGGATGTGCTTATGATGAACATGGGAAGCGACAGCAATCTGGATTCAAAAAAAACAATGGAGGTTATAGAATCCCTTGAGCCAAGAGTGGTTATTCCGATGGGGGAAGGAGACTTTAAATCAGCCCTAAAAGATCTCGGAGCTGATAAAATCGAACCTGTAAACAGCTATGTCATAAAGTCCAGATCAGAGCTTCCGGAGGACAAAAGGCTGTACGTACTCCTAAACAAGACCCCGTAGTTCAATGGATAGAACGGAGGTTTCCTAAACCTTAAATGCAGGTTCAATTCCCGCCGGGGTCACCATTAAGTTTGTCCATGCCAAAATACCTGATCCATACATTCGGCTGCCAGATGAATTATTCCGATACGGAAAGAATGGAAACATATCTGGAGGCGCTTGGGTATAAGAAGGCCGCAAGCCAGTCCGGGGCGGATCTTATACTTTTCAATACCTGCAGTATTCGCCAGAAAGCGGAGGATAAAGCCCTTGGACACATGCGCGCAGTATCGGCTCTGCGCCGCGCCCGCCCAAAACTTATTATTGTAATGACGGGCTGTATGGTCAGAAAATCAAGCTCAAGATATTCGCCCGAAAGAGACAAGCTCTTTTCAAGAGTTCGGGAAATCGACATTGCCCTGAAAACGGACGAATTACCGGCGCTTGCGTCCCTTATTCGCGAGATAAATCCCAAAATTAAAATTCCAAAAATCAAAGAGGAAAATATTGAAGATTATTTCCGCATATCTCCGGCATATAACACTCTCAAATCCGGCACACAGGCATTTATCGCCATCTCAAACGGCTGCGATAAATTCTGCACATACTGCATTGTCCCATACGCCCGCGGCCGCGAAAAAAGCAGAAATCCAAAGGATATATTTGAAGAAGCGAAAGGGCTTGTTGAAAAAGGATACAAAGAAATAACCCTAATAGGCCAGACTGTAAATTCGTACGGAAAAAGCGACTACGACAAAAAAAATAAAACTTTTGCCAATCCGAAAAGTAAAGATCCGTTCGTTGTCCTGCTGAAAAAACTCGATTCTCTGCATAAAAAGGGCCTCGAGCGCGTACGCTTCATGTCTCCACATCCATCATCAATGACAGACGAACTGATAGATGCGATGGGAACCTTAAAAACCCAAATGCCCTATCTGCACCTTCCCGTACAGTCCGGCGACAACGCCGTGCTTAAACGAATGAACAGGTCTTACACCGTGGCGCAGTACAAAGCCCTCATTCGCCGCCTCCGCACCAGAATCCCCGATATTTCCATCACAACGGATATAATTGTCGGATTTTGCGGCGAAACCGAAAAAGAATTTAAAAACACGTACGATTTTTTCAAAGAAATGCAGTTTGAACACGCATATATAGCTCAGTACTCGCAGCGGAAAGGCACAGTAGCAAGCCGTTTTATGAAAGACGACATTCAGCGTAAAATCAAAACAAAAAGATGGAACAAGCTGAATGATCTTTTGAAACGCACTGCCAAAAAAACTTTAAAAAGATTCATCGGTAAGACTGTAAAAGTCCTTGTCGAGGAACAATCCGGCCGCATTTGCCTTGGCAGAAGCGAACATTTTAAAACCGTCCAGTTCGTTTCAAATCACTCGCTCCACGGAAAAATTGTTCCGGTTCGCGTCACGGGCTCCAAAGAATGGATCCTTGAAGGCGATCTGATCAGCGTTGGGTCGCGCTAATCTTCCAAAACCGCTTTTATCCTCCTGATACCGTTTGAGGAGCTTTCTTCTTTTATTATTTTGAAATGTCCGAGTTCTGAGGTATTTGACGTGTGAGGCCCGCCGCAGATTTCCGTACTGAAAATATTGCCCGTTTCTCTGTCGCCGATGGTGTAGACTTTTACTTTTTCGCCGTATTTTGATTCAAAAAGACCGATAGCGCCGAGCTTTTTCGCCTCTTCTACGGTCATTTCCTCGCACTTCACGGGAAGGGCTTTTTTAATCTGTTCATTGACGATTTTTTCAACCTCGGCCTTTTGTTCGTCTGTCATTTTTTCAGAATGGCTGAAGTCGAAACGAAGACGCTCCGCGGTTATATTTGAGCCTTTTTGTTCAACATGATCACCCAGAACTTTACGCAAAGCCTGATGCAGCATATGCGTGGCCGTATGAAGCCTTGAAACCGCCTCGCTATGATCCGCCAGTCCTCCGGCGAATTTTTTTTCAGCACCGGCACGGGAAAGCTTCTGATGTTTTTCATAAAACGTATTGAATTTTTCCATAATAAAATTTCTGTCTTTTTCTCCATCAATAACCCACCCTTCGCTGGCCAGCTCCTCGATAGTCATTTCGACCGGAAATCCGTAAGTCGCGAACATTTCAAAAAAGAAATTTTCATCAAACGCATGAACTCCCTCGGCACGCTTATCCTCAAGCCTCTTCATTTCTTTTCTCAAAACAAGAATTCCTTTGTTCAAGGTCTTACCGAAAGCCTCCTCCTCGACGGTTATTTCTTTGAAAATCCTATCCTGATTTTCAACAAGTTCCACATATGCCTCTCCGTAATCTTTAACAAAAATACCGGCCAATTTTCTGGCAAAGTCGGTTTCTATACCCATTTTGCGGCCATGACGGATAGCCCGTCTGATAAGCCGCCTTAAGATATAGCCCTGATCCGTATTCGAAGGTGTTATCCCGGATGAATCACCCAAAATAAACGTAGCCGCTCTTAAATGATCCGCAATAATCCTCTCGGATTCAGCCCGGCTCGCATCCGGCTCGCTATATCCGCCAAGCAGACGAATTTCATTTATAGCTTCGCTGAAAAGTTCTGTTTCAAAAGGCGAAACGGCCTCGTTCAAAATCGCAAAAACTCTTTCGAAACCCATTCCGGTATCAACATTTTTCTGCTTCAGAAGCTCAAAACTGCCATCTTCCTTTTTGTTATATTGCATAAATACATCATTCCAGATTTCAACCCATTTTTTATCGTCGGGATCAAATTTAGCCGGAGCATCGCCACTTCCTGTCCAGTAAAACATCTCGGTATCCGGTCCGCACGGTCCGGAATTTCCGGCCGGCCCCCACCAGTTGTCTTTTTTTGGAAGAAAAGCGATTCTTTCGTCGGGAATTCCAAGACTTCTCCATATTCCAGCAGATTCGTCATCTTTAGGCGAATCATTGTCGCCGGAAAAACATGAAACTGCAAGATTCGAAACGCTTAAGCCCAGTCCGCCATCTTTCCGGTTCCGAGTAAGGAATTCATAACTCATTTTAATAGCTCCCTCCTTGAAATAATCTCCCAGCGACCAGTTGCCGAGCATTTCAAAAAAAGTAAGATGACTTAAATCGCCGACTTCGTCGATATCATCGGTGCGTATGCATTTCTGAACATCAACAAGTCTTTTTCCGGAAGGATGCGATTCGCCCATCAAAAAGGGCACAAGCGGATGCATGCCCGCGGTTGTAAAAAGAACGGTTGAGTCATTTTCGGGAATGAGGGAAGAACCCTTTATTTCCGCATGTTCATGATTTTTTGCAAAAAAATCTATGTATAGCCGCCGCAATTCCTGTGCTTTCATATATTTAGGTTTTAAGCGCGTTCATTCTACGAAAAAACACTTTAACTTACAAGTAATGTGTGACATATTTGTTTGTGAACCATAAAAATTTTGTGTATGGGAAAAAAATCGAATGCAAAAAAACTTTACAGGGAACTGATCAAGGAAAACGAAAACGAAAAAAGCAAAAGTCTGCTTAAAAAGCTTAGAGTAAAAAAATCCAAAAAAGAACTTAAGAAAGAATTAAAAGCCCGCACAAAACATCCTGCAAAAGCCAAAAAGTCAGTTTCCAAACGCACGTCGCAGCCGCCTGCTCCGAAGCCTGTCACAAAACCAAAAAAGAAAAAATTGAACCTTAAGTTTTCGCCGAAATCATTTTTTGGCGGTGCGCTTGCCATAATAATGCTGGCCATTCTTGCGTCAGTGGGATACTTGATTTTTTTGAGAGCGTTTAGGCCGCAGCCAATTGCCAAATTTCTACCTGCCGACAACACCGTTGCTTTTGTGGAAATTTTAAGCGATTTAAACCATCATCAGCTTACAAAGTCGTTCAGTCTCCTGGAAAATTCGCCAAAATATTCGAAAAATAAGCTTATGATTTATGTCGAAAATAAGTTCTCACTGAATTTTTCAACTGATCTTGAGCCGTGGCTTGGACGTGAGGTGGGAGCGGCCATCATAAAATCGCAGAGGGATGACGGAGCGATGAAGACAGTGTATTTCGCAGAAGTTTCCAGCGAAAAAAACATGAAAAATTTTATAAAAAGCAAAGCTTTGGAAACGCAGTACTTGGACAGCACGATCTACGTTATTCCCGAAGGAGGGGCTTTTGTAAAAATAAATGACTATCTTTTTTACGCCGCGAATCAGCAGACGGTAGAGGAAATAGTTGATTTTCAGCGGTCCGGAAAAAGTCTGTATCACACCGAAGCCTACGCGAATATCGCTGACAATATGCCGGTCAGCAGAGCCGCTTTTATTTATGTGAATTATAAACGGATAGATGGGAATTTTTTGAACAGTTATCCGCAGCTCGGAGAAAAACTGGCATCGTCGCAATTAATACAGCCCGTTATAAAAATGTTCGACTCTGAAGGAATGGCTATAGTTGCAATGGACGATAAATTTGCGATTCAGAGTTTTATGAATTTTTCCGCGCAATCCTCTCAGCCGTCACATTCCGCGGAAGAAAGCAAATTTGAATTTTTAAAACCCTCCTACACCGCCTCTCTCGCGAATTTTGTTTCGGATTCGGCACTGGCTTTTTGGGGCGGAAAGGATTTGGAAAATCAGCTGAAAAGTCTGGTAAACGCGCTTGGTGGAGAAACATTATCCGCGCTGATAAATAGTTACACGCAAAAATATTTTGGACCGGAAATAAGTCTCTCCGCCGACATTCTGCCGCTTTTCGGCAAAGAATACGCTCTTGCCATAGAGCAAAACGAAGGACAGGCGGTTTATAAAATCATGGTCGAGATCCAGGATTCAGGTTCGGCCTCCGATATTATAGGCCGGCTCGCGGATAAATTTATGGAAACAAGCGCGGTATTTGAACCAAAAACTGTTGATCACGTACTGCCCGACGGAACCCCCTCAAAAGAGATCATCGCCGTGCCCGAGGAAGCTCTGAAACAGGACACGGAATATAAGGGAAATACCGTCCACGAAATTAAAATAGACGGAAAAGATTGGGGAATATATTACACAATACTGGATTCCGTTGCGGTCATCTCAACCAATTTAAGCGGAATAACATCAGCGATAGATACGGCTTCAGGTAAACTGCCAAGCCTGGCGTCATCAAAAACTTATGCGGACATTATAAAACCGGTGCTCGGAAGCTCGGACGAGGTGTCGTATTTTAATATTGAAAAATTATTGCCGATACTATTCAAACCGGACCAGATTCCGGCATTCCTAAAACCAATATCCGAAATAAGCACCGGGAAAAATTATTTTAACTCAGGGATTATCACTATCAATTATTTGCGCATCAAATAAAATGCCAAAGAAATTTAAAGACATAAACTCAAGGTATAAGGACGGGAAAATTGATCTGAAAGGCAAAGTTAAGCGCGCGCCCGCTCCGATTTCACGCGAGGAAAATGTTTTATATAAGCGGCGTACGCCGATACATCCGGTCAGAGATCTGAAGGGCGCAAAAGATCAGTCCTATCTTTACATAAAGCGCCAGGCCAAATATCCGCCAAAATCTTTTGGAAATCTTTTGAAAATCGGGCTTATCGGATTTTTGATTATTGTGGTTGTGAATGCCATAAATGTCTATTTTGTTGGAATCGGAATCGAAAAAGAAATTTCCCTGGCGGCATACGACGGATATTCTCTTCTGCTCGATGCCGGCAAAGACGCGACACAAATACAGTTTGATAAAGCGCTTGAGGCCTTTGACTCCTCCACTGAAAATTTTAAAAAAGCCGAGGAAAAAATGTGGTTTATAAATACCGATCATACTTTTTATGCGAAAAGCAGCGACGTTGAATACGCCGTTAACGCGCTCCTTGAGGGCGGAAAATACTTTGCGGCGGCAGGAAAACATTTTCTTGAGGCAATAGAGGAATTCAACAAAATTCCGCTGTATTTTGTTTCAAAAAACGTTCCGACTCCGCATGAGAGCCCGTCAATCACCGACACTCTGGAAAAAGGACTCGCGGCCTCGGATCTTGCGATACAGCAGATTTCGCTTGCCGCTGCGGCAATGGAAGGCGTAAATGAAAACTCCCTGCCGCTTGAGCTTCGGGCCCGCGTTAAATTTGCAAAAGAAAAAGTCGAGGAAATATCGCAAACGCTTACCGCTACCTCAAAATATTTTCCGGCCATTTTGAAACTGCTCGGTGATCGTTATCCGCACCGCTACCTTATTTTATTCCAGAATAATAACGAAATAAGGCCTACCGGAGGCTTTATCGGCTCTTACGCAATACTTGATATAAACGACGGCTACATAGAAAAACTGGAAACTCATGACGTTTACGATCTTGACGGTTCGTATCACGAACTTATCGAACCGCCGGAGGAATTTTATACGTTTACGAGCAACTGGCGTTTCCGCGACAGTAACTATTCTCCGGATTTTACGGTTTCGGCGAAAAAAGCGCGCTGGTTTCTCGAGAAAGAAGGCGGCCCAACTGTTGATACGGTGATAGCGATAAATCAGGGACTGCTTACGGATTTGCTGGAAATAACCGGTCCGATTCAGGTGGGTAATTTTGGATCGCTGAATTCCTCCAATTACAACCTCCTTTTAAGTTTTGTGATTGAAGGAAAGGTCTGGGGGGGCGAGGATCCGAAACATATTCTGAAAGTTTTTGTTCCGGCGTTCAAAGAGGCGATTATGAAAGAGGAAAATATAAGCAGCGTTGCGAGCAAATTATACAAAGCCGTACAACAGAAACATATTATGATGTATTCAAGCGATGAGGACGTGCAGGCGCTTTTTGAGGCAATAGGAATCAGTGGGGAAGTGCATCGCAGCAAGCCGGACGAGGATTATTTAAGTGTTATCAATATTTCTACCGGAGGCACGAAGTCCGAGCAGTTTATTGACGAAAACATACGACACGATACTCACGTAGGCATTGATGGAACGCTGACGGACGAAGTGACGATTTCGCGGACGCACACATGGTCCGACGCTGTTTATATGCGATGGAAAAAAATACTTAACGATTACGGTTTTTCTTATCTGCCAGACGATATAATCGATATACTCGGACGCGGCGAAAACAAAGTTTCGACGCGGGTATACGTCCCGGACGGCAGCGTCCTTATCGATTCCGACGGCGCGGACGTTGTGACAAAATACGACAAAGATTTGCAAAAAACATATTTCTTCACGACATTCGCGACGCCCTCCGGGGAAACATCCACCATCCATATAAAATACAAACTGCCGTTTAAGCTCAATCTTTCGCCTGCCGCGACCTACAAATTGACAATTGAAAAACAGCCCGGCAGCCGCGGCAGCGTATTCACAAAAACAGTATCATCTGATGAAAATATTGAAAATCTTGCTCTTTTCCCCGAAGATGCGCGCATATCCTCGGACGGCACGGTTACTTACGCGACAAATCTGGTATATGACAGATATTTTTCAGGTGTCTGGAAAAAATAAATTACTTCCGCCCGAACATTTTTTCCATCTCGGAAAGATTCAAAGAAACCATA
The DNA here is from genome assembly GCA_043810515.1 of Candidatus Peregrinibacteria bacterium. Lineage (GTDB taxonomy): Bacteria > Patescibacteriota > Gracilibacteria > UBA1369 > LOWO2-01-FULL-3 > WJKQ01. Next base: position 10,683 of record JBDRNZ010000034.1, read on the forward strand.
GTGGGCCTGCCGTGAGGACAGGTATAAGGCCTTTTGCATTTTTCCATCTGCTCAATAAGCGCCTGCATTTCGCTGAGGCTTAAGGTTTGTCCGAATTTTACAGCGCTCCTGCACGCCATATAATTTATTATCTCTTCACTTTTTCCCTGAAATTTCGACGGGGATTTTTCATTTAAAATATCATCCAGCACGCCTTTTATAATCTGATCGGCGTCTTCATTCGACAAAAAAGCCGGAACTCCGCGCACCACAAAAGTTCTGCCTCCAAAAGCCTCAATTTCAAATCCGAGCTTTTCAAAAATCTCCATATTATCCGAAATCTCCGAGATTTCGTCATCGCTGAATTCAATCTGAAGCGGTACAAGTAGCGGCTGAATGGCTTTTTGCTGATTTTCAAACTGATTCATAAGCTGTTCATACCGCACTCTTTCATGCGCCGCGTGTTGGTCGATCAGTATCAAACCTTCACGATTTTCAGCGACAATATAAGAATTCGAAACCTGGGTCACGGCGGAAATGTCGGGCTCGGTAACGATATTTTTTGAAAACTCCATGGCATCCTGAACCGACGCGGCTCTTTTTTCTTTTGGAAAATCAAAACCACGGGAAGCCTCGTGACGTATTGGGAAATTATCACTCATATACCTTCGCGATTCTGTAAAACCTTTTGGAATAAGAGTGTTTTTTTCAAGAGCCGTTTTGACGCTTCCATAAACCGTTTTTAATACATTCTGCTGATCCTCGAAACGGATTTCAAGTTTTCGCGGATGAACATTTACGTCCACAAGCCCCGGATCGATTTTGATATTCATAATAAAAACCGGCTTTTTATTTTCCATAAGCATGGAATGAAAAGCCGATTTTACGGTATTGGCCAGAATATGATGCACCACGGGTCGCCCGTTCACAAAAAGATATTGATGCCTTGACGTGGAACGGCTTATGGCAGGTTTTCCGACAAATCCATCAATCGCCATAGCGCTCCCGCCGCAAAAAATCGGGATCATGGCTTCGGCGGTTGCCGCTCCGAAAATATCCGAAATTCTGGACAGAAGATCGGTCACTTTCGGCAGATCGCTCACGATATTTCCATTATGCGCAAGTTTGAAATGAATATTGGGATTGGCCAGCGCGATAGTGTTCATCATTGAAGTTACATGCCCGAATTCCGTACTTTCTTTTTTTAAATATCTTTGTCGCGCCGGTGTGTTGAAAAATAGATTATAAACCTCAACGACAGTTCCGGTGTCCATACCGGCGTCCTTCACGCTTACGATATTGCCTCCGTCACACTCAACTTCTTTGCCGTGGATATCAGCATCGCGTTTGCTCCTGATAGTCAGTTTGGAGACTGAGGCTATGCTGGCAAGAGCTTCTCCCCGAAAACCCATCGTGCGTATATTCCACAGATCATTTTCCGTAAAAATCTTACTTGTGGCGTGGCGCTGCAAAGCCATATTCAGATCCTCACCGGACATGCCTTTCCCATTGTCACTTACTTTTATAAAAGTTGTTCCGCCGTTTTTTATCTCTATAAAAACCTTGTCGGCGCCGGCATCTATGCTGTTTTCCACAAGCTCTTTTACAACGCTTGAAGGCCGTTCAACCACCTCGCCGGCAGCGATTTGGTTCACCAGATTTTCCGGTAAAAGTTTGATTAGTGTCATGGAGAATTTATTGGAAATTCATTGTAGCCTTATCTGCCGATTTTTAAAACCCCCTTTGTCGAATCGATTTCATCCGAACGGCGGAGCGAAGCCTCTTCTATAAAAGCTTCGAAAATAGTAGGGCGCTTTGAGGCGTCGGCCAGTTTTGGATAGCCGTTGTTTATTTGAACGGGAAAAGTATAAACATAATAATTATCCTCCGTAACATAAACCCCGATCGACATGCCCGAAGACGTCGCATTTATATCGGTGGCGAGCTTATTGTCCTTGACCGCGTCCCCGAGCGAATAAAAAATCAGCGATCCTTTATAAATTTCAAAAGGAATAACGTTTTTCAGCCCTCTTCCGACAAAAATATTCACACCTCTCTTGATAAGATCTCTAACCGCAAGCTTTCTGTCATAATCTATTTCACCGCCGCCTTCGAACTGATACAGCATATAAACCAAATCGGAGTTCGAAGTTTTTTCTTTCATAAAATCTCTCACTTCCGTGGCAGTCAAAGATCCCTCAAGAATTTTACAAAAAGCAATCTTGCTTCCGTTTTTTTCTTCATAAAGACAATCATTATCCGGCAGATCAAAAACATAAAAATCACTTCCGACAAAAAACCGGTCCTCCTTTCCGCGGATGTCCCTAAGCAGTTTCGTGAACGTGTAATCCGCATTCGAATCATAATTCGGATCCCATTCCCATCCCCTCAAAAGAGTCAGGTCGTTTTCTGAAGTAAGATTTCCAAACGACATTACGCTTACGCCGGAAACGGGCTCCACGTCACCTTCATAAAAAGCTATAAACTGATGACTGGTGGATTCTTCCATAGGTTCGGTCTGATAATCCGCGGCGTTTGTATGGGCAAATCTTTCGACCTTACCATAGCCGCGCGACTTCATCAGATCAAGAATTGTATAAACGGACGAGGGTGAATCAATTTCAAGTTTATAAACATTCTTAAGATCAAAATTATTTATTGTTGTGAATGAAGACTGGTCATGAAAATCAGCGGCTTCCGGCGGAATATAATGGGAAAAATCCACACTGGCTATAACAAGTCCGTCATACGGGAGGTTTTCATTAAGCCATTTTACAAGCCCGGCAACTTTCTCTGTCGGAATTTTCCATTTCAAAACTATCGGCACAATCTTTGCGTCCGGAAAATAATGTTTGATAAAAGATGTATGCGCAAAAACAGCATGTTCTTCCGTAAAAGTATTATCTTCAATCCCGGCGATTCCGTTTGAGGCAAGGTCGTCCACAAGATTTTCATCAACTTCAACATCCCCGTCCACAGTCGTATACAAACAGTTTTTGCAAGTTTGTATATCCGCGTCACCGGCCTCGTAATGATTTGGTCCAACAATAAAAATAACGCCGGGATCAGCGACCTTGCTGAGTCCCTCGTAAAACTTGGCGAGTTCATTCGCGACGATGTTGTGATGGGGGAGAATAACGCCCAGAGGCGCGCTTGCAAATTCATATCCTTCCTTTCCTTCAGCAAAAATATGCTCCCACATTCTTTGATCATCCGGATACAACGAACTGATTTTCATATATTCGCGCGGACTACCACATCCAAAAGAAAATATCGCAAATATTGCTATCGCAAATCCGACAAAATAAATTTTCATAATTGTTATCTGTAAAGCCTTCCTCCCCATTCCACAACGGTAAATCCGTCGCGTACAGGAGTGGACAATGTTTGTTCCTTCACCTCGGTTTTTTCATTCAGACCTTTGTAATCGAAAAATACGCGAATCACACTATCAGGCTCGGGATACACCGACAGAGGCGCATATTTGTCAAAATCCTCTTGCGGAACAAAAGTAATAAAATAATAAGGATAGTCATCATTCAGACGCGGAACCCAGAATTCTTTAAAATCGGAAATTTCTTTTTTGTTCAAACCTAAAACATCAAGCTTATTGTTAAAAAATTTGGAAACATCATCAGCCGCGATCACGAAGCCCTCATCCGGTGTATCAAAATCCTCCGCATATCCTTCCCAAAACAAATACGGATAAACTTTTTTGTCGCCGAAATTAAAAATCTTACCGTCGCTGGTCGCGATAACATTCCACCCGTCACCAAGTTTTGGCTCGGAAACGCTCACGCCGTCAGCCGGCTCAACATTCACGAAAACCTTCATCGTACTTTCCGGATATAAATAAATAACCGGTTTACCCATTTCAACACCGGCAAAAGTATAATAAATGGTCACATAAGCCGATTTGGTAGTTCCATCATCAAAATATGCCTTAAATTCGTAATCGTTCGTGCCAGGAAGCAGATTATTCCAGTCCATTGACGCTCTGTATGTAAAAGTCATATCTCCGGCCTTAAATTGCTGCAAAGCAAAAACATCCTCCTGATAAGCAAAAATCTCACTTCCCTTTGTGCCGCTCTTGGCCGTAACCACGATCTTCTTGGTATTTGGAGAGACCACGCCTTTGAAAACAATAGGCATTTCCGTAAACTCCTGTTCATTTTTCGGAGTATCAAGCGTTATATAATTTTCACCCGTGTAGGCCGGAGCTTCTTCTTCAACAACTGTCTCTTCCTCAATAACATCTTCTTCCTCGGCAACGTCTTCTTCCTCGGCAACATCCTCTTCTTCAGCAACATCTTCTTCCTCGGCAACATCCTCTTCCTCGGCAATATCTTCTTCCTCGGCAACCGCTGAGTCCTCAGAGGAAGTTTCATTCACAGAGGCATCTTCATCTTCCGGAGTAATTATTCCCGGTCCGGCGTTTTTACAGCCCGAAAAGCTCAATAAAAAAGAAATACCAGCCAAAACGCACAGTAATTTTTTTGTAATCATGATTGAAAAATTAAATACTACTTTTACGTCTATTTAAACACAAAACCTTTCGGGTGTAAATCAAAACTACTCGTTTGTTTTTTTCTTCATTTCCGCCAATTTATGGAGGGCTTCTATAGGCGTTAAATTATCAATATTCATAAATTTCAGATCTTTCATGATAGCGGTTTGGGAATCGCTGAGGCCGCCATGGCCACGTGGATCATTAGATCCAAAAAGCCCCATTTGATCCGGATCCAGAGTCTTTTTTTGAATATGTTTTGTTTCAAGCTCATTGAGAACTCCTCTCGCCCTGCTTATGACATCAACGGGCACTCCCGCCAGTTTCGCCACCTCAATTCCATAACTTTTATCAACGCCGCCATCGACAACTTTATACAAAAACACCACGCCATCCTTTTCATTCTCCACAACGGAAACACTAAGATTTGCCGCCTTGTCCATCCTGTCCGCGAGCTCGATAAGTTCGTGGTAATGAGTCGCGAAAAGCGTTTTCGCTTTAATATTATCGTGAATGAATTCGCAAATAGCCCACGCGATTCCAACGCCGTCATAAGTCGAAGTTCCGCGTCCGAGTTCGTCCAGTATAATCAGACTTTTTTCACTCGCATTATTCAAAATATAAGCCGCCTCCTGCATCTCAACCATAAAAGTACTTTCGCCTTTTGCAAGATTGTCCGACGCGCCCACTCTCGTAAAAATTCTATCGACGACCCCGATTTTCGCGCTTTCCGCCGGCACATAACTGCCGATTTGAGCCATAAGCACGATCAAAGCAATCTGCCTTAGATACGTGGATTTTCCGCCCATATTTGGCCCTGTTATCAGCAGAAATTTTTTGTTTTCATTCATCGTGCAGTCATTAGGCACGAAATCCCCGGCAAAATTCATTTTTTCGATAACCGGATGCCGTCCTTTTCTGACCTCAAGCTCGCCATTTTCAGAAATAATGGGTTTGCAGTAATTATTTTTTTCCGCATTAAACGCAAAAGTGCTGAGAACATCCATGCTCGCTATCGCCGCCGCGGTTTTTTTCAACTTCACAATTTCCTCGATCACTTTCATCCTGACGCCATAAAAAAGCTGATATTCAAGCTCTCTTATGCGGTCTTCGGCGTTCAGAATTTTTTCTTCATAATCCTTAAGTTCAGGAATAATAAACCTTTCAGCATTAACCAGCGTCTGCTTTCTTATGTAATCATCCGGAACAGCCGCCAGATTTGATTTACTGATCTCAATATAATATCCGAAAACCTTATTAAACCTGACTTTTAGCGAAGAAATTCCCGTTCTTTTTATTTCCCGCTCCTGCACGTCTTTGAGAAAAGTTTTCCCTTCCGTACTGACAGATCGCAGGTCATCAAGCTCCTGATTATAGCCCGCTGCGATCATTCCACCTTCGCGTACGCTTATTGGCGGCTCATCAATTATCGCCGTAGAAATTTCATCAACAAGATTTTCCAGAGGATAAAGATCGGAATTTATGCCATCCAGAGCGCGCAGCTCGGAAATTATATTTTTCAGTTCCGGCACAGCCTTAAGCGAATCTTTTAGCGTGTTCAGATCTCTCGCATTGCCCGCGCCAAGACTTAAGCGGCTCAAAATCCGCTCAATATCATATATTTTTCCGAGAATTTCTCTCACATTTCTGATCATGCCCGAATCCTTTTTTATCACCTCCACCTTATTGAGCCTTTCCTCAATATCAGTTTTTTTAAGCAGCGGATGAAAAGTCCAGTTCCGTATTTTTCGGCCGCCCATCGGCGTTATAGTATTGTCCATAGCCCAGATCAGACTGCTTTCTTTTTTGCCTTTGTTTGTGTAAAAAAGTTCAAGGTTGCGGATACATGATTCATCAAGCGGCATAAAATCCGACACATCGTAATATGAAATTTTTTGAATATGTTTCAGGTCTGTTTTTTGGGTTTCTTTCAGGTATTCGAGAAGCATACCGGCAGCCTGCGCAGCATTAATTTTCCCTTCGAGCCCGAATACGGATAAAGATTTTATTTCAAAATGATCCTCAATGGATTTTTCAGCGTCTTTCGAATAATCGAACGGAAAGCCGTAGCCGTATTTTATTTTTTTCAGCAATCCTTCCTCGCAGATATATTCGGCGGGATTTATTCTTGAAATTTCGGATTCAAGTTCTTTGAAATTTTCAAATTCAGTCGCCCGAAAATCGCCGGTTGTCACATCTGCATAAGCAAATCCGTAATGTCCGTTGTTTTCGGTAACGCACGCGACATAATTATTTGTTTTACTGTCCAGAATCCCGTCGTCAAAAGTGGTTCCCGGCGTGACTACCCGCACGACTTCTCTTTCGACGGGACCTTTTCCATCAGGCGCGGTCATCTGGTCGCACACGGCCACCTTTTTTCCCGCCCTCGTTAATTTTGATAAGTACTGGTTAAGGGCGTGATAAGGAACTCCGCACATTGGAATTTTTCTGTCTTCATTTTTGCTTCTTGAAGTCAACGCGATTTGTAGAATTTTTGAAGCCTCGACAGCATCCTCAAAAAACATTTCATAAAAATCGCCAAGCCGAAACATCAAAGTACAGTCTTCATATTTTGACTTGATCTCCCTGTATTGCGCCATCATCGGCGTAAGTTTTTCCATGAAACTTTTCTAAGAAACCTCAAATGGAGCCACTACCCGGATTTGAACCGGGGACCGCTGCTTTACGAAAGCATCGCTCTACCAACTGAGCTATAGTGGCAGGCCGTCAGCCTTAACTTTATACAACAAAGTTAAGCGAACATCAAAACATAATTGTCTGGTCGCCCAGCCTGTAGCTGCCGGCCCTCGCAAGCCTCCTCCAGTCCCGGAATTTCTGAATCAACCCCCTTTTTGAAGAATTAATTCTTCTTTTTTTCATCTTCACCGGACTTTTTTTCTTGTGTGTGGAAGTAATTGTCAGGGTGATAAACATGATTTTAGTGTTAGAAAATAAGCACCGGATCAGTCCGGTAAAAATCGTTTTTAAATATAAATTAAAGAAATCTTTCTATATCCGTCATCCGTACCGCCTGATCAAAGCCGTCACGACTCCCTGCACGGTCAGCTCGGAAACAGGATGGATGTCTTTATAATTTTTATTCTCCGCCTTCAGGTAAAACTTTCTGTCCTTTCTCACAAGCCGTTTCAGAGTATTTTCATTATCAACCAGAGCCACCACCACGTCTCCTTCCTGTGACTCCTTTTTACAGTCGACCAGAACCAGATCTCCTTCATAAATTCCCGCTTCAATCATACTGTTTCCCGTAACTTCCAGCATGAAATAATCCTCTGCATTCTTGGCAAGATCTTCACCAACGGACATCCAGCCTTTTACATATTCATCCGTGATCACAGGTCCGCCCGCTGGCACAGAACCTAAAATCGGCAGATTAACACCTCCCGAAACCAGTTTTTGTTTCACGGCATCAAGCAGCCTTATCCCCCTCGGCGTATCATCTTTCTGGATAACGCCCTTTTCCTCCAGCGCCTTCAGATGCTTCAAAATGCTATTGTCGGAACTGACATTAAAATGCTCCCTCATTTCCCGCAGCGTTGGCGATTTTCCATAAGCCATCTGATATTCCTCAATAAACGCCCTCACCGCCTCCTGCTTTTCCGTTAAAACGTCAGACATAATTTATAAATTTAAAAGGTAAGCGTACGCTCACCATATTAGGTGAGTACACACTCACTGTCAAGATAAAAATATTTGACGAAAATGAAATTTTACTTACTCCTCACACCTCCACCTCGAAAATATTCATCACCTCGAAGCCAAAAATCGCCGCCAGCGGCCGTAGAAAAATCAGATTTCTTTGTTTATTGTAAGCCCTCACCATTTCGTTGTATTTCTTTGTCTGCGCAATGATATTCTGTTCGATACCATCGATCTCTTTTCTTAATTCAAGGAAATTTGTATCGGTTCCAAGATCCTTCACGCCCTTTCCCAAAGCAATAACCTCATCAATTGTCGCACTCAGATCATGCTCATACTCAATTTTTTCAGCTCCCGGATTATATTCCTTCGCGGCTCGCGTACGCTCCTTGATCATTCTTTCCAACAATTCCTCGTGTCCTTTGTCGTATTCCCTCACGGTTTCAATCAGATTCGGCAGAAGATCATGCCGTTTCCGTAGGCCCTCGTCGACAATTTCCCATTGGCCCTTAATTTCCCTTTTCAAACGCTTAAAATTTCTCACTCCCACGATTATCCAAAGTAGCAAAATCAGAACTACCGCGCTGACTATAATAAGAATATTTGTAAGACTCATACGCTTAACTTAGCATATCTTTTATTTTCTGTGCAGAGGACTTCCATAAATATTTTTCCGCCAGACTTTTGCTTTTTTTCGAATATTCTCCCGCGGCTTTTTCCATTTTTTTCATCGCCGCCACGCCCTCTCCTTTTTTCTGGATATTTGCGAATATTGCCGCGTTTCCCGCGATTTCTCTGTGAACTTCTATGTCCGAAAGAATCAGCGGCGCGCCACAATTTGCCGCTTCCAGAATAGGAATATTAAATCCTTCCTGTTCGGAAAAATTCACAAAAGCCGTACAGTTTTGATACATGGCTGCCAGTTCTTTTTCCTTCAGAAATCCCGTCCGTATCACGTTTTCCCCGCCAGTCTTCTCCTCAAAACTTTTGTACAATTTATTGTCGAATAATTTTCCTCCGGCCAGCACCAGAGCATTTCCGCCATCATATTTCGCAAATTCATCCAGCAGATACGAAACATTTTTTCTTTCATCATAACCTCCGACATACAAAAAATACTTTCCACCCTCAATTCCAAACCTTCCCAAAACCTCATCCGCAAACGTTTTTTCGACCTTCCCTTTATAAACCTCATCCGCGTCATTATAAACAACTCTGATTTTTCCCGCCTCGACTCCGCAAACATCCACAATATCCTTCTTCGAAACCTCCGAAACAGTCAGCACGACGTCCGCGCGCTTCACCGCTTTTTTCACCTGATTATGATACATTTTTGACATTATTCCGCGAACATATTCCTTCCGCATCCACGGAATGCAGTCGTGCACTGTCACAAAAGTTCTGATGCGTTTTTTGTACCAGTCGCCGGTCCACGGATTTGAAGGATAAGGGAAAAACGCCACCTCCACTTTTTCTCTCAGAAACGCCTCCGGCACAGTTATCTGCTCCCACCAGGTCTTTTTCATCCCCGCCGTTCCTATCCTTCTTTCCTTGAGAATTTTCACTCTCACATTCGCCGGAAAGCCTCTTAAAACCTCCTCGTCTATCTTCTCCGGAACCGCAAAAATATATTCATTTCCACTATCAGTTTTCGCCAGTTCGCGAAAAAGATTTTTCGTGTATTGCCCTATGCCTGTGGCAGGTTTTGTCAGAAACCTCGCGTTAACACCTATTTTCATAAAACTATTATGCTGAACTTATTTAGCCTTTTTCAAGCCCTTTAGAATGATTTTCTCCATTGGCTTGCAATTGCCGGCCACGCAGTGCTTTGATGCCTGAATAAAAGCATTGTCTTTTCTGTTACTAATACCTTCATAGCTTATATATTCATACCCATTGTAAACGGCAATCATATCAAAAAATAAACGAATTGTTCTTCCGTTCAATTCAAAAAACGGATGCAAAGCGACTAATTCACACATATAACAAGCTATTTTTGAAGCAAATTCATCAACGGATTTATTATAAAAATCTCTTAAATAATTGTCTTTCCTAAACTCTGCAAATATTTTATCCGCCTCATTTTTCAGATATACAGCCTGACAAAAAACCGCATTTCCTTTCGAGATATTTTTATTTCTGTATTTTCCAGCCCATGAATATATTTTTGAAAAAGCAAACTTATGAAGATCTTTCAAATACTTTTGATTAAAAATGGTCTTTTTGTCCAGATTTTTATGGAAATGCTCATAAGTTTTCAAAAACAATCGATTCTCCAGTTCCTCAATTTCATCCGCATTCATTACCCCTAATCTATTTATAGGAATATTAGTATCTGGATAATAAATATAATCTTCATCTGAATAGTACTTCATGAACAAAGTTTTGAAGCTATACGCCGAACCTTAATTTTAACATTTTTATTTCGTACAGGGCTATAGCCCTCAATTTTTGAAGAATTTAAAACTGCTTTTTGAGCTTTTTGCCCGGAAAATTTTACAATATGAAATTTCATACATACCATTAAAAACATCCTTATTTTAACAAAACACACCCTACTCTGAAAGTATTAATTTCACAATCTCCCCGGTCCCGTTCTTAAATTTTTCGCTGTCATTAAACTCATTATTAAAAGCCATTTCCACATTATTTATAAAATCCTCTCTTGTAATGTCACCGCTTATCATAGACCATCCGAACCTTCTCACAAAAGCCCTCGCGTTTAAAACCTGCTCACCGCGGCTCGCCTCGCCTCCGAGCGGAATTACGAGCGCCTTTTTTTTCAAAAATGCCAGTTCGGCAAGGCTGTTTGCGCCACCGCGTGTCACCGCCATATCGCAGATCGCGTAGACGTCTTTCAGTTGCTCGTCCAGATATTCGTACTGCACATAGCCCTTTTTGTTGACTCCGATATCCAGATTTCCTTTTCCGGCGATATGAACAACCTGAAAACGCTTCAGTAGTTCATCCAGACTCGCCCGCACAAGTTCGTTTATCTGTCGAGCTCCCAGGCTTCCGCCCATCACTACAATCACCGGCCGGTAATCATTCAGTCCCGTAAATTTATATCCGCGCTCCCGCTCGCCATCCGCAATCCATTCTCGTATGGGCATGCCCGTTACCACTATTTTTTTTGCGAATTTTTTTGGAATGTAGGATCTGGTTTCCTCGAAACTCAGACAGATTTTTTTTGCGAATCTGAAACAGATTTTATTTGCCAGCCCGGGAGAAATATCCGATTCATGCGCAATTATCGGGATTTTAAGCCTACTTGCCGCCAGCACGACGGGAACACTCACAAATCCACCTTTTGAAAACAAAACATCCGGCGAAAATTCTTTCAGAACCCTTTTTGCCTGAAAAAATCCGGCCGGAACTTTAAACACGTCCACGAAATTCTGCCATGAAAAATATCTGCGAAATTTTCCGCATGCCACGCCCTCATAACGTACGCCCGCTTTTTCAATCATTTTTTTCTCAACTCCGTCCATTGAACCGATATAAAGCAGTTCGGCCTTTTTCTTTCTAAGATCTTCTATAACGGACAGATTGGGAATGACGTGCCCTCCTGTCCCGCCCCCTGTTAAGGCTATTCGCATAATGTGTTGTATTTTGGGAAATATTTAAAAGAATTGCAATGCCGATAAGACTGGCGATAAGCGAGGTTCCTCCATAACTGACAAATGGCAGGGTTATGCCCGTAACGGGCGCGAGAGCGGTATTTACGGCTATATTCATAAATGCCTGCAAAACAATCCACGTTGTTATACCGACGGCAAGATACGTTTCAAAATTATTTTGCGCTTTATTTGCAATAGAATACCCGCGCACTGCAATTACAAAATACGCCAGAATCACAAAAATAATTCTCAAAAATCCAAGCTCCTCCGCTGACGCCGCGAAAATAAAATCATCCGTCGCCTGTGGCAGCCAGTATGATTTCTGAACACCCTGAGTCAGCCCTTTTCCAAAAATTCCACCGCTCCCAACTGCGATATTTGCCTGCTGCGACTGCCAGCAATAATCCTCCACGCATTCATCTCCGACTGTCATAAACCCCTGAAATCGCTCGCGCACATGCGGCACAACGGCAACTATGATTATAAGCATAAACATGGAAACTGCTGCGAAAAGCGCGAGATGTTTTGTCCGCGCGCCGGCGACAAAAAATATCGAAACGCCGATAAGTCCGATAACCAAAGATGAACCATAATCATTTTGAAGAATTGTGGGAAGGATCATTAGGCCGGTTATTATGCAAAAAGGCAGAAATCCATCCCTGAAACTTTCTATGGTTTTACTTCTTTTGCTGAGCCAGTAAGCCAGATATATTATAATAGCAAGTTTTGCGAATTCGGACGGCTGAAAGGATGTATTGAGAAATACAAGCCAGTTTGTCGCGATTGTTCCAAAACTTCGCCCAAAAATAACCACGACAAAAAGAAGAATTATCAGCAGCACATAAAGGCCTCCCGAAATTTTCTTCCAGAATTTCAAAGGAAGCTTCCACGCTATGAAAAACGCCAGAATTCCCACAAACAACCTGAAAAGATGTTTTTTGAAAAGAAGATAACAGTCAACATTCGGATCACCGCAGTTCGGATATAAAACGTCCGGAGCTGACAGCGATATGGATTTTGGCACGCCGATGCTGGTAATCATGATTAGTCCGAAAATCAGCAGAAACAAAACCGCTGCCGCCAAAACAGTATCGAATTTAAATATTTTTCTCATATTTCCCTTTGATTTCAGGCAGAAAGATACTACTGGTTTTAGTGTAAAAGAGCAATTATAATGACCTCATGAAAAAATTAGCAAAACTGTCGGTTTCGATGTCGGTCGCAGCAGCTGCGTTTATAATTTTGGACCAGCTTGTGAAATACTTTGCGGCGGCAAATTTCAGGATTCCATACGCCCTTATAAAAGATTTTTTTGAATTCAGATATGCTGAAAACACCGGAATTGCCTTTGGAATACCGCTGCCGTCCGTGCTCATGATGATATTAACAGCGCTTGTTCTGGTTTTTACCGCATATTTTGCCGTGAAGGAATTAAACATGAAATCCGCCCTCGCGCGTTTCGCGGTCATTTTGATCCTTGCGGGCGGCCTCGGAAACATGATAGACCGCGTTTTCCGCGGATATGTGATAGATTTTATCGGTATATGGAAATACCCCAACTTCAACATTGCCGATATCTATATTACCGTAGGCGTATTGCTGATAATCGTTTTTTATGGTAAAATAAAGAAAGTTTAAAAACAAAAATTTATGACGGATGCGCCAAAAATCTCATTTCCAAAATTCATATTAAAAATTTTGGCAGCCGGCGCAGGAGGAATAGTTGGAACAGTGATACTTCTGGTAATATTTTTTCTCGCATCATCACTGCTCGCGCCGCTTACCACTCCGGACGAATACATAAGCCCGGTCTTCGTTTTCATCCTGCTTATGATGGTATTTTTGTCATCCACGGCGGGAAATCTACTCAGCGTGTTTCTGCTTTCCCTGACGGAAAGAGACAGATATAAAAGGGTGTCTTCCGCGATATATCAGATATTTATCATAAGCCTCATTATATTTCTTCTGATGGCGCCGGTATATTTTATCACCGCGTCAATAAATATTTCGATCACCGCATACGCAATCGGACTTCATATTATCTTAACGGCAATGACAAGCGCTCTTGTTCTTGAAATAGTTTCAAATTACCGTTACGCGCTTCTCGGCGTGTACGGAATTACATTTTCAATTCTTGTAAGCGCGGGATTGATGTTCGGGCTTGCCGGAGTAATAGAAAGTCCTACCATACTTCTTTTTGTTGCTCTGCCGGTCGTGTGGGGCTCAATAGGTTTCATCGGAAGCATTGTGACAATGATATACGGCTGGATTGCACGCATTTATGACAAAGACTTCCTTGCGACGCAGACACTTTATGGCTCGGATTACGGAAAAGAGGTTGAAAGCGAAGAAGAGCCTGAGCCAAAAGCCATAGACGACGCCGGAGCCGAATTTCTGAGAAAAAATAAGTGAATTTTTAAGCTGTCAGAGCGGTTCTCATTACTTCAAGAGGAGCTTCTTTTCCTGTCCATATTTTAAATTGCTCGACAGCCTGATAAAGAAGCATTTTATCTCCCGCAATCACGGTTTTCCCAAGGCTCTCCGCGATCTTCAGCAAAGGCGTCAAAAACCCCTCACCGCCTTTCCCGTACGAAATATCCATCACAACACCAAAGCTGCCGACAAAATCCTTATGGCAAAAATCCGGCAACTCTTCCGGATTCGGATTATTCGCCCAGACAGAAGTCGCGTTTATGAGAATATCACCTCCACGATTGTCATCCCACGGAATACTAATCACTTCCGTCCCAAACATTCCGGAAAACTCCGCAGCGATTTTATCCGCTTTTTCTATCGTTCTGTTTTTTATAAAAACCCGCGCACTGTCTTTAAGAAGTCCGTAAGCAATTGCCCTCGCCGCCCCGCCCGCACCCAAAACCACGACCGTTTTTCCGGACAAACTTCCCGCCCCCTCCGCCATAGCCCTCACGGCTCCAGAAAAATCCGTATTATACCCCCACAAAAACCCGCCTTTATTTAAAACCGTATTTACCGCTCCTATCTTCTCAGCATCCTCATCAAGAAAATCCAGACACTTTATCACGGCTTCCTTGTAGGGCAAAGAAACAGACAGTCCGTCCACAGGCTCGTGTTTTACCTGTTCCATAAATTCGGCAAGCCCATCCTCAGGAATTTCAAAAACCCCGTACTGCGCATCGATCCCCAAAGCCTTAAAAGCCGCATTATGCATAGCCGGCGACAGCGAATGACCGGCAGGGTATGCTAAAATCCCGTATTGCTTCATAGAGATTTATTTATTCTCCCCAAATTTATCGGCAATCTTCTCAACCGCCCGCAGAACTTCGAGAGGCATCATCCATATTGTCGTGTTTGATTGGTCGGATGAAAGATCATTTATTGACTGCAAAGTTCGAAGATGAAGAGCTCCGGGTGAATCCGACAAGGTTTTTGCCGCTTTCGCAAGGTTCTCACTGGCCATAACTTCTCCCTCAGCTTTAATGATAACAGCTTTTTTCTCACGTTCCGCTTCGGCGACCTTTGCCATTGTTCTTTTAAGATCTGACGGAAGAACGATATCTTTAAGTTCAACGGATTCGACTTTTATTCCCCATGGATCAGTAGCCTTATCGATAATAAGCCTGATGCTATCCGCAATTTGGTCGCGGTTTTTTAAAAGGTCATCCAGACTCACTTCACCAACAGCGTTTCGCATTGTCGTCTGCGCCATCTGGCTGATCGCATAATAAAAATTTTCGACCTCTAAAACGGCTTTGGCAGCATCACTGACCTTATAATAAATAACCGCGTTTATCGTAACTGAAATATTATCCTCCGTAATGGCTTCCTGATCAGGAACATCCACGGCCTTTACGCGGATATCAACATTCACAAGTTTCTGAAAAATAGGGATCACGATCCTCCACCCGGGAGGCGCAATTTTTTGAAATTTTCCAAGAGCAAATTTCACGCCGCGCTGATATTGTTTTATCTCTTTTATGCTCACGAGAATCAGCAGAACAACAAACCCGATAATGTAATAATAAAACGGTACAGTCATTTTCGTATTGTTAAATTATATTTGCGGGCAAAGCCTATCAATTTCCCGCAGAAAAATCCACCCTACTTGAGAAAAAGCTGAAAAAATGGTATTATATAGCTATGTTAACAGCTTATGCGCAAAACGCGGCAAGTGATGTGGCAGGCGAGACAGCTTCCGAATTGGCAAACCTGATAGAGCTGGTTATTACGAAAATACCACTCTGGATAGCGGCTTTTATAGTAATACTGATTTCGGTCATCGTCGCAAAAATCGCCAGAAGAATGGTTGAAAACAAGCTCGCGCAAAGCGGTATCGAAGAGGAACATAAAGAATTGCAGATACTTGGAGGGAGGCTTACTTATACAGGTATTCTGGTTTTGGGAATAACAGTCGGTTTGAAAATCGCGGGAATAGATCTCACTACGATTATCGCGGCCGGAGCGTTTGGTATAGGTTTTGCGCTGAAAGATCTTATTATGAATTTTTTGGCCGGAATGATGATATTGATAAGCCGCCATTTTACGATAGGGGATTTTATAAACATCGGCGGCACTATAGGCAGGGTAACGGAAATCCAATCAAGAGTCACAATTCTTCAGGCTACTGACGGAACAAAAGTAATCGTGCCGAACGCGGATATTTTTAAAAAACAGGTCACAAGTTTCACGAGCAATCCATTCAGGAGAATAGAGTTGCTGGTTAATGTCGGATACGACTATAATCTCGAAAACGCCCTGAAAGTATGTATGCACGCCGCAAAAGCAACTAAAGGAGTTTTAGCGGAACCGCATCCGGCAGTTTTGGTAAGCGAATTTGGAGATGCGGGAGTTGAAATCAAGATAAGAGTATGGGTTGAATCCAAAGGTGGCTGGCTAAAAATAAAGAGCGAACTTGCCCAGAATGTAACAGCGGCCTTCAGTGAATATGGAATAGACATGCCTTGGTCTACAATGACTATCGGATTTGAAAAAGATCTTGTAAACGAGGAGAAAATGTTTAAGGGGCCAGAGCCGCAAGTGTCTCCACAGCAGCCTCAAGCTCCTTTGCGGCAGCTTTCAACACAAGCGGCCGCACAGCCTCAGGCAACAAATACACCAGCCCTCGCCGAACAGGAAATAGAAATAGAAAGGCCTTTGAAACCGTTAGGCGAACAATAAAAAACCCCCACTTGGTAAGAGGGGGTCAAACCCAAACTCGATTCAACTGTAATTTTTGTTTTTGTTTCAGCTGAGAGTTTTTTGCGAGTTTATTTTTGTTTTCAGGAGACCAATCCCTAGATTTTTTCAACCTTGCTTCGGACAGTATTTTTAGTCGCGCCTGCGACCGTCTGTTGACGTGGCTTACTACCCAATTAAAAATCAGGGAAGACACCAGACTCATCCCGTAAAGGGAAGCTACAATTCGGCCCAGCTGGTCAGGAAGGACCATCGCAAAGTGTGAAAGGTGGCAAGGACAGGGGGGTGTCCATACCACCTTTCACACCTCGCAAACCAATATTTTAATGTTCCAAAACCCGCGTCTCTAATGGCATATTACCATCATCAATATCAAACCAAATCACAACACTATATCAACTCCTTCAAGATAACTCAACTAATACGGGTGGACAGGTTTATAGTTATTTTATAACTTAAAGCTGGACATCGTGACCTTTTCTGCTAAACTGGAAAAAAGTTCCAATTTGCAGAATGAACAATCTTTCCATTTTCGACATTGCGGGCCCGATTATGGTGGGGCCGTCCAGCTCGCATACTGCGGGAGCGTGCAAAATAGGACAGTTTGCCAGAGCGCTTTTTCACGGCACTCCGAACAAGGCTACGTTTTATCTGCACGGTTCTTTCGGTAAAGTTTACAAAGGTCATGCGACTGACAGAGCTCTTCTGGCGGGAGTAATGAAGCTACGAACCAGCGACCCTAAAATCAAAAACAGCTTTGCCCTGGCAAAACAAAAAAACATAAATTATAAATTCATAGTTAAAGATCTGGGGGAAAAATACCACCCAAATACGGTAAAAGTGGTGCTTGCAAATTCCAAAAGAAAAATTGAGGTTACGGGGTCATCTGTGGGCGGCGGAATTATTGAAATAAATAAAATAGACAATTTTGAAGTTCTACTTAAGGGCCGCGCCGGAAAATACCTGTCGCTTATAATTCAGCATGATAAAAACCCTAAAATTATACCAAGGCTTATTAAAGCTCTTAATAAAATCGGAATACAGATCGTCGGTATTGAAAAAACAAACTACAAAAACAAAACATTAAGTGTTTTAAGCACGGAAGGCAGAAGAATAACGCTTCCGGAAGTTATCGAGCTCGAACGAAACAGCGAAGGCGTTGATTATATAAGATCATTATCAAAACTTGAAAAACAATAATTATGAAATACGAATTTCATACAGCATCACACGCGCTTGAAATTGCAAAAAAATACAGAATCACAATATCCGAACTCGCAAAACGCTACGAATCCGAGCGCGCCCAAAAATCCACAAGCACAATACGCAACAAAATGAAAGTTACAAGAGACGTGATGTACGACGCGGTCAAAAGAGGGGTTAAATCATCACATATTTCACAATCCGGAATGTCCGGAACCGACGCTCACAAAATGTTCAACAGTTTAGAAAAGATGGACAAAATGATGGGCAATAAAACCACCATAAGAGCAATGGCCTACGCTATGGCCGTAGGGGAGGAGAATTCCCGAATGGGCAGAATAGTGGCGTTTCCGACAGCGGGAGGAGCGGGGGTTGTGCCCGGAGTACTTTTCAGCTGCAGCGAACATTTTAAAGCGGGAAAAAGAAGACTGCTTAGAGGAATGTTTACGGCTGCAGCGGTTGGACTATTGATTGCAGAAAACGCAACAATATCGGCCGCAAAAGGCGGCTGTCAGGCGGAAGTCGGCGCGGCCGCCGCCATGGCGGCGGCCGGCCTTACCGAAATGAGAAACGGCACTCCGCACCAGTGTTTTGATGCGGCAGCCATCGCGCTAAAAAGTTATCTCGGTCTCGCCTGCGACACAATCGGAGGACTTGTAGAAGTTCCATGCATCAAGAGAAACGCAATAGGATGCATGGCGGCAATAGGCGCTTCTGACATAGTCATGTCCGGCATAAAAAGCTACGTACCTTTTGACGAAGTCGTAAAATCAATGAATAATATTGCCCAGATGATGTCGCCAAAAATCAGGGAAACAGCAATGGGCGGTCTGGCCGTCACAAAAACCGGAAACAAAATAAAAAGAAAATACGGACTGCCAATAAACGACGAAATATAAATATATAAATATGTTTAGAATAGGAGTTCTCGCATCAACAAAAGGAACAGATCTGCAGGCGATCATAGACGAAATGAAGGCGAACCGCATGCCCGGAATAGAACTTGCCATTGTCATCAGCAACAAAAAAGACGCTTACGCCTTAAAACGCGCGAAAGACCAAGGCTTCAAGACGCTTTTCATCGACCCAAAAGATAAAAGCCGCGAGCAGTTTGACATGGAAATAGCCCATATTCTCGAGGAAAACAAAGTCGACCTCGTAGTTCTCATCGGCTACATGCGCATTCTTTCAAAACCTTTCGTCCAAAAATTCAAAAGAAAAATCATAAACGTCCATCCGGCCCTTATCCCCAAATTTTCAGGAAAATCCTACTTCGGCTCAAACGTCCACGAAGCCGTCCTGTCGGCAGGAGAGAAAGAAACCGGCATGACGATCCATTATATCGATGAAAACGTCGATACGGGCGAAATAATCCTTCAGAAAACCTGCCCCGTCACTCCCAAAGACACCCCCGAAACCTTAAAAGAAAAAGTCCAGGCCCTGGAAAAAAAATACTACCCACAGGTTATCCGCATGCTTGCAAAATCAGCGGCCTGAATTCTCATCCTCTTGATCCAAGCAACTGCCAGCCTGCCTTCTGCACTTCTGAACAAGGGCATCAATATTAGAATTATCACAAGCCCGAACTTTCTTTATCGCAGCGTTAACAGTGCGGCGATCTCCAACCGCTCTTACTAACGCAGCTCTTTGTGTATCAAGAAAGATACGTAAACATGATATTCCGCTTGAAGTTACAGCTAAAACTGTTTCATCAATTTTACGTTGAACCATATCCTTCCGACCATTGTTATTCCAGCAATCAATATGCAACCCAAGAATTTTCGCTGCAGCCAACAGATTTACCGGATTCTCAAAGGTGTCATCGTCCTCCTCCTCATCATCATACTCAAAGGCCTCTCGTTCCAAGCGCCTCACCATATAGTATTTTTTAATTTTAGAAAATAAAACTACACAAATTCTCCCATCTCTTCAAAATTATAAAGTTGACATTTCATGAGGAATAAGGCATTTTCTATCGCCAAACAATCAAAATCATGTCAGAAATTATCACAGAACGCGAACAAAGATTTCTTTCCTCAACAGAAACAGGAAAAAATGTCCTGACGGCCATCAGATTTATTAATCAAAGACTGGTTAAAGCCGCTTCCCGCAGTGAAGTTGTACAAATAGCTCAGGATTCAAACCATCAAATCCGGGAAATTTTAGGAGGAAAGGAAAAACTTTCCAATGAGGAGCTTAAAATCAGAGATTTTGCCTACGGTATAATCACAAAAATAGCGGCCCAGGTATTGGCCAACCTGGCTCAACCTACATACCTCGCCACTTCCAGTGATACTTCACAGCGCTAGCCAGGTGATACCACGAAATTTTCTTAAAAAGAAGCCTGAAGAAAGACCCCTCGCTCAGCCTTTTATGGTAATGCGTTGCAACCGCTTCGGGATAATACACGACTTTGTATCCCGCCTCCTCAACTTTCCTGCATAAATCAAAATCCTCCATAAACAAAAAATACCTCTCATCAAAGCCGCGCACTTTATCAAAAATCTCCTTCGGGATCATCATAAACGCGCCGGTTATCAGATCAACCTCCTGCGTGCTTTTGTGGTTAAAATCACCCATGATATAATTTTTGTACCTTCTGCTGAATGGCCAGATCCGTTTCAGAAAACTTCGCTTAATAAAAAGATCAAAAAACCTGAAATGTCTCCTGCACGACTGCTGAATTTCGCCGTTGTGGTACATGAGTTTCGGCCCCACCATTCCGGCTTCTTTGTGCGCGTCCAGATAATCGACAAGCTTCTGCAGAGTGTCCGGCTCGACGGTAATATCCGTGTTTAAAATCAGTATGTATTTGCCTTTAGCCTCGCGCGCCGCAAAATTATGCCCGCCGCCATATCCCAGATTTTTTCCCGGCTCGACAAGCTTGATATCGCCTTTCTCAGCCGAGGATTTGAGATAATCCAGACTCTCGTCGCTTGAATTGTTGTCGCAGAAGATGATTTCGAAATCAAAGTCCGTTTTGCTTTTCTGCAGCGCCTCGACGCATAGTCTCGGAAAATATTTCTGGTTGTAATTAACTACCGTGATTGATAATTTCATGTTCTTGGATCAGCTTTTTCTTTGTTTTTTGAAATTTTAAGTTCGAATTTCCCCCGTACAAAACTGTCTTCCTCGATATCCTCGCCCACGACAATTCCCGCGCCTATAAAACTTCCGCCACCTATTTTTACGCCCGGCATAAAGCTCGTATTTACGCCAACGCGGATGTCATCGCCAGTCACAAGCCCGAATTTCGCGGACTGCGTGTCGACTTTTTTCCCATCGCAGTTCATAAAAATATTTTTTTCATCAAGTCTCAGATTTCCGGTCACGGTTCCCGCGCCAAAAGAAACATTGCTTCCGATCACGCTGTCTCCGACATAATTTGTGTGAGTCCAGACGTTATTTCCCAGATAACTCCGCGCGATCTCACTTCCAAAACCGATCACGCAGTTTTCGCCGACGTGGCTTTCCCTCACCAGCGCATTGGTCGCGATGACTGAATTATCGCCGATATACACCGGTCCGTTTATCACCGCCCCATCAAGAATTTTTACATTTTCACCGATCACGACCGGCCCCTTTATCACCGCACTGTCCGCTATTTTTGCGGACGGACTGATGTTTTCGCCGGTTTTTTCGAATAAATACCTGAAAACTTTTTGAATATGCCACGGATATTTGATCGGCTGCCAGAAGCCGTTATAAGCAACAGCCTTCATCTTCATCCCATTTTTCAGCAGCTCGCCCAGCGCGACTTCGTACAGATCATCATTTTTGCTCTTCACATTCTCAAGCGCCTCAATCAACTTCCCGGAATTTTTGTGCAGATGAACAACAAGATTCACCATATCGCTCGGCTCGGTTCCCGGCTCGGGCTTCTCGATTATACTTTTCAAAAACCCGTTTTCGTCGGTTTCCAGATACCCGCCCGGAAAATATTCTGAAACTTTTTTTCCGAGAATATAGCTGTCCGCGTCTTCGTCCTTCGCGGCCTGCATCACAAGTTCAAAAGCCGTTTGATCCACAACATCATTGCTGCTGAAAACCATAATTTCCCCGTCTTTGATAAGATCCTTCGCTGCCAGAATCGCGCCGCACATGCCCTGCTCGAGATCTTTTTGTTCCACGAGCTCGACATTCACGCCCTGCACTTCCCGCGCGACCTCCCCGAGTTCACCAAGATTATGAGCCCCGCCCACAAGAATCAGATCAACAAAACCCGCGCTCTCAAGCGCTTCAATCTGCCGCCTTATCAGCGGACGACCCATAAAATTCAAAAAATTTTTATCCCTGACAGGCTTCATTCTGTTGCTCCTGCCAGCGGCCAATACCAAAACTTTCATCTTAATATCTTATGGACAAATTTACCGCAAAATTATAGCATTAAATACGGAAATCACCAGTCCAAATCCCATGAAAAAAGTCTTAAACATACCAAATTCCATCTCAATCCTCCGCACGGTTATTCTGGTTCCACTGACGGTATATTTTTTCGCAACCGGCCAAAACCTGACAGCTTTAATTTTCAGCCTCACCATTCTCGCTCTCGACGTTCTTGACGGCTACCTCGCCCGAAAATTAAAACAGGAAACTCCCGCAGGCGTTTTCCTCGATATGATAGGGGACAACCTATTTATCGGCGCAGTCGTAATAACATTTCTGATAATCGGCCACATAAACTTTGTAATGTTTTCGCTTATGGCCGCCCAGCGCGTCACCCGCCTCGCCTTCGCCTCATACATTTTCATCAACACAAAAGGCTTCTACAAGCCCCTCCACATGAAACTAATCGGTGGCCTGCTTTTTATCTACATTTTTACAATCCCATTTCTTCTGGAATATTTCAGCCGGCCAAAAACCTCCGCCATTACCTACATTGCCATCCTGACTACCTACCTCGCGCTAATAATCTCAATCCTCGTCGCCTTTTTTAGATACAAAAAAGACAGGCTGAAAGTGGAAAGGGACTAATAAACATGACTATGCTTTCCTATATCCAGCATTATGACAAGTACATAACTATCATAACAAAATTTTTATGATAGCGTATTTTCATTTTATCGAATCCAGATATTCAATTGCTTCTTTTGCGTCCATCGCTCTGGTTACGTTTTTACCCTTCTTGGCTTCTCTGGAAGCCTTTAAAATTTCTTTTTCCTGCTCCGTAGTAAGCACCATAATCTACTGTTAAGTTAAAATTTTATGAAGTTCTCCCCCCTCCACCGCCTCATTTATCTCCATCGCGATTCTGTCACCGTAGCTCACAGGTTCGCCGTACAAATATGACGTGTAAGGCGTAAATCGCGTGCCGGGCGAGCCCGGAATTCGCATGCTTACATCAAAAACCACAAAGTCTTCACGGCCGTTTTCGGCGGAGATAGCGCCCTGCAGCGCAAAAGGTCCGATCATGCCGGGTGGCACCTCTTTTTTCAAAGTTTTTACAAATTTCTCGCCGGCCTCAAAAGCCTTTTCCAGAATCGATTCTTTCGTTGTGCAGGTTATGTGGCCGGTTTCGATCATGGAAGGCTTGTAGCCGCCATTTATAAGTTCCATCTGCGTTCCCGCGTCGAGCCTCAAAAATCCATCCAGGCTCGTCTGTCTGCGCGTATCAATTCCCATCAACTCAAGTTCGCCGGTCAGATTCGAATAAAAATAATTAAAATTTACCTGCGCCCCGATCACAAATTCCTCAATCACCGCATTGGCAAGATCTTTCCGCTTAATTTTTCCCGCCTCAATCATGTTCCCGCCAATCCGGAAATAATCCATCTCACTTGTTATCACAAAAAACGCCCTTTCATAGCCGCGAATCGCCTCGTTCACTTTTACAATCAGCGGTCCGCCTTTCTCCCCGACAAAATGCTTGTCCAAAGCCTTTTTCAGTGCCTCCTCACTCATCCCGCTGCCACCTTCGCGGATAATTTTCGGCATCCTTATGCCGGCCTTCTTCAGAAGCACATATTGGTTATTGGGCTGATCCCTTTCCTCAAGCTTGACGCCCTGCCTCAGGCCGTAAATCGGAACTTTGAATTTTTCCTCAATATCAGAAAAATCCTTAAAATAAACCCAAAAATACCGGTTATGAATGAAAATCGTATTAAGTTTTCGCAACTTTTCCTGCACGGCAGGCTTCACAACATCCGCAAATTTATCAACCATGATTACCTCGTCCACACATCCGAGCTCTCCTTCCGGCGCCCAGGGAGCCGGCCTCGTTTTGTAATATTTCGAATAAGTCTTGTCGCGTCCTTTCTGGCAGACCGCCACCGTTCTGAAACCGTAATTTTTCGCGCCTTCGCACACGTCAAGAGCGCTGTGTCCGCCAAGCACGCCTATGGTCAGATTTTTCAGATCGTAGGTTTTTAAAATTTTGGCTATTTCTTTTTGACTAATCATATTTTGAAAATAATGTTATCCGAGGACTTTTTCAAGAACATCCTGCTCGATCGCCGTCTTGATGTCTCTTGCAATTCTTCGTCCGGTGCTCATCGGTTCATTGTACCTGAGCCAGGTATACGGCGAGCCGTTAATATAAGGATTTGTGCCCGCAACGATTCTGGCGGAAATTTCAAATACATAATAATGCAGATCCGGATCAATAATACCTTCCAGACAGAAAGGCCCAAAAAGCCCTCCGTCAACCAGTTTTTTCGATGATTCAATAACTCTGTCACCCATATCAAAAATTTTCGGCAGCAGCGATTCTCTCAAAACCAGCGGAACATTTCCGGCGATTGTATATGTTGTGCGGATTCCGACATCAACCTGATCTTTCGCGGCTACGCGTCCGATGGAATCGGCATTTGACTCGTAGCGTTTGTCAAAGCCCATAACTTCCAGTTCTCCCGTGACTCTGCTGTAAAAATAGTGCGAATACACCGGCACGCCCACTATATATTCCTGAATAACATAATTGTTGGCGTCCTCTTTCCCCTCGTACTCTTTAAATCTCTGATAAAATTCTTCCGGCGAATTTGCCAGAAAATAGCCCTTTCCGCCGCGCGCCCCATGAAATTTTATAATCACGGCCCGGTCTATATCTTCGGGAGTTTTGAATTTTTTGGGAATTTTAATGCCGGCGTTCAGAAGCCATTCGCGCTCTTTGTCCCTGTTTGATTCCCATTCAAGAATGCCTTTTGTACCGTAATGCATCGCTTTTATGTCGAGAACTTTTTCCGGGCCTATATAAGCGACAAAAGACCCATGCGGAATAACTATCGCGTTTTGCTCAACAAGCCTTTGCTCAATCTGAAAATAATCTTTAAAGTTGTCGATCTCGATAATCTCGTCAGCCACGCCATAGCTTTTGTACGGCCTCGTCTTACCTTTTTCGCAAATACAAATAGTGGAAAACCCCTCATCTTTGGCACCTTTCAGTATCTGAAGCGCAGTATGGCTTCCCAGAGTAGCTATTTTGTAATCTTTTATATTAGCCATAAGCCTTAAAATTTAGGACTTTTGACTATCATACAAACAAACCCCCATTCTGTCCACAAAAAAATTAAACAAAAACTGTTGCCGAAAACTTTACAACAGAAAATCCGGCGCAAGAACCTGCTTTACTCTTTCAAAGGTCTAATATTCTTTGTCCAGGATCTATGCCTCTTTTCCCTTCGGTTTAATACCGGAGGAGGAACGCAGCTGATTCTTGATCTTTGACATCAATGGTAAGTTACGCGGTTTGACGTAAACCAGCTACGGTTGTAGACTGGTAACACAACTAACAAGGTAGGAAGATGAGCATGAAAAAGGGACTTAACGCTATCTTTGGTATTGTTTTTCTTGCGATTCTGGCGATGTTCTCCCTCATGGTGGCCGGATGCGATGGGAAGAAGGATCGGGGAACGATTCCAACGGTTTCCGATAATGAGCAGTCTGATCAGCAGGACTCTCAGACGCCGCCGGTTTCGGGCGGAAAGGACGTAAATCAAGGGGATGAGAATGATCAGGATGAGGTGTTCTCTCCAGATCCTGTTCTCCCTGAAATTGCTGACACAAGTGATCTCTCAACCCCGCAAGAAGTTCAGAATGGTGCACTGGCGGACTCCGCTGTCCGGTCCCTGGAAACGCAGAAACGCTACGGCGTTCTCTCTGATTACATGTTCCAACGATACGGTGTTCGTCCTGACATTTCATCTGCGATTCTGGCCTATGACAAGGACGATCACATGTTGTTAGGCATTTCGCTCCTGTATGTAAACGAAACTGAAACGGGCTACGCCCTGTTCGTTTCTCTTCTGGATACTGACGACGACCTTGCATTACAGTACAACTACATAGAGGAAATGGATCAGGGCAAGACAAGTATCCTATATATTCAAGACGAAGTCGGACTGGTACGACTAGAAATGAAGTAACGATTTGCCAGAAGGAGGTTCCAAAATGGTACAGAAATACGGTATATCCGTGATCGTGGCACTGTTGTTCGTCGGATGTGTTCAGACCGAGACCGTTGATCACCGTCCAAGCTGCGATTCCCAACCCTATGAGCCTGCCAGAGTGGAGTTTTCTCGTGGACTGCTTCCTCTTGGGGAAGACTTGGGACACGAAACTTGCAGTGCAACGTGCAAAAAGCTTGCAAAACTGTGCAAGTACGGTTGCGCTGCAGTTTCGAAAGTGTGGAAATGGGCTAAAGGACTGTGCGGTTTCTTTTTGGTGCAATTATGCAAACTGCCATGCACCAAAGCCGTCTGCGATGAATTATTTGAAGGAGGATTTCCATCAGCAGGCGAAACGTCGGATGAAATCTGTTTTTCCGTCGGAGCGGAAATCTCTGATGGGAAATGTGGGAGCGAAGATTGGGTTTACCCGTGCTATGACTACGATCCTGATTGCTGCAAAGCATTCACCTGCCCCACCGTACAACAGTGGTGCAAGACAGGAGTTTCTGTCGGGCCGAA
Source organism: Candidatus Peregrinibacteria bacterium (assembly GCA_043810515.1). Classification (GTDB taxonomy): domain Bacteria; phylum Patescibacteriota; class Gracilibacteria; order UBA1369; family LOWO2-01-FULL-3; genus WJKQ01. Next base: position 37,727 of record JBDRNZ010000034.1, read on the forward strand.
CACTACCTACGGCGTTTGTTCCTACTGTGATAGAGAGTACCACAACTGTAAGTCAACTGCTCTGGGACCTATCTGTGAATGTCAAGGAACTCCCACCTCTCCGCTCATTGATGCTTCCAATGACGGTATTGTAAATATACCCGTAGAAGTATTGGTGAAACCCGGGGTGAGTCCTGATTTCACTGATACGAAAGTACAATGCACTAGCTATGGCTCACAGTACCCAGACGGGATCCCCTATGATTCAGGGTTTTTGCTGGGATGGAAGTGGGCCAAGGTGACATTCACTTGGTCAAGTGCCGGAGACCATGTAATCTCTTGTACAACTTTCACACAGACCGGCAACGGAAGCCCGGTGACTGCCCATACAATCAACATTCTGCCTGATCCTGAGCATTGTATTCCAAACTGCACCGACAAGACCTGCGGCGACAACGGTTGCGACGGAACCTGCGGCACCTGCACGGGTTGCGCCTCGCAATGCGTGAATAGTCTGTGTCAGGCCGTTTCGCAGTTCGGATACCTCTGCCACAACGGCGACGTTTGGTGGCAGAACAGCTGCTGGCAGTGGGAGTTCATAAAGCAGGCGTGCACAGCCCAAGAGACGTGCGTGGATGACGCGTGCGTGGAGGAAACCTGCACGCCACGCACCTGCGCTGACATACCCGCAGAGTGCGGATCGCAGAACAACGGATGCAACCAGATCATCTACTGTGTCGCATGCGGCCCTGGCGAGACCTGCCAGGGAGGTCAATGCGACTGCGTCCCCAACTGCACCGGCAAAGAGTGCGGGGACGACGGCTGCGGCGGTAGCTGCGGCACCTGCGCCACCGGCGAAAATTGCCAGAACAATCAGTGCGTTGCCGGCCCATGCGTTCCCGACTGCTCCGGAAA
>JBDRNZ010000035.1:0-34978 GCA_043810515.1 Candidatus Peregrinibacteria bacterium
AAAAAGGATTAACAAGAGAAAAAGTTATTAGGGAAAAATATACAAGGAAAGATGGGACTTTGACTGATAGGAGAAAACCTATTCAAGTCCCTTTCACACGGGATTTGATTAGAAGTATCTTACAAAATAAAACATATATAGGGTATCGAAATAGAGGAAAGTTAATGAGATTAACTATGGATGATGATGTACATCTTATTCCTTTGATAAACGATGATTTATTTAACAGAGTTCAGGAGTTAATAAAAAAGAACGATAGAGGAAAACCAGCTAATAAAGGGCAAACAACAAGCCGACAAAAGCGAGTCTATCTATTGCAAGGATTGATTAAGAGTAATAACTGTGGTTATTCGATGTATGGGGCAGCAGAAAAAGGCTCAAATGATAAAATGGTTCGCAGATATTTATGTACTGGAAGGAAACAGGGAGTATGTAAATGCCCTTCTATCAGAGCCGATTATTTGGAAGAAAGACTTCTTGAATATATGGGTACTTTGAAGATTAAAAATATTGATAAAGTTGAAACTGAACTTAAAAATATTATCAAAGTTAACGCAAATGCTATTAAGGAAGCGATGATACTTGAAAAATATGATAATAAAAGAAAAAAACAGTTAAAAGTTTTAGAGGAAATAATTGCAGATAATTATGATTGGAAAATAAATGAACAAGTTGAAAGCCTAAGAACTGCGATATCTGAACATGAAGCTTCAAAAAATTCAAGAAAGTCCAGTACAGTAAAATATTATGACTTTATTGAATTAAGAGAAGTACTTAAAGATGTTTCTGCTACTTTTAAGAGATTACAAGAACTTGTTGCAAAAAAAGGTTTAGTGCAGATATTTTTAAAAGAAGTATTGGCAGAAAAACCTACCGCTTCTGGTTTTAGCTACCATTCGATGATTTTTCATTTGAAAGATAACGGGAAAGAACAGCCTATAAAAAGTGAATATACAGAAGAGGAATTAAATGAAGTTGCAGAGCTAAAACTATTGTTTATGCGATTTATGGGATTACTGTTTTCAGAGGTAAGTTGTGAGTATGGAAAGGGTAATGATGTTTTGAACATTCAGATGATACCAACAGGATTATTTCTATTACTTTTCGATAAGAAAATTGATAAGATTGAGCTTGAGGAAAGGGAAAGTAAAAAACTTAGTCGAAAAAGGCTTATTTCCCTCCCTGCCCACCAAAAAATTTCCGGCTTACCATCTTGCTTCTTTGACCTCCGGGGGGTCGTCGCCATGGGACTCGATGTACTTTTGGTGGTAGGCGATTTTTTTGTTGATGGCGCGGATGGCTGAGGAGGCCTTTTTCGCAACAGCTTTGTTGGTTTTGGCGCCCTGAGTGATAAGGTCTATTGCAAGCTGATAAAAGCTGACGCCGTTTGCAATTTTTATGTCGAACGGGGTCGTGGTCGAGCCTCTTTCCTCGTAGCCGTGAATTGAGAAGCGGGCGGAGTTTACGTATGGCCAGAGGATCTGTTCAATATCGTTTGTGTAGCCGTGATAGGCGAATACGACCGGTTTGTCGGGCGTGAAATATTTGTTTATGCCACGCTCCGTGGCACTGCTTCGCGGGTCGTCGGGGCGGAAGAAATCGCCGAGACAGATTGAGGTTAATTCCGAGACGTTTACGTAGCGGATGCGAAGTTCAGGAACAAGAAGGCGGCAAAGCTTTACCGCGTAGAGAGCTTCCTGGGTGATGTAATCGCCGGCGGAGGCGAGGACGACGTCGGGGCGGGCGGTTGCTGCGGCGCCGCCGACCCATTCCCAAACCGCAATGCCTGTTTTGGCCTGAGAGCGTGCTTCCTTCAGGCTGAGCCACTGCGGAAGGTCGCGTTTCCCCGCAACAATCACGCAGATCGCATCTTTCTTTTTTGAGGTTTCCTCAAATGCCGCGAGGAGCGAATTCGCATCAGGCGGATAATATATCTGGCAGAAATCGCTGTGTTTCTGAAGAATATTGCTCACAAATGACGGATTCTGGTGTGAAAATCCATTGTGATCCTGACGCCAACCAACGCTCGAAAGCAGGTAAACGGCGCTTGCAACAGGTTTTCTCCAAGGTATGCGGAAACTTTGTCTCAAAAATTTCGCGTGCTGATCAACCATGCTGTTTATGATTGTCGCAAATGCCTCGTAGCTCACAAAAATTCCGTGGCGGCCTGTCAAAATATATCCCTGAAGCCAGCCCTGCAACGTGTGTTCGCTCAGCATTTCCATGACACGGCCGTCCGGCGCAAGAGACTCATCGGTTTTTTTAACCGGCCACATGTAGGCGCGGGAAGTCGTTTCAAAAAGCGCTTCGAGTTTGTTTGATTCTATTTCATCGGGGCAGAGCACGCGGAAAGACTTCGGATTTTTTTTGATAATGTCGCGGAGCATCGGGGCGGCTGTGACCGTGTTTCCCTCAAATACCGAGCCTCGGGTGCGGATGCGCGTTTCGTATTTTGAAAGACGCGGAAGTTTGAGAGGTTTGTAAAAATTTCCGCCGTTTGCGTGGCGATTCATTCCGATGCGGTATTTTCCGGATGGTACAAAGCGCAGAAGGTCAGCGTGGGGCTTCCCGTTTTTGTCGAGAAGTTCACGGACGCGGTAGGTTCTGAGCCATTTTTCGACTATTTTTAAATCCTCGGGATTTTTTTTTGGATTTTCAATCGGAATCCCGTGGGAATGAAAAGATCCTTCGACCGGATGTCCATGATATTTGCGGACGCCCGTCCAGCCTTTTAAAGTTCGGAGTAGAATTACCGGCCATTTCGGCTTGAGGGCCGGTGACGCGGCGGCTCTGGCGGCGCGCTGGATGCTGCGGATTTTCTGGTATGCTTTTTCGACCGCTTCGAGCATTTTTCTTTCAACATTCGGCTGGGAAACTATGAGCGGTTCGTAACCGTATCCTTCAAAAAGTTTTTTTAATTCGGTGTCGTCCATTGTTCCGTAAATCGTGGGATTGCTGATTTTGTAGCCGTTTATGTGGACTATCGGAAGGACGGCGCCGGAAGTTTTGGGATTTAAAAATTTGTTACTGTGCCATGCTGTCGCGGTCGGGCCGGTTTCAGATTCGCCGTCGCCGACAATTGCGGCGACTATGAGATCTGGGTTGTCGAGGGCGGCGCCGAAAGCGGTTGAAAGGCTATACCCGAGTTCGCCGCCTTCAAGAATCGAGCCAGGTACGCCGGGCGTGACATGGCTTGGGAATGGCGTATGCGGCCAGCTGAAGTCGTGGATAATTTTGCCCATTCCTTTTTTGTCGCGTGGATAATTTTTGTAAAATTCATGAAGAGTTCCTTCCGCAAAAAGATTCGCAAGAATTGCAGGCGCGCCATGGCCGGGCCCCGTTACCAGAAGAAGGTTGCATTTATGCTTGCAGATCAGATAATTCAAGTTCGCGTAAATAAAATTCAGACCCGGCACAGTTCCCCAGTGTCCGAGAATGCGGGCTTTTATATGTTCCGGCTTCAAAGATTCATCAAGCAAAAAATTATCCTTCAGGTAAAGCTGCGATGCCGCGATATAATCCGTATACCGCAGATATTTTTTCATCCAAACGAGCGCGTTCTTATCAGTTTTTGTCATATGGAATGAGGTAAAATTCTGGGAAAAGAATATCACGTATTGTGACCGGTCACAATTTCACTTTATGAAGAATTTTTACCGGATTTTAGCGAGAAGCGGTTTTGGAATCGGGATCGCGATGAAAATTCTGCTTTTTGATTTTTTTGCCTGAGTCATAATATGTTTACTACATACTCCTTTCTTTGAAAAGTTCCGGTGAAAGGGTGTATCTATCTTCCTGTAGCGAAGTACTGCAGCCAACCCGTCCTCTGCATTCGTCTATCAGGCAACGTATCTGTGGATGCAAATCAGGGTCGTTTTCAGCTTGTTCCAGGAGCCTAAGTTCCTCCTGCGTGCCTGTTTCGAGGATTTTTACTATGACCGCTTCCTGCGCGCGCAGTTCTTCCCTGCTATATATTCTTGGATTTTTTCTTACCGATGACATATTTGAATATTATGTGGATAGTCATTACACTGTAGTTTATAATCAAAGTCAAATTTTTAACAAATGATGAAGGATAATTTTTACAAAAAATTGAAAAAGCCGATCGTGGGGATGGCGCCGATGGATGGTGTTACCGATGCGGCGATGCGGTATATGGTTTCCAAACACAGCAAGCCGTCTTTTGTTATGACGGAATTTACAAATGTGGAAGGGCTGGCGCGCGGGGCTGTCAAAATGATGCCTGCCTTTTTGTATGATGAAATCGAGAGGCCGATTGTTGCGCAGCTTTTTGGGGTGGAAGTTTTGTCGTTTTATAAGGCGGCGGTGATGTTATGCGAACTCGGATTTGATGGAATTGATATAAATATGGGCTGTCCCATTCAAAAAATTGCAAAAAAAGGATCGGGCGCGGCGCTTATACGAACTCCGGAATTGGCCCGGGGAATTATCCGTTCAGTAAAAAAAGGTGTCGACGACTGGGCGGGCGGAATCAGCATGAAAAAGGCCGGTGTGCACGAAAACATTATCAAAGAAGTTGAAAAAATGCGGCATGGGAAAGCGAAACGGCGGGTAATTCCGGTGTCGGTAAAAACGCGAATCGGCTATGACGAGGTTGCTTACGAGCAGTGGATGGAGCAACTTCTTGAGGAAAAACCTGATGCGATTTTTATGCACGGACGGACCCTGAAACAGCTTTACCGGGGCGAGGCGGATTGGGAAATTCTCGGCAAGGCTGCGAAAATCTGCAAGGGAAGCGGGACGCTGTTTTTTGGGAACGGGGATGTTAAGTCAATGAAAGATGCTGTGGAAAAGATCAAGAAGTATGATCTGGATGGCGTTATAGTGGGACGCGCCGTGCAGGGGAATCCGTGGTTTTTTGGCGGAAAAGAACCGAGCCTAAAGCGCAAAAAAACGGCGGCTATCGAGCATTGTGAATATTTTGTGAAAATTTTTGGCGGAAAAAAACTTTTTTGCCATTTAAAAAAACATCTGGCCTGGTACATTAAAGGATTTGAGGGCGCAAGTGAGCTTAGAATGAGGCTGATGGGGGCAGAGAATCTGAGTGATGTCAGAAAAATATTAAAGTTTTAAATATCAAAAACTATTTTGGTTTTTAGCCATCCGTCCTTTGTTCTGGCGATGTCGGCCTCGTGAAATGTCACGGCTTTTATGTTTTTGCGAATTGCGTTTGGATGGATTCCGTAAATCTCAGCTTCGATTTTGTTGTCCGTGAGCTGGAGAAAAAATATATCGGTATAAACTTCTTTGTAAATATCCACATTTTCAAGAACCTCGTTCAGAAAATCAATAAGCAAGATCGTGCTGTCCGGGGCCGTGACGGAAATTTCCCTTTTTATCGGAGGCTTTTCAGTGGGATTTGGAAGCATGATTTTTGACATTGCCTCAAGGGCCGATTTAAAAAGTTCTTCAAGCGTTTTGCCCGTTACTTCCAGCTTTATATCGGCGCTATGTTTAAGGATTTTGTATGGCATGCGGGGATATTTTAGACTATATTTTTCGATATTTAAAGGTTTAGGTGGGACTGAGGCGGGAAATGATTTTATTTTTTTCGGTAGGAGAGATGCGCGTGCGAAGCACGGCTTTTCGCAGGATTTCTATGTTTTGGTCGTAGGTTTTTTTGTCCACAAAATAAGGCGTCCCGTCTTTTCCGCCGTGCGCGAAGGAATAGCGGGCCGGGTCACGATAGGAGGCGGGGGCGTTGTAGATTATTTCGGAAACGAGGGAGAGAGCGCGGACGGTTTTGGGACCGACGCCTTTTGTGGCAAGAAGATTTTCGTATGAAGAAGGCTTTTTGTCGCAAAGAAGATAAAGAATTTTTTCAAGATAACGGCTTCGTGAAAAGTCCTCGCTGACAACGGGGTGATGATGAAATTCCGTGTCGGATAATTCCAGAAGCGTGAGCTGATTTTCAGCTATTTTGAAACTTGCCATGCGCGAAAGTTTTGAGGAATGTTTTCTTAAAAGCTGAACGTCTTTCATGAGAGTGTTGTACCCGGCGGACACCATTTCGAGGGAAATATCGCGGTTTTTGCCGCTTACGCGCGATGTCATATCGAGTGTCGGTGCCTTTTTAAGCGGGTCGGACACTATTCCCGTGTGAGGCTCCTGGATCAGATCTTTTACGTTGTCCGATGACCAATGATACCGGCGCGCCGCGCGCTTTTCCTTATTCATTCCCTGCTGGACGACCGCCCAGGCGCCTGACGCCGTAAAGAAAAACGAGTGATGATAAAGCTGAAATCCGTCCTGAACGAGCGAGCTGTCGACTTTTGCGCTCATCCGCGAATTGTAAACAAGATTTTTTCCGTGCGAATCCGGAAGGCTTAATCTGTTTGACCATTCCATAATCTGGGACGGAGTTTTCATTGATGTGCGGCCTTTTCCGCCGCAGATAAAAATTCCCAAATCTTTTTCCTGAAAACGAATCGCCTCCTTAAGCGCAGCAGTAAGCGTCGTCGTCAGCCCACTCGCATTCCAGTCAAAAGCCAATACTGTTCCCAAAGACTGAAACCAGACAGGATCAGCTATGCGCCGGATGAATTCCTCCGGTCCATATTCCGCAACCAAAACCTGAATTATTTCACGACCAAGCTTTACCATTCTCTCAAAAAGCCATTTCGGGCATTTTCCGGTATCAAGCGTAAATGTTGCGATTCCTCTTTTCATAGGGCTTCCGATATTACCAAAAAAGTCATGCCACTTCCATAAGGAAAGCATGACTTTTTATTTTAATTCAGGAATGAGGTTTATTCTTTGCCTTTTGCAAGCATTGAAACAAACAGGTATAAACCTGCCACTCCAACAACCACATAAACAACCTGCGCAACTGTATACATAGTCGCGAACAGATAGAATACCAGGTCGAACTGGAATAATCCTACCAATCCCCAGTTTATCGCTCCGATAACAACCAGGATCAATGCGACCCAGTCGAGGAAGTTCAGTTTTTTCATGAGTTTGGGTTAAAAAACTAAATTGACACTAGTACAATGTATTTATGGAAATATGTCAATTTATTGAGTTTGACGAATGTTTTGGGCGTTGTGTGGCTTTCAGAAGTTCAAAATAACTATCTGGTAGTTCAGATACGTCGCGAAGCCCACCCAGATGAGGTAAGGCAGGAGCAGAACCGATGCGGCGCGCGAGATTTTCCAGCTCAGGATCACGAGAATTAGAATCGTCATTTCCAGAACAATAATTTCCGCGAATGATTCCAGTACCAGGCTTTTTGCAAAGAAAAGATAAGTCCAGAGTACGTTTAAAATTGCGTTGATGAAAAGCACAGCAACCGCCCAGTGAAAGCGGGACGCCGATTTTCTATTCAACAAAAACGAGAAAAATCCTTGTGGCGAAGTGCCTTTATTCCAGACCAGCAGAGCAGCAATTGTAGTGAAAACGAAGATCGCTGTCCACGCGAGAGGAAATGCCCAGCCCGGCGGCGTGAGATCAGGCTTCAGCACTCCGAAGTTGTACCAGGGCATGCCCAGGTCCGTGAAATACCTGCCCGCCAGCGCGACCAGTATTGTGATAAGCGGAATAATGACATGGTTTGGTTTCAGTTTCATAGAATGAGAATTAAGGTTGACCAAACTATATCACAACGTGGGAGAGTTTGTTGAGGGTTATTGTTTTCTGAGATCTTTGAGCCTGACTCCTGTTAGAGTGACTTTGCGCGGTCTGCCGTTTTGCAATATTCTTGAAATGTTCAATCTCATTTTTCTGCTTCTACCGCAGAAATCTTCCAAAATTGCAGCCGTTCCTTTTCCTCCAAAAAAGCGTTTCCAAAGGCTTTTATGTTCTTCTATCTCTCTCAAGAGCTCTCTTTCCAGGTTAGGCAATAACTCACCTGAAAGCATTCTTGTCAATTCCTTCAATGTGTTTTCATCGTCAGGCAAAATAACCTGCCCCTCCACTTCGGGAAGATTTATTGTCGCTTTGATAAGATCTATTAACGCTGGGTCAATCTTGTTTTCTATAGCTTCTCCGGCCATTGCCTGAAGGTCCGTATAAACTTCAGATAGTGCTTTGCTAAGCTCGATTTTTAGTCGAGTTTCTTTTGGTTCGTGCTGCGGTTCTACTAGTCCAAGATGAAACCGTGCTGATTCGAGCTGAGAATCTTCTATTACGTGAAGTCCCAGTGCTCTTGCCTCCTCTGCTACTTCTTCTAAAACTTTTTGCGGCGTAGTGCGACTATCTTCTCCTACCGATATCTCTCCACTATCATCATCCCAACCTATTTGTTCTGGATCTTTAAATTCCATAATTTGTTATATTTACAAGTTTGTTATTATAGCTTTTTTGCCTGATTTGTCAAGCCCTCTTAAGTTTTCCCAAATTTAAAACGTTTTTAGAGGGTTGGAGTTACAACGATGGTCGGGGTGACAGGACTTGAACCTGCGGCCTCAAGCACCCCATGCTTGCGCGCTAGCCAACTGCGCCACACCCCGATGTGCTCATTTTCGTGCCTGCATGCACTTTACCTTCGATTATTTTTATGGCAAGTAGACTTTGATACGGCCAGTTTTATATCCTGGCCAATACTTACGTCTCTTTTTCTACCACCAGACCTTTTTAAGGTGAAGCAGGTATCCGGTTACGTTCGCAAGAAAATGCAAAACCGGGGTTACTACGATGATAGTCACTATAACCTGCCATGCCGGAATGTAGAAGGGGAGTAAAAATATCAGCGCTCCAGTCACGAAATCCAGCTGGTCAAACGGAAACCAGGGCTGGCCGGGCGCGATATTCAGTCTTCTTTTGAAGAAAGACTTCACAAGATCGCCTGTGATCGCACCTATTCCGAACAAAAATGCGTATAGAAACAGATTTATATGTTCGTAATCGAGGAGTATGTACGAACTCATGATGTTGTTTTTCTGGAAATAAAGCTGGAGGGCAAGCATTGCAAGGGCGCCGAGATATCCCGCATAGAAACCGCGGATGCTTTTATGCGAACCGAAAAGCTTTCCGCTGACCGGACGCTTCAGCGGAAGATTCAGCTTTGCCGCAATAACCGGACATGCATTCGCGACATAAGCCGGCAGAATGAAGTATATTGAAGAAAGAATGAGGTCGAGCATGAGAGAATTATACTAACTTTCTATTATCAATGGAATTATAAGAGGCCGTCTTTCCAGTTTTGAAGTTGCGTATTTGTCCACCGTCTGTTTGATGTATTTCTTTACATCCTGGCGGGTCGCGCCGGGATTTTTTTTCATTATGTTTTTGTATGCCTGTCCCGCGACTTCCGTGATTTCCCTGATTATTTCCTCGGATTCGTGCATGTATATAAATCCTCTGGAGACTATATCCGGCGTTTTTTTCAGATGCTTTTTTCTGTCGACGTGGATGAGAATTATCAATGCTCCGTTTTGTGACATAATCTCGCGGTCAACCTGAACCTGCGAACCCATGTGTCCTTCTCCGCGACCATCTATGAGAATGTATTTTGTTTCCACTTTTTCGCTCGATTTCGCGACTTTTCCCTGTTCCGCAACGAGAACATCACCATTTTCAAGCATGATTATATTGCTTTGCGGAATGCCGCATTGATTCATCGCAAGTTCCGCGTGGGCAGAACGCATAAAATATTCGCCATGAATCGGAATAAAAAATTTCGGCTTCACAAGCTGGATCATCCTTTTAAGCTCTTCCTGTTTTCCGTGGCCGGACGTGTGAACATCCATGATCTGGTTGTGAATTACAGTCGCTCCGAGAATGCAGAGATTGTTTACGACCGTGGCAATCGCGCGTTCGTTTCCAATAATCGGTGAGGCGGAAATGATGATCGTGTCGCCTTTTTTGACTTTAATATGCGGATGCTCGCCGCGTGCAATTCTCGTGAGAGCTGAAAGAGATTCGCCCTGCGATCCTGTCGTCAGAATAAGAGTTTTCGGATCGGGAGTTTCATTTTTATACTTTTTTATGTCCTGAACAAGGCCGGGTTTGTGCCTCAAATAACCCAGTTCCGAAGCTATCTTTATATTTTCCTGCATGCTGCGGCCTGAAACGAAAACTTTTCTGTCGCACTTTTCCGCGATATCAAAAATCTGCTGAATTCTGCCGATAAGGCTGGAAAATGACGCAACTATAATTCTGCCTTTCGTGTCTTTTACCACGTCTGCGAGAGTTTTTTCGACTTCCTCCTCGGACATGGTATGTCCTTTTTCAAGCGCGTTTGTGGAGTCCGAGAAGAGCGCGAGAACGTTTTGTCTGCCAAGCGCCTCAAGCTTATGGATGTCCGCTTTTTGCTGAAGACCTGCAGGATGTTTGTCGAATTTAAAATCTCCTGTATGCACTATTTTTCCAATCGGCGTCTCAACTTCAACTGCTATCGCATCCGGAATTGAATGCGCCACGCGTATAAACCTGCACAAAAATTTACCGAGACGAAGCGGCTGATCAAGATTTAAAGCGTTTATTTTGGCCATCTTTGTAAGTTTGAATTCCTCAAGACGGCGGGAAATCAGGCCGGCTGTCAGTTTAGAAGCGTAAACCGGCGGAAAATCAAGTTTCGGAAGGATGTATGGAATTCCTCCGGTGTGGTCGAGATGACCGTGAGTGATTACCACTCCGCGGATGCGTTTCTTATTTTCCTCAAGATAGCTCACGTCCGGAATTACGTAATCTATACCGAGCAAATCCTCTGATGGAAATTCAAGGCCCATATCAATAATCATGATGTCGTCCTCGTACTCGAGCACCATCATGTTTTTACCGACTTCGTTCAGACCTCCAAGCGGGATTATTTTAAGCTGTCCTTTTAAAATTTGTGCCGGCTTGCCCGATGAAGGCTTGCGCGGAAGTTTTTTTGGCGGACGGCTTGTTGAAAGCTGTATCGCGCTACGCTGTCCGGGTTGCGGACGGTTTTGGTTTTGCGCGGATCCGCGTTGGCGGCGAGGGGGGCGGGACTGCGCTGGCCGTTGGTTTTGCGCCGGACGTTGACTTTGCGCCGGACGCTGGTTTTGCGCCGGACGATTTTGTCCGGGCCGTTGCGCCGGTCTGTTGTAAGGCTGGCGCTGTTGTTTTTTTGAAAAATCACCTTGTTTGTGATCTTTCGGAGTTGGATGTTTAGTTTCAGGCTTTGAATTCGGGAGTTTTTCCTCTTCTTCAAAGGCTCTCTTCATCCATTCATCGATTCTGTCCATAATTTCTTTTTACAAAATATTCTATTGTTGACCGCTTACCATGATTATTCTATCACAAAAGAGAAAATCTGGCTAGATATAGTTGCGATTTTTCACTTTTATTGCGATAATGTAGACCTTTTTTAAATTATGCAAAAGCCACTAAAAAATTACGCTTTTATTGACAGCCAGAATGTCAATCTTGGAATTCGGGAACTTGGCTGGAAATTAAACTGGAAAAAATTTCGAGTATATTTGAAAGAAAAATATGGTGTTGAGACCGCATACATGTTTATCGGCTATATCGAAGAGAACCAGGATTTATACCTTTCTCTTCAAAAAAATGGATATATTCTTATTTTCAAAGAAATTCTGAAAAATAAGGATGGATTTGTAAAAGGCAATTGTGATGCCGAACTAGTGCTGCAAGCTATGATTGATTATAAGAAATATGAAAAAGCGGTTATTGTAAGTGGAGACGGTGATTTCGCCTGCCTTGTGCGCCATTTAAAAAAACAGGAAAAATTGAAAAAAGTCCTTGTGCCAAATATGGCAAAATATTCCGCATTACTCAAAAAAGCAGCCGCAAACGAACATTTGGATTATATGAATAATCTGAAGTCGAAATTGGCTTATATGAAAATGAAAAGCACCCTCTAAGGACGGAACCTTAGGGGGCTCTTTTCGTCGTGATTCTATTTGAAGAATATCATAATCCTGCACAACAAGTCAATCCTTGTGTCAAGTTTCCCGTTATGTATGGCAAATTTGCTAAAATCTGGTATTTTTATTTGCGTAAAATAAAAATTATGGACCAGAGAAGTAAAATCGCGATTTTGGGATTCGGGGCGGAGGGGAGAGCTGTCTTTGAATACTTAAAAAAACACGAATATCACGAACTGACCGTGTGTGACCAGGATGTTGACCTGAAAGACGAAATGCCTGATGGCGTTTCCGTGAGGCTGGGCGAACATTACCTGCAGGATCTGGATGCTTTTGACGTTATTTTCAGAAGTCCCGGAATCCGCTATCTTTCGCCGGCAATTCAGGCTGCAAAAGAGAAAGGGGCGGAAGTCACAAGTTCAACAGCGTATTTTCTCGATCAGACTCCGTGTCCCGTTATCGGAGTGACCGGCACAAAGGGAAAAGGCACAACATGTACATTGATTTATGAAATGCTGAAAAGAGCTGGTGCGGACGCGTATCTTGGCGGAAATATCGGCGAGCCCGCGATAAATTTTCTCGATAAAGTGGGCCATGACAGTATCGTTATTCTTGAACTTTCAAGTTTTCAGCTTCAGGACATTACAAAAAGTCCAAAATATGCCGTTTTACTGAATACGACGGTCGATCATCTCGATTATCACGCGGACAGTGAGGAATATCTGCAGGCGAAGGAAAGTATTTTGGCGCATCAGAGCAAGTCGTGCGTCGCGGTTTTGAACAAGGATTATGAGTATGTGAATTATTACAAGCCGCTCGTGAAGGGTCACGCCAGATTTGTGAGCGTGAAAGGAAAAGTGAAGGATGGGGTGGACGTGCGGGACGGGCGAATTTTTTACGCGCATGGCGGGAAAGAGGAAGCGGTATGCGATGTCTCGGATGTGGCTCTGATCGGAAAGCACAATCTTGAGAATGTTATGCCGGCAATTGTGGTCGCTAAGGAGCTTGGGGTTTCGGACAAGGAAATCGCGCATGTTATAAAGAAATTTAAAGGTCTGCCGCACAGGCTGGAGTTTGTAAAAGAAGTAAAAGGCGTGAAATATTACAATGATTCATTTTCAACAACTCCGGAGACCTCGATGGCGGCGGTGGACAGTTTTGACGAGCCGACGATTCTGATCGCGGGAGGATATGAGAAAAATCTTGATTACGGGGAATGGGCGGTGAAAATTCTTACAAAACCAAGTCTGCATACGGTGATTCTGATCGGAGACACCGCTGATAAAATGGAAAAGGCGATTGTCGAGGCGGAGGAAAAGCTCGGGGAAGCGGAGGGTTCGCCGACAAAAGTGCTTCGACGCGGAGATCTGGAGGAAGCGGTTTTGGAAGCCTATGCGCAGGCTGAAAAAGGCGGTGTCGTGGTGATGTCACCGGCCGCGGCGAGCTTCGACATGTTCAAAAATTACAAGGAAAGGGGCGAGAAATTTAAGGAGGCGGTGAGGAAACTGGGGTAGATCGTATTCATGCGCAGGCTAAAGAAAAAGTTCTAGTTCGATTTTTGTTTCTTCCAGATGTTTTGCGAGTTCCGCTGATGTGAGATTTTCTTTTTTATTTTTAGAATATATACAGATTGGGGTTAAGATCTTTTCAAATTCCAATAAAAAAATATATAGGCGATAACCGCCAGATTTTCCTTTGGTTATGGATTTTAGGCGGAGCTTGAAAATTCCCATTCCAATTGAAATAGCTATTCGTTTATCAAAGTTCAAAAGGGTAATTTTTAATTGTTCTTTAAGACTGTCGTTTTTCTTAACCAGTCTTTTCAGTTGTTTCTTGAAATGTTCGGTAATTACTATTTTATACATCCGCAAGCTGATCATCCAAAGGGAGATCGAGCTTACCTTTTTCATCGAGTTTTTTCAAGACGGTCGCAAGTTTGTGAGTTGCGTCTTCCAGACGTTTATCTTCCGGAGATTTGTGATATTTGAAGAATTTTATAAGAAAACGGAAGAATTCGGCTTTATTTGTGTATCCTTCTTCTTCCATAAGTCCTTTAACTTCCCCTTCCTGCTTTTTGTTGATTTTGAAAAAAACTGTAGCCATATGTATTATTTAGCGATTATATAGCATATTATATAGTAAATCGCTAAGAAATGCAATGGTAAGTCATATAACTGCCTGCGCGCGCAGGCGTGACTTTTTAGGAAAATATGTTGAGGTCTTAATGGTAGAGAGTGATCTTGCCTTGGTATGAGTGGACAGGTGATAGTGAATTTGGTTAGAATCGAATTAGAAAATCGGTTAATTTTTTACAATATATGAATTATTATTTACCCTCAATTTCTATGAAATCTAACAAAGCTATCAAGTATGTGCTGGTTGCGTTGGTTTTGGCGGCGGTGGCAGGTGCGGCGGTTTATCTTTCAACTTCGGACAGACTTTTGGGATTTTTGCGGCTCGGCAAGTCGGGCGTTTCGACAACTACGGGCGGCGGCAAGGAAGTTCCGTGGTGGTGTATCAGCCAGGAGGAACGGGACGCTCAATGGCAAAATTCGGGAGGATCGGAAGAACCTGCTAACGAGCCTGGAATCAGCGGCACTTATAATCCGTGGCGAGAAACCGGCACTGCGGGCGATGGAAATTTCAATATATCCGGGCTTGTAGGATCGGACGAGGATTTCAACGGCGAGAATTTCAGCAATGAGGGATTTTTGCCCGGAACCAGCGGGGCGCCATCAATTCCGGGAGGTTCATGGTCAGGGTCTGGTGGTGATGGAGGGAGTATAGTTCCTGATATTCCTGATATTAACGTTGAAACTCCTGAAGAAATTCCAGGAACTGAGCCGGAGCCGGAGGAGGAGTGGACAATGGTTGGTTATACGTGTGAGTGTGGCGCAAACAGGGTTTATGTTACAGAAGTTGATCAATATTTCAGTTGTCCTGAAGGAGCTGGCAGCACGGATATCCATTCTGTTGGGGATTTAGATATATATGTGTCTACTCCGAGAGAAGCTCAATGTGATTCAAAATGGTTTTGTCCGGATGGTTATTTGACCAACTGGGACAAAATTGGTGAAAAATGTTGGCCGGATGGGATATCTGCGTTAGCTTATGGAGAAGTTTGCAGAGACGAAGACAATTCTACAATGCTTGATACGTGTTCTGCGTTCTTTGGGGCTTACTGGCCTTATGATTATTTTAAAGAAGTGAAGAAAGGTCTTGAGAGAATTGGGGATGATGCGTGCCTTGACCTAAGAGATTGTACGCAAATGATGAACTTTGTGAATCAGGGAACATTTACTGCGGAATTTTCCTCTATGTCTTACAATGACGCGGCAAGTATCTGTGACAGTCTGGGTTATACAAGCTGGGGTGACTGGTATGGTTCACACTTATACCCGGAGGAGACTGTTGCTCCGTCCAAGGACGGAACGGTGGCGCCCGCTACTACGGTACCTACAACCAAGACGCCGCCTGCCGATACGACCGTGCCTGCGACGAAGACAAAATAAGAAATGAGGTTTTTATCTGACTGGAACCTTTTCAAATTTTCCGTTTTGCCGGATAAAGAGAGGTTTTTTATTGGAGTACCATGAATTAACCATTGATTTATACCCTTCCTCATCATGGCCGAAGTATTTGTATCCCAGATTTATAAGATCCGTGAGGAAAGCGCGCTGTTTTTCCCTGATATTTAAAAGATGTGCGATTTCATCTATTTCTGCAGGAGTAAGAGGTTTTCCGTCCTGGGAGTATTTTGTGAATCTTTTATTGGTAATAAGATCCATCAGTAGAAGCATCATGGCAAACGCATCCCATTCCCAATTTATAATTACGTTTGATTTTATAAATTCCGTAAATTCTTCATAATCTTTACCGGCATCTTGATAATGTTTAAGCATAGCCGCCTGCTGGCTTTTGTGCACCAATTCGTGATAAATGACAAGATTATCGAGAAGATTATTCGGATCATATTCTGTATTGATATCCATTTGGCTGCTTCTAAGATCGAAAGAGCCATATACCTTTTCACCTATAGTTTCAGGAAGGAATGCCTCGTACGTAAAATACCATATATTTATTTTTAAAGTCTCAACCCGTGATTTTCTGAGGATTGTGCCGTTTCTTTCTGAATATTGCTGATTATTTCTGATAATTTCAAAGGGGGCGTTTAGACTTCTTCGAGTATTATCATCTTGAATTTTATCTATTTTTTGCTGAACTGATTGTCTTAAATTTTCCATACCTGATTCTACTTCTCTAATTTTTGCTTCTGTCAATTCTATCCATTCTTCCCAGGTCAGAGACTTAAGCATAATTGTTTCAGTACGATTCATTGGGGGCGAGTCGGGCTTTTTTTCTGACGGCTCTTTTCTATTATCAGTTTGAATAAATATTGATACTCCTATCAAACAAATTATATCTCTGATTTTTCCGAGGACTTCTCTGCGATCTGTAGGTTCCTTTTCAGTTTGACTGGTTCTTGAACTTTCAATATTTGGCTTGGGCATAAGAAAATTTATAAAGAACGTATACTATATAAATTTTCAAATATAAGTCAATGGCTCTACGGCACGACGGTATACGCGACGGGTTTGCGTTTTTTTAATACAAAGTATATACTTTAGCTAGTACTTAATTTTATTAAAAACATGGCTAAAACAATTGTTACTATAAAGACCGAAAAGGCGCTCAAGGAGAAAGCCAAAAAAATTGCAAAAGAGCTTGGATTTCCTTTGGGGACCCTTGTTAACGCTTTTTTGCGTCAATTTGTTCGAAACAAAACGGTGTACTTTACAACGATTAGTACTGACGTAATGACAAAGGAGATGGAAAAACAACTCGGCGAAATCGAGAAGGATATTAAAAAGGAGATTAACCTATCCCCATCTTTTGACAGCATGAAAGACGCGTTGGCTTATTTGAAAAAAACATGAACTATCAATTTCATATTCACTTTAAAAAAGCGTATCTAAAACTTCCGAAAAAGCTCAAAGATACAGTGGATAAAAAACTTTTTCTTTTCGCTAAAAATCCATACGATTCTATTCTTAATAATCATCTATTAATTGGTAAGTATAAAAACTACAGAAGTATCAATATTACTGGTGATTATAGAGCAATTTACAAAGAGATTTCGAAGGATAAAGTTATCTTTGTTAAGTTGGGGAGTCATTCAAAACTTTACAGATAAAAAATGGCGTCAGAAGTTGAAGTCTGGCTGAAGCGGAGCTTGACGTGCGGGGGGGGGTATGTTATAATTTAGCTAAATTTAATATATAAATAATAAAAACAAAAATGAAAAAATCTACAAAAATCGTTATCGCGGTTCTCGTTGTTGCCGTGGTAGGATTTGGGGCGGTCTTTTTAAACAGCGATTATTTAAAAGGGTTCTTAAAATTCAACAGGTCTACAGAGCCTGTACAAAAAGCACCTACTCCTTTTGAAGCGATATCTACTCCTTTTGAAGCAGGACCTTCCCCTGTTCAGATCCCTGAGGTCGATGCGATACATAGAGATGAATTTGCAAAATTATTGGCGAATGCAAAAAATCTTCCTGACGAAGGCACAGATTGCGGCTTTTCGGATATTCTGGATTCCCAATGGTATATCTGTGCGGTAGCGGAAGCTGGATATATGGTAGGATATAGCGATGGAACATTTGGACCTGGAAATGCAGTAAATCGTGCTGAAGGAGCTAAAATTGTGAGAGAAGCATTTGATCTTACATATGCTTGTCCTCTCCCAAAACTTTATGACGATGTAGATAAAGACGCGTGGTATTTTGTTCCTGTTAATTCTTTAGCCGTATACGAAATATCAGACGTGGAAATTGGTGAAAATTTCAACCCCGGGGACGTGTTATCTTTTGGGACAGCCCAAGATTGGATTAACGACGCCTCAACTCTTTAATATTTAGATTAATTATAAGAAGGCCCCCAAAGTTTGGGGGCTTTTTTATATATCCTGGTCGCCGTCGTGGGGGGTTTGTTCGCCTTTGCGAAGGAGAGCGAGGGTGTTGCGGTCAATGGTTTTGGTTGCGAAAAGCATGGAGCCGTAGACGACAATGCCGAGAGGGATCAGTACTATGACGTTCCAGTTTTGGATGTAGGAATAAGTGACGGGCTGGAGGAAATATATGAACGCGCCCATCGCGAGAGCGGAAAGCGTGATTTTGGAGAGATTTTTTAAGTTGATGGAGAAAGTGAGATATTTTTTCGCGACGAGATAAGTTGCGATCAGGATGAAAAGTTCGCTTAAAACGCTTGTGACGGCCGCGCCGCGGAAGCCGTAAATCGGGATAAAGATCAGGTTTGTGACGATATTGAAAATTACACAGCCGCCGTTTATATAAAGAAGTTTTGATTGTTTATTGACCGCGATCAGGATGAACGCGAAGAGAACATTCAAAAATTGGAACAAAAGCGCGAAAATCAAAATCTGAAAGGCAATATCCGAGCCATAAAAGCCTTCCGGAAGGCGGCTTAAAAATTCAGGCGTGCTGACGACAAAAATAATCGGATAGGCTAGGATAACGCCGCCGACAACCATAGGAATTGACATGGCCGCGAGAAAATCAAAAGAGTACTTAATTACGTCTTTGTACTTTTCGGTTTTTTCCTTAACCGCTTTGGTAAGAACGGGAAGGACGGAATTCATAAAATAAAGCGGAAGAATTGCGAAGTTTTCGAGCATTTTCATCGCGACTCCGTAAATACCGACTTCTTCCGCTCCGCGGATGTATGAAAGCAGAATCGAGTCGATGCGGAAATAAACCGTGTTCAGAATCAGGGCTAGGCCGTATGGAAGGGATTTTATAAGAACTTCTTTCCAGAGATCGATGTCGAATCTGTATGTCAGCGGCGTGATGCGGCGAACATAGTGGTGGGTCATAAAAAGTGTCACAAAGTTTCCAGCGATTCCAGCAGCGAGAAGCATGTAAAAGCCTGTTTCCGAGTCGGTTGGAAAGCCGTAAAAAACGACGTAAACCATGAAACCGACCGATACAACTTTTCCGAGAACTGTGGCGAGCGAGGCGATTCCCATTTTTAATTTCGTCTGGAGAACGCTGGTGATCGTGCCGTTTATGATTGTCAGAAATACTGTTATGGAAGCGATTGCGACGCCGAGAGGCACTCTGGTTCCGGCATATTTCGGGACGGCGTAAATGGCTACCACCGAAAGAATCATCGTGGCCGCAACGAGAAAAGTTCGCAAAGACAACACATTTCCGATTATATAGGGAATTTTTTTCTCATCCTGTGACATTTCCTTAACCGCGATCGTGAAAAGTCCAAGGTCAGCCGCTATTCCAAAAAAGGCCAAAAATTCGTATATAATCACGTAATCTCCGTAGCCTTCAACTGACAGGTAATTTGTAGCGATTTTGACCACTACAAGCCCCAAAATCGCGACGAGGACTTTGCCGAGCAGCTGCGCGAGAGTATTTGACAGAATTTTTCGGGCGGTTGACATTTGTCTGTTGTTAATTGACAATTGCGAATGATAATTTACATTTTTTTATGCATGAAATAAAGGCGGAACTTGAGGAAGTATGCGGTTTTGTGAAGGAGGGATACAAAAAAATGGACCTGGCCGGCAAGAAAAAAGAGCTGGAGGCCCTGAACGCGGAGACCGCGGGGAAGAATTTTTGGAATGACGCGGAGCACGCGAAAGAGGTCAGCCAGAAAGCCAGTAATCTCACGAAGCTGATTGAGGTCTGGGAGAAAATAAATTCGGACTGCGATGAGCTGACGGGACTTTTGCCGGAAATTCATGCGGAGGAAGATCCTGCTGGCGCTGAGGAGTTTGTTGGGATGGTTGAAAAACTCAAAGCGGACTGGCGAAAGCTGGAAATTTCCACATATCTAAGCGGGAAATATGATGAGAATGATGTGATTATGACGATTCACGCGGGGACCGGCGGCACGGATGCGCAGGATTTTGCGGAAATGCTGATGAGAATGTATCTGCGTTATGCGGAACGAATGGGGTTTAAGAGCGCGGTGGCGGAAATTTCTTCGGGGGACGAGGCCGGTGTAAAAAGTTGTACCTTTGAAATTAAAGGTCAGTTTGCGTACGGATATCTGAAAGGCGAGGTAGGCGTGCACAGACTTGTGAGGCTGTCACCGTTCAATTCAAAACATACAAGGGAAACTTCTTTTGTGCTTGTTGAGGTAATTCCCGAGATTCAACATTCCGAAAAAATAAATATAAATCCTGACGATCTGAGAATCGACGTTTTCAGGTCGAGCGGACACGGCGGGCAGAGCGTAAATACGACAGATTCCGCTGTCAGAATCACGCACATCCCGACCGGAATTGTCGTCGCGTGTCAGAACGAGCGCAGTCAGCTGCAAAATAAAGAGCAGGCCATGAAAATTCTCCACGCAAAACTTAACGATCTGATGGAAAGACAGCATGCGGAGGAAATCAGCGAGATCCGCGGCGAGGCGCAGGATATCGCGTGGGGAAGCCAGATAAGGTCGGATGTTCTGCATCCGAACAAAATGGTGAAAGAACACAGAAGCGGCTATGAGGAAAGTAATCCGGACGCGGTGCTTGACGGGGAGCTGGACGGATTTATCGAGGCAGAGTTGAAAAAAATGGGAAAATAGGGTTTTATATAAGTATGGCAAAACGAAAAATTGTTACAGGAGAGGACAATCCTATTCTGCGCGGAAAAGCGAAGGCCGTGCAGAAATTTGACGGCGCGCTGAAACGGCTCGTGAAAGATATGAAAGAAACTCTGGTCGCGGCCGGCGGGCTTGGGCTGGCGGCGCCGCAGGTGGGGGAGAGTCTGCGGGTTTTTATTATTGTGATGAATTACGGGAAGGCGGAGGAGCGGATTGTTGCAATGGTGAATCCGATTGTAACTATGGCTGGTAAGGAGCTTGAGGTTGCCGAGGAGGGATGCCTGAGCCTGCCTGGGCTTTTTGGCAAAGTGGCGCGCAATCGGCGGGTTTGTGTGGAATTTTTCGACGTGGACGGAAACAGGCAGTCACTTGAACTGGAAAGTTTGAACGCCCGCGAGGTACAGCATGAAAACGATCACCTGGACGGGGTGCTTTTTATAGATAAGGTGGGGAAAAAGGAAGAGATGAATTATTTAATGTAGGAGACCTGATTTCAGAGTCCGGATTATTCTGATAAGTCTACTTCAGGTTCGATCGCTCTTTGTATTTCTTTAAGTCTGTCTTTGAAGATAATCTTTTCCTCATCCGATGGAAGTTCGCTTTCTCCACTTACAACTGCTTCAACTTCATCACTGAGAATTCCAAGTTCCATAGGAACAGGCTTTATTTTTCCTCCCTTGTTTAGAGAATAAGCTCTTATCGTTCCTTCGTCATCAAAATAGAATGTGGTATTTTCAACCGTGACTTTTGCAAATGCTCTTTTAGTCGGGATTGTGTCTTTGTAAAGATTTGCTTTCAGGCTTTCTATTTGTTTATTTTCTACGGATGTCGGTTTTTCTATAGCGAGAGTGCGTGTGACTGGCGCATCAATTGTTCCTTCCTGAAATGTTATTTTTTGAGGAAATTCTTCAAAGCCTTTGACAGTGCTTGAGGGTTCCGGAGCGGGAGCCGGGTTTTCTGTTGCGGCGACTGATGGCTCGGGTTCTGCCGATGGGGCTGGTTCTTCGATTTTCTTTACGGCATAATTTGGACTGTTTTCGTCATCCTCTACAAATTCGTATCCCTCTTTTGGCAGGAATGATTCCGGATCTTTAGGGTCTGGTATAAGTAATCCTTCTTTTTCAGCTTCTCTGCTGTTCATGAATGGCGTGCCTGCGGCCTGTGCTTTTTTTCTTGCTGCGGCTTCTTCGGCGGTGTCAGCAGTATCGGCAGGTTTCTCGGTTGGTTGTTCTGGGGCCGGGGCCGGAGTTGGGGCCGGCGCTGGGGCCGGAGTTGGGGCCGGCGCTGGGGCCGGGGCTGGGGCCGGCGCTGGCGCTGGGGCCGGAGTTGGGGCCGGAGTTGGGGCCGGCGCTGGGGCCGGTGCTGGCGCTGGGGCCGGAGCTGGGGCCGGGGTTGGGGTTGGCGTTGGCGTTGGGGTTGGGGTCGGGGTCGGGGCTGGCGCTGGGGTCGGGGTCGGGGTCGGGGTTGGCGTTGGCGTTGGGGTTGGGGTCGGGGTCGGGGCTGGCGCTGGGGTCGGGGTCGGGGTCGGGGCTGGCGCTGGGGCCGGAGCTGGCGCTTCTGAAACTCCTGCTCTTTCTTTTACATATTCTTCTAATCGCTCTTCTGTTAATGGTTCTTTTGGAGTGGGTGTAACCGGCGTTGGCTGCTGTTTTGGAAGCAGGGTTTTTGCGGCTTTTTTCGCCATTTCCAATGGTTTTGTTACCATTGCTTTGCCGAGGGATTTTAATTTCTCAAGGTAGGAAGGTTTTTGTTCTTCGGGAGTTTGTGGGGGAAGTTTTTCATCAGCTTTTTTTGCCCCCTCTTTGAAAGGTTTCACTATTTCCTGACCCATTTTTTTATAAGTTTCAAGAAGTGATGGATTCGGTTGTGGCGCAGATGTCGGAGCTGCTTGTGTTTGAGCTGGTTGCGGTTGCGTTTGCGCTGCTTTGGCCAGTGTTTCAGGAGTCGCATCGACAGGCTTTAATGTCATCTCTATTGCTCTCAGTTTTATGCCGGATTTTCTACTTTGTGCGTCTTTTACTTTTGTTCCGATGTCCAGGTAAAAATTGTCGGTTTCCGGATCGAATTCTGATGACGTTAATGATTTTTTCAGGTCTTCGGCACGTTGTACCGCGAGGGCGTAATCAAAAAGCTTTCCGCCTTCCAGGAACTGGTTTTTTTCGTCCAGGGTTTTTAGATATTCATCTCCGCCTTTACCGGTTTTAACCGCGTCAATATAAGCCTGCATTGTTCGTTCCTGGTTTGCAGTGAGCGTTATATTTGTTTTAGCATTCATCAATTTTTCAAATGCTGCGGCTTTTTCTTTGTGCCAGGCTTCACCACGTTTTTTATCCATGTGGGCTGTTCCGTCGGCACCTCCCATCCAGTCAATGCCGACTCCCTGTTCGCCAAGTTCGTCTTTTATCGAAACTATGGCTTCAAGAATTTTTCTGGCTTCTTTTCCCGCTTTGGAATTTTTGTATTCGCCAAGTTCGTAATTGTAAATGGCATTACGAATGGCTTCGGGCGTAACGTCCAGATTTTTTGAAGTTTTTAAAATCTGTGTAAGTTTTGGAATCAAAATGTCACTTTCAATGATGTTTTCTATTTCATCGGTCATTCTTTCGCCCATGTAGACATCGGGATCATGACCTTTGAAGAAATTCGCACTGAGGGTTTCAAGTTCTTTTGTGATTTTACCTTCTGCGGGAGTGTCAGACTCGATTTTTCCAATTTCATCAAGCCTTGCTGCTGCAGTTTCTATGGTTGTTGTCATTTCCTCATGCAGTGGTATGAGTTTATTGATAATATCGTTTCGCAGGGCTTCGTTTCCTATGCCTTTTTTGATTAATATTTCTTTTACTGATTTCTTGAAAGTCTCTTCTTTCAGCTGATCTTTTGCATTTTGTATTCTCTCTTTTTGCTTTTCTATTTTTCCCTTTGCCGCGGCGTAATAGTCCAGAATTTCTTTTGAGAATTGGCCTGAAATGGCTGTCTCTTTTGCTCCAAGTTTTTCTCCCAAATTTTTCAAAAATTCTGTAACATCCGTTACTTTGGCATTTTTCACTTCTTTTTTTATTGTTTCTACTTCGCCTAATTCTTTTTCAGCCAAAACGTACAGACCTTCCGTGTATTTTTCAGGATTATCTGTAACCTTCCTAAGAGAAATTTCCAATTCCTCGATCTGACTTTCTAAAAGAGGTTTTAGTTCTTCTGGTGCAGATTCGGAAACTCCTTTTTCTTCATTTTTTTTGGTTTCAATTGTTTTAAGAGTTTTTTCTAATTTCGCGGCTTCCACGCCTTTGGAGTCAACGGCTCTGGACGTTTGTGCATCCGGTGCCTCTGGAGGATTCTGGAAAATTAGTCTATGTTCTTTCATTTTAATTTATTTTAGTTTGTTTAAGAGGGTGCTCATTTGAGATTTTTCTTTTTGCTGGTCGAGGGTTTCCGCGTCTTTTTTTAGAAGATGTTCGAAATCTTTTTTCATTTCAAGTACACGATTGTACAGCTTTTTCAAAAGTTTGAACTGGGAAGCCTCCGCGGCTACCTCTTTTTCGTTTTCCTCGGTCAAAAAAGCGATAACCTCTGCGCTCTTTTCTTCGGGCAGAGCGGCAAGAAGTTTTATTTGACGCTCCTGCTGGTCTGGAGTAAGAGCCGCGAACGACTTTGAGGCCGAAACAAGCGCTTTTAGCTTTTCATTTTTGATCGCTGAAAGATCCATGTTTTGTTTTTATTTTTCGTCATGTTTATTTTAACATAAAAGCTGACTTTTTGCAAGCGGGGCTATTTTTTATGTTTTTCAAAAGCAGTGGCGATATTATTTCCTATAACCCTTTGTATTACTGCAGCCTTTTGGCCATTTTTATATTCCCCGTGAGGAGCCTTTTGTTCATTTGTTATCTTTGCCTGCAAATCAACGATTTGCACTTCTACTGGAAAATTTACGCGTCTCCTTTTACCCGATTCGTCTTTTATCCATAGATCTATGTCAAACGTCACCTGCAGTGCCCGGTATTCAGGCATAGAATATTCATTGTCCTTCTTTGGATCGTATTTTTTTGCAAGGATTTCAGAATCGTCAACGGTGACCGACAGATCCTTAAACAGATCTTCCGCAGCCTGCGTGTCCCCCAGAACCATTCTTAGTTTTTCCGTATCTATTCCGACGTTCTTTGTCTCGGACAGACGGATATTATAGCCTGGAAATATTGCCGTGCCCGGTTCAAAAAACATGTGATAAAACAGTTTCATAGCGTCTGAGGCATTATTGGTATAAACCCTGAAGCCGAGTACGTCCAAAATTGACTCCATTCTGTCCTCAGCCCGACGCAGTAGTTTCACTATAATCTGCTCTCTGGTTTTCTGTCTCAATTCGAAGCCCATGATGGGCATAGGGATCTGTCCAGATCGCGCAGGCATAAAAACCCATGATTTTCTCTCCTTTCCATTACCGTTTACGCCGTTTTCCCTCTGTTGTTTTTTTGTAAACTCACTGGTGGTTTTAAAATTGTGGCTTAATGTTTTTTCAAGCTCCGGCATTATCTTTTCCGCCAAAGCAAATTTCACATCCCCTTCCATATAATTTATCACGGCTGCAGTCCTGAGAAGCGCGCAGGCCTGTGTTATAAAGTGCCTGTTTCCTTCTCCCGCGGAAGTCATGAAAATTCTATATATTCCTTCCGGCGTTTTAAAATCCCTAAGTTCGGGCGGAAGGCGTTTTTGTTTTCCTTCGCGAATATAATTGTCATAAAAATCAGCGCTCTCTGTAAAAACCGTTTGGAGATATTCCATATCTTCCTTGTTTTCCATGTCTAAATTATGTACTTTCAAAAACTTTTTTATAGCTTCTGGCGTTGTAAGACCGAGGGTTCTTGCGTCAATCATCGAACTTTTTAGTTTCGGTCCGCGTAAATATGGGGCTATAGCTGAACTGAGGACATCTTTTAGCGACAATCTTGTTTCCGTGCTTATACCCTCAGCTTCATTTAGTCCTTTATCTATAGCCTCTTCGGCGCTTTGTTCCGGACTGTCTGCCTGTGTCTCAGCTACTATGCCAAGTGCGCGGGCAGCACCTTTAAATGGAGCTATTTCTGTCTCTTCACGTATGAATTTTCCGAGTTGCTCTTTATTACTTTCTCCCATTTTTCATTATTTAAATTTTACTCATAATACTAACATTTATCTTGTAAATGTCAACCCTTATTACGGGTCGTTTGCTTTATTTTCTAATGAATTTGTACAGGCGGTAAAGCAGGTAGAAAAATGGCCTGAAGGCGTGTTCCTGCGGGGGAAAATATGATATTTTCTGGCCGCCGAATTTTTCTTTGAAGTCGGTCACGCCGCGCCATGGGTGGTTTTTGGCGCCTTCGGGTGATATTCCAAAAAAATCGTAATATTTAAAGCCGTCCGAGGCCGCATCTTTTATGATTTTCCAATGAAGAAGGTATGGTGCCATGACGTTGCGGTATTCATTGCTGGAAGCGCCGTAATAGTAAGTGGCGGTATCGGAGAAATACGTGACTATTACGCCTGCAATGATTTTTCCTTCGTACTCCGCGAGGTAAAGTGAAGCGTTGCGTGTGGGGACAAGGCTTTGCAGCATTGTTTCGTAAAATTCTTTGTCGTGGCCGGAGAAGCCGTCTCTTTTGGTGGTTGTTGAAAGAATGTCGTAAAAGGCCTCGAGGTCGCGGGAGAAAGAGGATTTGTCGGATGTTTTTGTGACATGTATTTTGACTCCTTTTTTCTCCGCGAGACGGATGTTGTAGCGGCCTTTTGGTTTCATTTGTTTCAGAATTTCATCTTCGGACTGCGTGATATCCAGAATCAGTGTGTGCTCCGGCTGGAAACCGGTGTGGGTTTCGTGGAAGGTTTTGAAAGTTTTGTGCGGATGGGAGCCTTTTATCAGCGGCGGGTCTATTCTCAAAAATATTGAATTTTCTTTTTTGGCAATGGATTTGGCCGCCTTCAAAAGTTCATCCATCTGTGCCTGCACATCGGCACTGTAGTCCAAAAGCGGGCCTCGCGGCGCGTAAAGCCACGTGAAGCCTTTGGGAAGGCGATGACGTACAAGTAGCGTGCCTCCGATGATCTTTTTGTTCTCTTCAAGAACAATTATCCAATATTTCCCACGAGAAGACACGTTGTCCTGAAAATGAGCCCAGGATAATGACTGGTGGATTGTCGAAATGGGGTTTCCGCGTGCGAAATTCTCCCAGAGCTTTTCTTCGGATTTTTCTAAAATTTTAGCTTTCACTAGTTCATCTTTTGCCTGATGAACGCCGGGATGTCAAGCTCGTTGTCGGTCTGCTTGATTGGAAGAGCGTCATCTTTTCTGATAGCAGATCGCGGACGTAGCAGCGAAGATCCCTCGTTTTGTTTGTAGTCAAATCCCGTTGCAATAACCGTAACCTTAACTTCGCCGGTATAAGAGTCGTTTATGACCGCGCCAAAGATTATGTTTGCTTCAGGATCAGATGCCTCTGTGATGATTCTCGCAGCTTCATCGACCTCAAACATGCTCAGGTCGTTTCCGCCGGTAATATTGAAAAGCACTCCTTTTGCCCCGTCGATTGAAAGCTCGAGAAGAGGACTTTCGATAGCTGATTTTGCCGCTTCGGCAGCTCTATTTTCACCTGTTCCGTAGCCGATTCCCATAAGCGCGGATCCGGCATTTTCCATAACAGCCTTAACGTCCGCAAAGTCCACATTTATCATTCCGTGAACCGTGATGAGATCGGCTATTCCCTGGACACCTTGCCTCAAAACGTCGTCAACAACCGCAAACGCATCGTTTAAAGGTGTTTTTTTGTCGATAATTGAAAGAATTTTGTCGTTTGGAATCATGATCAACGTGTCGAGTTTATTTTTCAGATTTTCAAGACCTTCGTCGGCCTGTGATTTTCTTCTGTGGCCTTCAAATGAAAAAGGTTTTGTAACCACAGCAACCGTCAAAATTCCCATTTCCTTTGCAACATTCGCAATAACCGGCGCGCCTCCCGTACCCGTTCCTCCGCCAAGTCCGCATGTGATAAAGATCATGTCGCTTCCGTCTATCGCGTCGCGGATTTCATCAACGCTTTCCTCGGCTGCCTGTCTTCCGATGTCAGGATTGCTGCCAGCTCCGAGACCACGTGTCGTGGCTTTTCCGATATTGATTTTTGTGGCCGCTTCCGAATGATAAAGAGCCTGCGCGTCTGTGTTTATCGCAATAAAATCTATTCCCTTCAGGCCCGTCTTGATCATGCGGTTTATCGCGTTTCCACCGCCGCCGCCGACACCAATAACTTTAATATTCGCGACCGGTGTTATTTCCGGCGTTACTTCCATAGTTTTGGATCTTGGTTTGCGCGACGAAGATTGAGTTTCTCTTTGCGATGAGAAAAGATTCTTAAGTTCCTGATTATCATCTTGTATAGCCATGGGATTTTAAGTTTAGGAGGATAAATTATTATCCGCTCCTTGACATGTTGTCAAGAAGAAGTCTGCTTTTAAGGGAAAAGATTTTTTATCCAGCTTTTTACACCGGTAAAACTTTTTTTCAGATTTATACCACGCAGCCCCAGGCCCGCATGATGCCTTCCCTCAAATCTTGATCCCCAAATCAGAAGCCCTATTGATGTCGCATATGCCGGATCGTCTATTTTATCAACGACACCGTCATAATTTTGAGGAAATCCTATCTGTACCGGTAAATTTAAAGTTTCTCTGGCAAGATCGGTAACTCCCGGCAATTTCGAGCCCGCACCGGTTAAAATCGCTCCGGCAGGCAGCATGCCGTCTCTGTGAATTTTCGCAAGTTCGTCTTTAACAAGCAGAAATATCTCGTTGTATCTGGCCTGGATAATTTCGACCACCTGTTTTTTTGAGACCAGATGCGTATCGATTTTACTTATAAGGGAAAGATCTATCGTTTCTCTGTCATTCACGTCTTCGGGCAAAGTGCTTCCGTATTCGATTTTTACTTTTTCAGCTGTGTCTATTGAAGTCCTGAGGCCAATTGCAACGTCGTTTGTGACGTTTTCGCCGCCAACCGGAATTACCGCCGTATGCAGAATGGCTCCGTCCTCAAAAACGCTTACAGCCGTGCCGCCGCAGCCGATATCTATGACGATTACGCCAAGCTCTTTTTGTCTTTTTGAAAGGACGGCTTCGGCAGGCGCGAGTGAATTTGGGATTATATCGTCTATATCAACTCCTGACTGAAGAACGCATTTTTCAAGATTTTTTATGGCCGGATCAAATCCGGTAACGATGTGAGTTTCAACCTCAAGTCTTATTCCCATCATTCCAACGGGATATTTTATGCCTTTTTGTTCGTCTACTGTGAATGTTTTTGGAACTATGCGAAGAATTCTTCGGTTACTTGGAATCGTTACGGCTTGAGCCGCTTCCAGCACACGGTCAACGTCATCCTCGGAAATTTCGTTCTGGTTCTGAGCAACTGCTATAACTCCTTTTGAATTCAGCGATTCTATATGATTTCCGCCCAGTCCCAAAAACACGTGGTTGATAGGTTCTCCAGCCATTCGCTCCGCATCCTCAAGCGAGGATGAAATGCTGTTTATGGTTTCCTCAACGTCAATCACCGATCCTTTCCGAAGTCCGGTTGATGGCGCTATTCCCACTCCGATAATATTTGGAACAGATGACTGCTCCTCCTGAACACCAACTACGGTCCGGATTTTGGAACTACCGATATCCAGGCTCGCCACGATTTTGGATCTTGCCATATATTTACTAAAAAAAATTATTAGCCCCTTTTTTCGCGTTTTGGATATTACTAGAAAACAAATTTATATACAACTTTTTTGTATGAAAAATCATGATTTCCCGTGAGGGTGTATAAATTTTTTATTCGGTCAGTCGTGGCCTTATTAAAAGAGGGAAGGCTGCTTCGAGTCCTCTGTTTTTTCAACATTTTCCGAATGATTATTAAACGAATCAAGCCGACGGATCAATGTTTTGAATTCCAATTCTTCAAATAATTTTTCGACCCTCTCTCTGTCGTATTTATGAGTGCGGCAGGCAGGCAGATCCAGACATATAGGGACATCTTTGACTATTGTGGCAAGCTTTCTTGAGAAGAAAGCGTTTTCACGGTCATGTTCCAGATTGTCATGAACTTTCCCGGTAATTTCTCCAATATTTTCATATATATTTTCAAGAGTTCCGTATTTCTGGAGAAGAATTTTTGTGGTTTTCGGACCTATTCCCGCGACACCTTTTATATTATCCGAAGAATCTCCCTGAAGACCTTTCATGTCCGGGACCTGAGACGGATTTATTCCGTATTTTCCAAGAACCTTTTGCGGGCCGTATATAACCGGCTCGCCGAGCCCTTTTCCCGGCGTGACAACGTTTGTGCGGCTTGTAACGAGCTGAAGAGTGTCCATGTCGCCGGTATAGATATATGTCATTATGTCCAGCTCCTTTTCGGCCTGCGCCGCAAGAGTTCCCAAAACATCATCCGCTTCAAATCCTTCAACTTCATAAATCGGAATTTCAAATGATCTCACGAGTTCCTTAATGCGCGGAATCTGTTCATAAAGTTCGTCCGGCGCGGCATGACGCGTGGCTTTGTATTCCTTATATTCTTCATGCCTGAAAGTCTTGCCTTTCAGATCAAAAGAAACTGCAATATGTTCAGGATGAAAATTGGCAAGAACATGCAGAAGTATTGACGCAAAGCCGTACACCGCGTTAACAAGCTCTCCTTTTGAGGTTTTGAAAGGCGGAAGTGCATGAAAGGCCCTGTGTATTATTGCGTTGCCGTCTATAAGCATCAGCTTCTTCATATGTTGGGGTTTTACTCTCGACTTTTGCCTTATTATAAGGTATAATTTCAGGAAAACAAAAACCAAAACATGCCACATACATCAGTAAGCAATCTTCTCAAACAAAAAAGGAAAGCCAAAAAGGATCTGGCTAAAAAGCTGTCGTTCTCAGACAAAAGGCCTTTGCTGGGTATTTTTCTGGACAGGGAACTTTCCTGCGACCATGCTGAGATGATAAAGGCGATGCTTTCCGGAGTACGCGCTATCGGCTTTGAAATTGTGGTTTTGGCGGACAGCAACCTTGAAACATTCTCAATTCCAAATATTATTATCCTTCCATACAGCCGCATGAACAGAAAAACGTTGCTTGAGTCTGCCGACATGGCTCTCGGCTTTGAATTTAACGACATTGAGGAGCTCCTTATAAACGGCGTTATTCCGATAAGCCCGACCAGATCGGAGGTAAAAGATTACAATCCAAATCATGAAACCGGAAACAGTTTTATTTATAAGCAAAATGACCCCTGGTACATGTTTGCGGCCATAGTAAGGGCGAGAGAAACCTTCAAGTTCCCTTACGACTGGAAAAATATAGTGCGGGAAGGGCTTGTGTCCGTCGGGAATAATTTTTAATTATTGAAATTACTGAAGGCTTTGGGAATTTCCGGCGCCGGACGTGATATTTGTTATCGTGTCGATTATGTCGGAGAAATTTATGTATCTTATTATGTCCAGACCGAGCGCCCTGCCCACCGTTCCAACTATAACTATCGCCAGAACTGTGATGATGAGGCCGATTATGGCATAGCGGATCGTGCTGATGGCGGATTTGATTTTTTCCTCCTGCCCGCCTGAAAGTATAAAAGATATACCTCCGATAAAAATAAACACGACTGAGAGAAATCCCGCGATGATTATCGCGTAGGCGAGTCCTCTGTTTATTATTTCGAGGACTTCGTATTTCTGGGCAGCTTCAACAATGGATTTTGAGCTTCCAGCTGTAGGCATGAGGGTGAGATTACTTAATTTATCTGGATGTCATTCTGGATTGTACTACTCCGTAGCTTCAGGTTCAACTATCTTCAGATTGACACGTGCGTTGTTCTTTGAGCCGATCACACGCAGAAGTGTACGGATGGATTTTGCAGTCTGTCCGTTTTTTCCGATAATTTTACCCATGTCATCCTTGCTAACTTTCAGAGTAATGAGTACTCCCATTTCGTCAACATTTCTTTCGACTACGACCTCTTCAGGTTTTTCGACTATTTGCTTAACGATGTACTCAACGAAATCTTTGTCCTGTGTTGTTTGATCGTCAGCCATTTTAGTGTTGGTTAGGGGTAATAGTATTTAAAGGTTTAGGATTTTTGCGGTTCTTCGGCGGCTGGCGCTGCCGGTGCTTCAGCTTTTGGTTCCTCGGCGGCTGGAGCGGCCGGTTCTTCAGCTTTTGGCTCTTCGGCGGCTGGCGCGGCCGGTTCTTCGGCTTTTGGCTCTTCGACGGCTGGCGCTGCCGGTGCTTCGGCTTTTGGCTCCTCAGCGGCTGGCGCTGCTGGTTCTGCTGGTGCAGGCGCTGCGGCAGGAGCTTCTGTAACCTTTTTCTTTTTTCTCTTTTTATTGCGTGGTTCGATGAATTTATCCATTCCTTCAAGACCTTCTTTTTTCAGCAAAACGGCAACCGTATCGGAAGGCTGCGCACCGACTGAAATCCAGTACTTAACTCTGTCCATATTAACTTCAAATTTCTTTGGATCGTCTGCCGGTCTAAAATAACCCACATTCTCAATTAATTTGCCCGTCAGAGGCGCGGTATGTTCCTGAACAATGATACGAAAGCTCGGTTGGCTTTTCTTTCCTGTTCGGCTGAGTCTGATCTTTAACAAGTGTTTTTTCTTATTCTGTAAATTGCGGGGTTCATTTTAGAGCTATAAAGTCCAAAGTCAAGTTTTTTTTATCTGCGTCCGAAGATTGCTTATTATCCGTTTTCCGGCCTTGTTATTCATCTCTTCAATGATCTTATGTTTTCGCATTACAACCGCTTCCGCCCAGGCAGGCGTTGAAACATTTATGACGAGTGTGTTTTCGCGGAAGAAGGCGGGGGATATGTTGATTTCGGGACTTTGTCCGGATGGAAAAATTTCCGGAATCAGGGCGCGGAAATCGTGGCAGACCTTTGCGGCTTCGATAGGCACGGTCATGCCGTAGCGGTTCGCGGCCCTAAGAAAGAATTTTTGCAAAGGTTCAAACATATTTTAATTGAGTGAGGACAATATTGTATCAAACGTTTCGCGTCCCGATGACTCCCACGTGAAAGACGCGGCATGACTCAGTCCTTTTTGTATTAATTTCGCGCGCAGGTCGGCATTCCCAAAAAGTTCAAAAATCTTTTCAGCGATATCTTCTGGACTTTTCGGATCAAAAAATACCGCATTTTCCTTTCCGCAAATTTCGGGAATTGACGAAGTTGCCGAAGCGGCCACAGGCGTGCCACATTTCATGGCTTCCAGCGGCGGAAGACCAAATCCTTCATAAAAAGATGGGAATACGTAGATATTCGCTGCGTTGTACAGATTTACCAGATCTTCTTCATTCACAAGCCCCGGAAAAATAACGCTGGACATGAGACCAAGGTCCTTCGCCGTTCGCATGACTTCCGGATAATACGGATCGGGTTTCCCGGTTATTACAAGCCTTAAATTGAGTTTGTGGGTAGTGAGGAGAATCGAAAAAGCCTTGAGCAGGCCGGTGAGATTTTTGTGGCTGCGCCAGACTCCTGTGTAAAGTAGGAAAGGCTGCGTTATGCTGAATTTTGAAAGGGTTTTCTGAAGGATTGCCTGATCTTTTACCGGCCTGAAGGCTGCGCTGATGCCGTTGTGTATGACTTTTATTTTTTCTTCCGGAATGTGTAAATGGGAGATTATGTCCTGTTTTGTGGAATTTGACACGGTGATGACTTTTTTCGCGCGGGTGACGGCGTTTTTTATAATCGTTCGGTAGGCCCGGCGGTGGTACCATTTTGTCATTTTCTGGCCGGGGAATAATGAAAGTGTCAGATCGTGGATTGTGACTGTGTACGGGCGGCGGTACAAAAGCGGAACATTGAAGTGCGGAAAATGGACGATGTCGCAAGCGGCGGAATTCAGGGCTTTCAGGAAACGTGTCTGTTCCGCAAAAGAATAATGTTTTGCGTTTACGAGAACTTTTTTGACCGATTGGTTGGGCGGAACGTAGGCGTCGTACTCAGGATCGTTGAAAAAGAGAACGAATTCGTGATTGAGGGATTTGGATTCGTTTATTTTAATGAATTGATCGACGAGTTCGTATGTATAGCGGCCGATGCCGGTGAAGCGGGAGCTGAACATTCTGCAGTCTATTCCTATTCTCATAATGAGACGTAAATATTTTGCGTTTTATCATTAGCACAAGAGAGCGAGTTTTGTCTTGTCTTTTGCAAAAAAAAATAGTAAAAGTTATGTGCTTTTATGTATCGCGGAGCGGTAGTTCAGCTGGTTAGAACGCCACACTGTCACTGTGGAGGTCGCGGGTTCAAATCCCGTCCGTTCCGCCATTGATTTCATTCATGATATCGTCCAGGATTTCCTGGTCGGTTTTTGCTTCCTGGATTTCGATTGGTCTTAGAACAATGATGCCTTCATTGTCCGTAAGGGCGAACCAGCCGCTGTGACAGAGATGACGTGATGTTTTTGGGATGGTGATCTGGAATTTCGGGGAAATTTTGATGAGTTTCATAGGTGGGGAGGTGTATGTCTTTTCGTGATTTGTAAAAATGTAAAAAATTTTTACTTTTTTACGTTTTGCGAAAAGAAGGGTAGCAAGGGAAGGTTAAAAATTCTTAAAGTTTTTCTAAAAAAACCAGGATCTCATCTACATTTTCCTCACTATTAGCAGTGGAACTACGCCGGTCCAAAAATTTCCGGCCGCGAAGCCTCTTTCTATAGAGGTTTCATTTCCGTTTGACGGTACGTAAACTACACGCCATGGAAAGTCGGGTTTTTCGTCTGTTTTTACAAAAGAGGCTCTGAAAGTTTTTTCGTCATCGCTCGCAACAAATGGCTTGCCAGGGATTTTTCCTATTGTTCTTCCTGTGATTCTTTCTATTACTTCCCGACGTATTTCGTCCTCCGCTGTTTCGGGAGACATGCTTTCTATTGCTCTCACGTCTTTTCTGGTTGGCATTTCGTAGCCGGCCAAATTTAGCGCCTTCATTACTTCATCATAACTTTCGCCCATCATGACAGGTTCCAATCCTCCGTTTCTGAAAACCGGATTTCCTTCTTCGTCTATGTACGCGAGTTCGCCGCCGTTTGGCATGGATTTTGTCAGCTGTAAATAATGCCCCTCCTGAGCCAGCAGACGGGCTGAAAGTTCTTCCCATGGACATAGGGACTGAATGTCGGCAGGAAGCGCATCGTATTGGGCTTTGTAGTTTTTGGGAATTTCTGCCGAGGCTTCCGGTGAAGCGGCACGAACTGATTCTGTTATGTTTTCTACTAAACGCAGCAGCTCCCATCCCCGAGCGGGAGGCGCGCCCAGGTTGCCGGATCCCTCTGTAATATCCGATCTTCCGTCTTCTGGGAAAGAGCTCATAGGTTTTGAGGTTAATTTTAAAATGGGGGTTATATAATCATATTGACGGGCGGTTTGCCAAGATTTTTTAAAGATTTTACTTTGATAAAAATTTTAGATATTGTGGGAGTGTGAAAAATTAACCAAATCTATATATGGGAACAAAAGGAACTTCTATCGTAAAAATGGACGT
>JBDRNZ010000036.1:0-43666 GCA_043810515.1 Candidatus Peregrinibacteria bacterium
CATGATCTTGGTAACACCCAGGAAACGAGCAATGGTTCTGGAATATATCTTTATGATCTTCTTGGTGCTGTTGACGGAACAATTATTGATGAAAATATCATAGCCGACAATGAAGGTCATGGAATTTTCATTGATTCGACAGGTGAGGCCGGAGGACTGGATTTTACCGGCGGATACATAAGGAACAACGTGATAGGTCAGGATTCCAGCGGAACAGCCACTCCAAATATAGATACCAGTGATGCAGACGATGAATACGGAATTTACGTTTCAGATGCGGCCGCTACCGTGACGGCTCTTGCGCTTGGAACTTCAACGCAAAAAAATACCCTCGATACTTCTGTGAATTATGGAATTTATCTGTACGAAATGCTTGGTGCCGGAATTACGGGCGGGTTCTCGACGGTTGGTCCTTACAATACATATTCGACGCCGGCAAGCTACACATGGCAGTATACTTCAGCCACCGTAGAGCAGGTTACCTCTTGTAATGACGGAGTCGACAATAATGCCGATGGGCTGATCGACGGCGCGGATGCAGGATGTTCGTATTCCCCTTATACCGAGGGAGACACTTCCGGCAATCCGGCGGCAGCTACTACAGGCACGCAGGGAACCGTTCTCAGTGTTTCGCGCTATGCCCCGGCTCCGGCTCCGGCCGCTGAAACTCAAGCGCCTGAAGCGCCCGCTGAGACGCCTGCCGAGGTCGCCGAGGAACCCGCGGCTGAAGCTCAAGAAAGCACGGAGGCTCCCGAAAGCGTTTCACAGGAACTCGTGGATCAACAGCATAAAGCGGCCACCCAGGCCACTAAAACCGTTTCCACCGAGGTTGGAGATGTTGTAAACACCATTTCGTCCGCGTTTGAAGGCGCGGGTTCGGGGACAGAAGTTGAGCGCGTCACTGTTGATGCGCAAAAAGTGGCTTCAGCCATTGAAGAATATCAAAAAAATGCCGAGATCAAGCAGGCTGCACAGCCCGAAGCTCCGACTGAGGCTCAGAAAGAGCTTAGAAACGTTATGACGGCTGTTATCGGTGACGGGCTCAGCGCCGAGGAACTTGCGCAGACGCAGAAAACCGTTGTAAATGAGGTAACACAGTCCATAGACAACGCCATTTCAAGAACTCTTCGAACTACCGGTGAGCGTTCAGTATCTTTGCGTATTGACGGAGAAACCGTAGACGTCAGCGACGTCAATGATCTTGAGATCGTTTTCGGTGGCGCTTTCTCGGAAGCAGAACTTGCAAGAAAAAAGATTGAAGCTATCAGCTCTGGAAAAACTCTTGTAGTAATTGACGAGCACACAAATCTTGACGATGACGGCATTGCCGATGTGTACGAAATAAGCCGCGGACTGCCGCTATTCGACCGAAATCCGGATCTGGATGATTACCTGACAGTTGATGAAATCTTCCTGGGACTTGATCCTATGGTCGCCGATATGACCCCTTCGATTGCTAAGGTTACAAATCTGGACGGATTCGTTTCCGGAAATAAGCCTTCATTTAGAATCGCCGGCAATAAAGGGCAGGTTTGCGATATCGTACTTGTGAAAGGCGAGGAGGAGGAAAAAACTCCTGAGGAGGCCGCACAGGCCGCAATTTCTCAGGCAAAAACCGCGTTGTCATCCTCACGCAATTTATTTGCAGACATTATAAAAACTCTTGACGGTACTATAGAGGGCGATCAGGTTGATTTGGGCACGGTTACAATCGGTGAAGACAACAAGGCCGAAATTACTCCTGAAAAACCTCTTAAAAACGGTATTTATTATGTCCTTGCAAGCTGCGAGGGTGAGGACGAACTGGGAGAACTCGCAAGGTTTGAAGTAAATAGCAAGGAAGGATTTTCCGCTCCAAAAATCAAGCTTGAAGGATTTAACCCCGATGAAAGCTCAAATACTGACGAAACCTCAAGCGCAGGCATAGTCCGTGGTGTTGCCCAGCCGGGAATGACGGTGTTCGTGACATGGAAGAGTGTGATTTTATCTTCCGTTGTTCTGTCTGACGCGTCTCAGGGAGAATTTGAACTTGAAATCCCTGATGACCTGCCTGCCGGAGACCACGAGATCCTTGTTTATGCCGTTGACGAGAGAAACAATTTCATAAGCAGCGTCTCAACTCTGATTTTCGGAAGGTAAAATAAATTTTAAATTTTGAGAGACTCCGTATCCCAAGGGAAGCGGAGTCTTTTTTTAAAAGTGAAAACCCGTCGCTTGACCTTGCCTTAAAAGTTCCCTAATATCCTTTTGAAGAAAATAAGATCATCTCATAAATGCCGCCACGCAAAATCGCCAAACCTTCGGGAAAAAGCTCCGGCCCGCAGAGAAGAGCCGAAATAAAGAAGGTTTTGGTATTAGGGAGCGGCGCTCTTAAAATCGGCGAGGCGGGAGAATTTGATTATTCCGGTTCGCAGGCGATAAAGGCTTTGCGGGAGGAAGGGATAAAGTCGGTTTTGGTGAATCCGAATATCGCGACAATTCAGACGAGTAAGGGAATGGCTGACAAGATTTATTTTTTGCCAATCAATGCGTATTTTGTTGAAAAGATTATTAAAAAAGAGCGTCCCGACGGTATATTTCTTGCTTTTGGCGGACAGACCGCTCTCAACTGCGGAATTGAACTTTTCGAAAAAGGTATTTTAAAAAAATATGGCGTTGAAGTTTTAGGAACTCCCGTTGCGGCAATACAGAAAACGGAAGACAGGCAGATGTTCAAAGATGAACTTAAAAAAATAGACGTAAAAATGCCGAAAAGCGTCGCCTGTTCAACAAAAAAGCAGGCTATGGCCGCCGCAAAAAAAATCGGATTTCCATTGATAATAAGGGCAGCTTTTACGCTCGGCGGAAAGGGAAGCGGTTTCGCGTATGATCACAGAGAGCTTGACGCGATGCTGGATACGGCTTTTGCGTACAGTCCGCAGGTTTTGGTTGAGGAAAATCTCAAAGGATGGAAAGAGGTGGAATATGAAGTCGTGCGGGACAGAAAAAATAACTGCATCACGGTCTGCAACATGGAAAATTTTGATCCGCTTGGAATTCATACCGGCGAAAGCATCGTCGTTGCGCCTTCGCAGACTCTTACAAACCACGAATATCATAAGCTTCGCGAGCTTTCCATAAAAGTTATACGTCACCTCGGAATAGTTGGAGAATGCAATATCCAGTACGCGCTCGACCCTAAGTCCGATGATTACAGAGTGATTGAGGTAAACGCGCGTCTTAGCCGTTCCTCGGCGCTTGCTTCAAAAGCCACCGGCTATCCTCTGGCACATGTCGCTGCAAAACTGGCTTTGGGATACACGCTGCCGGAATTGAAAAACGCGGTTACGAAAACTACAACAGCGTGTTTTGAGCCGGCACTGGATTATATCGCTTTAAAAATTCCGCGATGGGATCTGAATAAATTCCGGATGGTTTCGAAAGAAATCACGAGCGAGATGAAATCAGTGGGCGAGATTATGGCTTTGGGAAGAAGTTTTGAAGAGGTTGTGCAGAAGGGCCTGCGAATGCTGCAGGTCGGACTTCACGGTCTTGTCGCAAATGAAGACGTAAAAATTGAAAGTGAAAAAATCGAACATGATATTAAAAAACCGACTCCAAAAAGAATTCTGGTTATCGCGGAGGCTTTGAAAAAAGGCATGTCCACCGCGAAAATTTCAAAAATGTCGGGAATTGACAAATGGTTTTTGGACAAACTGAAAAATATAGTCGAGCTCGGAAAAGAAATCAGGAGTGCCAAGGAGGTAACGCCGGAACTTATGAAAAACGCCAAGCTTAAAGGATTCTCCGACAAACAAATCGCGTATCTGCAAAACAAAGAGGAGCTTCAGGTCAGGGAAGCGCGGAAAAAAATGGGCATTTTCCCATTCATAAAACAAATAGACACAATGGCGGCGGAGTACCCCGCGAATACAAATTATCTTTACCTGACGTATCACGGGGATAGCCATGACGTCGCGGCGGGGAAAAAGAAAAAAGTCGTTGTTCTCGGAGGCGGCGCGTACTGCATCGGATCGAGCGTGGAGTTTGACTGGTGCTGCGTGAACGCGATTAAAACTGCTGCGGACGAGGGTTATGAAACCGTGATGATAAACTATAATCCCGAAACCGTTTCGACGGATTACGATACCTGTGACAAATTGTATTTTGACGAGCTGAGCCTTGAGAGGGTTTTGGATATTTATGAATTTGAAAATGTGGGAATCCGCGGTGGCAACGTGACAGGAGTTGTGATTTCGACGGGTGGACAGGTGCCGAATAATCTCGCGCTAAAACTTCATAAAACCGGCGTACGAATTCTGGGAACAAGTCCAAACGACATAGATCGCGCCGAGGACAGGCATAAATTTTCCGCGATGCTGGACAAGCTCATGGTGGATCAGCCTGAATGGAAAGAGATGATAAATGTTGATGGCGTGTTTAAATTTGCCGACAAGGTCGGCTATCCGGTTTTGGTGCGACCTTCGTACGTACTTTCCGGCGCGGCAATGAGCGTTGCCTACGACAAAGTGGCTCTCGAAACTTTTCTCGGGAAAGCCGTAAAAATTTCAAAAGAGGCGCCTGTTGTGGTTTCAAAATTTGAGACCGGAGCCAAAGAAATCGAGATTGATGCCGTTGCCTATAAAGGCAAAATCGTCATTTACGCGATTGCCGAGCATATCGAAAATGCAGGAGTGCACAGCGGCGACGCGACAATAGTTCTGCCGCCGCAAAAACTTTACATGGAAACGATCCGCAGAATAAAAGTCATCGCGAAGCAGGTGGCGAAAGAGCTTAATATAAGCGGTCCTTTCAACATCCAGTTTCTGGCGAAAAGCAACCGCGTGATGGTCATCGAGTGCAATCTGCGCTCAAGCCGCAGCTTTCCATTTTCATCAAAAGTCACGGGGTACAATTTTATCGAGATTGCCACGGAATCAATGCTGGCAGCGAGCACTGGAAAATTCACAAAAAAAGGGAAGTATCTGCTGAATCATGACGGTTACAAAACGCTGGATCTCGACCATGTCGGCGTGAAGGCGCCGCAATTTAGCTTTCCGAGGCTCAAAGGCGCGGATCCGGTACTTGGCGTCGAAATGGCGTCCACCGGTGAGGTGGCATGTTTCGGGGAGGATCTTTACGAAGCCTTTCTGAAATCGATGATAAGCGTCGGATTTGAACTTCCGAAAAAAGGAATTTTGTTCAGCGTGGGAGGAATGGAGGCGAAGGTTGACCTTCTTCCCACCGCGAAGAAATTCGCAGAAATGGGATTTAAAATTTTCGCAACAGAGGGAACTTCCGATTTTTTCAATCTGCAGGGCGTAAAATGCCAGAAACTTCACAAAATTTCCACAAACAAAAAACCGAATATTCTGGACGCGATGATGAAACGGGAATTCGATCTTATCGTCAACATTCCAAAACACTACAGTAGGCCAAACGTCACGGACGGCTATCTAATCAGAAGAAGGTCGGTTGACCTCAATATCCCGCTTGTCACGAACGTCCAGGTCGCGAAAATCGTCGCGGAAGCGCTGAAGCTTTACGGGCTCGACGATTTGAAGGTTGAGCCGTGGGATTTTTATGTATAGAAATGCGGCTCTTTAGGCTGTAAATCCATGCTTTTTTGTGCTATAATATCCGGATAAAATTGTGCAAGAAAAACATGGAAAACAAAAACGTATATCAAAGGCGGGCGGGGAAATATTCTGTCGAAACTGTTAATGCTCTCGATGAAACGATGGGAGATAAGGAGATTGTTAAAGATTTTGAATATAATCTCGAGGGCAAAAAGGCCGGTTATTTTGATACGGTCGTTTACAACATAAATGCTCTTTTGAAGCGCCATTATGCGCAAAAAGGCGTCGAGGGGCGCGATATATGGTCGAAAGCTTACAGGCATACCGTTCTTATCGCGGCCAGTATGAGTGATGTTTTGCTAAAAACCGACGAATACGATATTTCCGGCGTGAGTGTTTTAAGCCATC
The DNA here is from genome assembly GCA_043810515.1 of Candidatus Peregrinibacteria bacterium. Classification (GTDB taxonomy): domain Bacteria; phylum Patescibacteriota; class Gracilibacteria; order UBA1369; family LOWO2-01-FULL-3; genus WJKQ01. The sequence goes on from JBDRNZ010000036.1 coordinate 5,967, forward strand.
TGACGGCTCTGGCGAAAGCAAAAAAATTCGCAAAAATAAAGCTTACAAGTAATTTTGACATCCAGTTTTTTGACCGGAATGGGAATCTTTTGTTTGAATTTAACCCCAGGTCTTTAAGAAAAGATCAGGTTGTCAGGACTGCGAGGGAGGAGATTGAGGAAAGGCAGGAAGAGCAGGCGAGAATTGTTCAGACGGCAGGAAAAAAAGAAGTTGCATCCGAAGCGGAACCGGCCTTTGCTCCTTTGATTCCGCCGCAGATCAGCGAAATAGGACAGAGAGCTGATTTTTCTGTCCTGGAAACTGTAAAACTTACCGGAAAACCGCCGAGAATTATTGAGGACCAGTTCAGAGATATGGATCTTTGTTCCGGTTATGCCGTAGGTCTTCTTATGCAGGAATATGGCCAGGATGCGGTTTCAAAAGCCGGCCTTATTAATTATGGAAGAATTGTGGACGCGTGGGATATCAAAGAAAGGGGACTGAGGAACGACGGAGTTTCTGTGGCTGCAAGTCTTCTTGATACTCTTGTTCAAAAGAAAAGCGGCAAAATGGACATTGCCGACAGAAATAATTATTACGATAAACTGGGAAATTTTTATAAGAATGCGGACGAGGGGAATTATCCTTCGCTGATAACCGCATTCCAGAAAAACACCCATTACACTAAACAGATCCTGGAAGCAAACGAGCACAGGCCCGAGAGAACGAAAAGCATGAATTCGCATGTCCTTGTCTGCCTCGGAAGGGGGCCTGTAAACAGGGATGTTGTGAGAGGAAAAATGAGTCTGAGATATTTTTTAAGATCTGTTCCAAATGTTGCCTACGGTCTTCAGCGTTATCTGAAAGTAAGAGTTCAAAAGAAAAACGGTGACGTGATTGAATTGCATGAAGACGGCATGGCTACGATGTATAAAGCGGACGGGGAGACTATTGAAAACATCCGCATGAAAGATATAAATGTCGCGACCGGAGACCAGGTCGAATGGCAGGATGTTTTGGTTACTGATTTTTATAAAGGCGAAGAGAGAGTGATGGGGCTGGCCACCTATGCCACCTCGCGAAATCATGTTTTGATGGAAAATTTTGCTTTGAAGAATGTTCCAAAGCATGAAGGCGGCAAATACAGAGCGATTGATTTTGTGCAGATTGAAAAAACCGGCGGATCGGTAGGCGACCAGCTAAAGGCAAAACTTGGGCTGTCCGCTAAGGATCTGGCTTATTATCTTGCGGCGCTTGCCAACAGCGGCGTTGACTTAAGCGGAGTCGCGGAAAAAGATCTTATTCCGGTTTTTGACATGAATGATGTCCGTCAGAAGATTGACGCCGAAGGCGGGCTTGCGCGCATTCACCAGAGAATTGTCAGAGAAAATATTGAAAGGCACAATAAGGGAAGCCTGGAAGATATGTTTATTGAAATAAAACCTGGCCAGACTCCCTGGCAAACTGTCGAGAGCCTTTTTGGCGATTATTTTAAGGGTAGTTATGCGCTTACGGATGCGGAGCGGAATTTTGTTCTCAAGGCAATTGACGAGAGCTGTACGAATATAGATCTTACTTCTGTTCCGCCTCACTTTGAGGCGGGTGATTCACTCTATCTCACCCAGGAAAGAATTTTTGAAGTCGCAAAATGCGTGAGAGAGCGTCAGGCGGAATCTTTTTGCGGCGATGATTATGTGAAGATCGTGCAGAGTGGCGATTCTCAGTATGCTTTTATCAGAGATTGTTTTGATACTGAGGCAAAGGAGTCTCAGTCCGATCTCCATTATTCCATGCTTGGTTCCCTCGAAAGATCGTATCTGCTAAAAGCCCTTCAGGCTTGTAGCAGCGATGTTGATTTATCCGCGCTTAAAGCCGGTTCACGTCTCGTGCTGAGAAGAGATGATCTTCAAAAATGCATAAAAAATATTGAAAAAAAACGCGAACTTCAGGTGTCCGTTGAGCAGCCACTGATGCATGTCAAAAAGTCGAAAGATGATATTGAAGCCGCAAAGCATGCCAAAAAGCTGGGATTTTCCGATATTGATGATGCACCGTATCTGGAGACCGTTGTTCCTAAACCTATCGCCGATAGAATCAATGAAATTTATCCCGGCAACAGCCTTAAAGAAGTTCTAGTAAGGAATGTTCTTTATTTTATTTTTGTTAACGAACAGTCCAGGGGCGGTATCAGGGCGCGCGTAAAGAAAGAGCTTTCCAGTTTTGAGGAGTCGCACGTAAAGCTTTTTCCTTTCCCAGCTCAGTCCGGGAAAAGAAAGTATCTGATAAGTTCTATCGGTCCTTTTCAGATAAGGCCTGTGCATAAGGACCTTGTCGCATGCAAAGATCTGTTTAAAAAATTTGGTATAAAACTTCCGGAATCTTTTTCAGAATTCAGGTCCATGATTAAAGAAGACGTAAACGTTTCGGCCATGGTCGCGGGTCACCGCATTTTGGAATCTTTGGATTCTTTCGAAAACTTTATGAAAGCCTCCGGCGAGGATAATATTGACCTTCTTGATGAAAATCTGACCCTGATGGTTGCCACAAGTTACAATCGTTCGCCGGAAGCTATATACAGGGCGGTTTTTCAGAACTGGGCAATTAATCTGGCGGGTAGCGCTGGCGTCAAGTCCGATGTCGAAACGGGGGAAGTTGATTCTCTTCTTAACGAAGCCGGGAAAAAGAAAATGCTGGAAACCCATGTGGTGGACACTTTTAGGCGGGTTGTTGCAAAACTGATCCGTGACGAAAAAATTAAATTTACCGGAGACATTGAAACGGAACTTCAAAAGATACGTTCCGGAAAACTGGCCTTCGTAAAAGGGCCTCTTTTCCAGGAAATGCAAAAGTGGCATAGGGAAAAAACCGGCAGGGGCATTAGTTTCGTATTTACTAAGCCCGAGATGGAAAGAGGCAAGGGAGTTTTTTCCTATGGCGCCCGCTTGTTTTCCATGCCAGACCAGTGGGCGAGTACTTTTAAAGATTATGGCGCACTTCATTCTCTTGTTGAAGAAATGAAAGGTGATTATAAGCCAGAGCCATACAGTCATCCGCCGGTTTCAATAGGATCGCCGATGGACAGAATCGGCGTGGAGCAAAAACAAAAACTGGAGAGGATGCTTAAGGAGTCCGGTATTTCCGAATGTTATACAAAAGGCCATGGTCTTCTTACTGTTTTTGACAGGGCCGTCAAACTGAGAACCGCGCCGAGAGGTGAAAAAATAACCTCTTTGTATTTCGGGACCGTTTTGAAGGTTGAGGGCATTCAGCAAAAAGGCGATGAAGTCTGGCTGAAGGTAAGAGTTGCCGAAGGTGAAAAGGATGGACTGGACGGCTATATCACTTTCAGAAAATCCTGGTTCAGCAACGAGAACGCCCCAACAATAACTCCGCGACTTACGAGCAGATTAAAAAAGTTGGAGGAAAATCCCGACAGACCTCTTCCTAAAGATTATATCGGTACAATGAACGCATACTTAAGATTTTTGCATAACTATAATCCGGAGGAGCCGCCAAAATCGGCCGAAACGATGAAGCGAAGCCGCGCAACGGCATTTGAAGTGCAGGATAAACGGGTCATTGACGACGTAATGGCCACCGCAAAAACATATGGATATTACGGCCAGCGGTTTTTTGCGATTCTGCCAAAAAAGGGAGGTGACATCCTCAGGAGCCAGTCTTTATATGTTATAGATACCGCAAATAAGCGTGTGCTATCTTTTCTGGTTTCGACCGGCAGACCCGGAGCGGAGACAGAAACCCCTTCCGGAACATACACCGCAAGCGGCACGGGACTGCGGGCTTTAAATTATTTTGGCTCCCATCAGGGAACATACGCGCAAAAATACGCAGGCAACAGGATAAGTCAGTTCCAAGGAAGTGTTGAAAAATACAAAAAGCATCCTGTTCTCGCGTCTATGACTACGGGCCTTATTCCGATTCAGCGACGCGGTGAAATAGTCGAAAGCGCCGGAAGATATTTTCACGGAACAAACAGAGAAAATCATCTAGGGTCACAAGCCTCCGGTGGATGCGTCAGAATGTCGAATATGGATGTTGTTTATCTGGCTTCTATTCTTAACGGATCAGCTATGGAATTTCAGATAATCGAGGATAAGGTTAAATCCGAAACCATGCGGCCGGTCGGGATAGAACTGGCGGATGCTTCGCAGGCCATGGACGGAGCGCGTGGAAAATACAGAAAAACCATTCGCAGATAAATCGTTCCAAGGGGAAAGCGAGTTGAAATAAGCGATTTTTATGTATAGAATGCTGTCGCTATTTTTGTTGTCGTTTTATTTATGAAAATCCAGAAAAACACACCGAGGCTGAAAAAAGGGCTCGCGCAGATGCTGAAGGGCGGCGTTATTATGGACGTTGTGAACGCCGCGCAGGCTGCTGTAGCCGAGGCGGCGGGTGCGGTGGCAGTGATGGCGCTTGAGCGCGTTCCGGCGGATATCCGCAGGGACGGAGGGGTCGCACGCATGAGCGATCCGAAAATGATTCGTGAAATAATGGCCACAGTGACGATTCCGGTGATGGCGAAAGTGAGAATCGGACATTTCGCGGAGGCACAGATTCTGGAAAGTCTGGGTGTTGATTACATTGACGAAAGCGAGGTGCTGACTCCGGCGGACGCGAGGTATCACATAGACAAATCAAAATTTAAAATTCCTTTTGTGTGCGGCGCGAGAAATCTCGGCGAGGCCTTGCGGCGCATAAATGAGGGCGCGGCTATGATTCGCACAAAAGGCGAGGCCGGAACGGGCAATGTGGTCGAGGCGGTCGGTCATATGAGGTTGATGAATGAGGAAATCGCGGAAGTGGCAAAGATGAATATAGCGGCAATGAAGAAATATGCGAAAGATGAGCGAGTACCGCTTGAATTGGTTCGCGAAGTAGGACGCCTTCGGCGTCTGCCGGTTGTGAATTTTGCGGCTGGCGGAATAGCGACTCCGGCGGACGCAAGCATGATGATGCAGCTTGGTTGCGACGGAATTTTTGTGGGAAGCGGAATTTTTAAATCTTCAGATCCGGCGTCGCGGGCAAAAGCTATCGTTGAGGCGACGGCGCATTTTGACGATCCCGCGGTTCTGGCAAAATGTTCCGAAGGTCTCGGCAACGCAATGGAAGGGCTCGAAATGGAGGGGCTTGAGCAGAAATACGCCGAGAGAGGCTGGTAGGCAAGATGCGGCGGCTAAATCGTGAGTAAATATGAATATAGGAATTTTGGGAATTCAGGGATCGGTGGCGGAGCATTTTGACGCTGTGCGGGAAGCGGGCGCGGAGTGTATTCTTATCAAAAAACCGGAAGATCTGACGGGTGTTGCCGGACTGATTATTCCGGGAGGGGAAAGTACGACTATCGGAAAACTTATTGAAAGATTCGGACTGAGAACTGAAATTTTGAAAATGGCAGAAGCTGGGCGGCCGATTTGGGGAACATGCGCGGGCGCGATTTTGCTGGCTAAAAATATCGAGGGCGATGGCGGCACCGGCGGCGGCGTAAAGACTCTGGGGCTTATGGATATCACGGTTGAAAGAAACGCTTATGGCAGCCAGGCGGATAGTTTTGAAACAGAGATTTTATTTGATTTTGGAGAGGCGGGCGGGCGGAAAAAAATCCCGGCGGTTTTTATAAGGGCGCCGAAAATTTCAAAGGTTGGCAGCGGCGTGCGTGTGCTTGCGGAATACGAAGGCGAGACTGTTGCGGTAATTGAAAACAATTTGTTCGCGACTACTTTTCATCCGGAACTTACGGACAACGGCGAAATTCACCGGTGGTTTATAAAAATGTGCAGAGCTTAGATGTCGTCTTCCTTGGAACCGGGGGCGTCAGGATTGGGGATCCCTAAGGCTCCATATACCGCCTCTGCGAATAGTTTCTTTAGTCCCGCTAAATGGGATTGGTCATCGTCTGCGCCTTCTGGGTTTGGAGATGCTGACGGTTGATCAGCGGAGGACACTACGTGCATCCCCGCATGAATCCTTTTGCGCGAGTCTTGCCTAAGGCGGTCGTAAAGTCTAGCTTTTCTCTCTGGTGAAATTTCGGGACCGTCATCGTCGCCGTCGCCCTCAGTGGTTTTGCCTACCAGTCCTCTGGCGGCTGCCGTGACGCCAGCAATAGAGAGTGGAGATTCCATCGGTCTGGGTACATTAGGACTTTCCCAATCTATACCCTCCCTGCTTTCTGCTCCTTCGGCAGATCTGGCAATAGATTCGGGAGTTTCGTCGGGTCTGACGCCTTCGTCGACTCCGTCATCAACTCCGTTATCAACCTTTTTTGACAGTCCTCCGTCAATTACTCTGAGGAAATCCGGTCGTGATGCTGGCATTTTATGTATAGTTAGTAGAAATTATTTAATCTTAATTACTTCGTCGGACGGCAAGTCAAGCTCCTCGAGGAGTTCCGCTCTCAGTTTTGCGAGCTGGAGGGGCTCACCTCTGTTGAGGCTTTCTCGTTTTAATTCCTCTCTTGATAAAATGACCAATCTGAGAGCCCTTTTATCTATTATTTGGCCTGTTTCTTCTTCAACAGCAACAATTGCTGTGGCTATTTCTTCTTCGGTCAAACTTCTGAAGGGTTTTTCACTTTGAAACAATGCCCTAAGTAAATTTCGGCCTGCGTCTTCCTGTTCTTCCTCTGCTATTTTGGCCATTGCGTTTGTCTGCCACTGTGCAAATGAAGCCTCAGGTAAGTTAGCGTGCCGGCACATTGAAAGGGCCTGTTTTGCACGTATATATTCCACCTTTAGCTGTGCGAGACTTGGTGCCCTTAATCTCTTAAATCTTTGGTCTCTTGACGGTGTTCCGGCGTTTTCAAAGTCTTTTAATTTATTTATTATCGCCCGCAGCAACACAGCACCATGATTTGGTATTTTTCTGTTTATTATTTTAGTCAATTGGCCTGATAATACGTCTGCAAGTTTTGCGATTGTGTGCTGATCTGTCTCGTCAGTTTCGTCGGAATTTTCATCCCCTCTAAGTTGGGATAGGCTTAATGATGTTATTACTCCGGTTTCTGCAGAAACGTCAGCTGTTCTCTTTATTCCCGCAGCGATTCCCTCACGTTCCGCCAATAATTCTCTCAGGGACGGGGTTTCCGTTTCCGGAGTTTGCGTATCCGCTTCATCTCTACCAACGGGTTCCGAATCTTCGGGTCTAACGGTTTCCAGATCTGCCATGATTATGAAAGTTTAGTAATAATAAAAAACAAAAGGTTGCAATTTTTACATGGATTTGCGAGTTCTGTCAAGAAGTTTTATACAGAATCCTTGTTTTGTAAAGGGCTCGACCATAAAATTGCGGATGATATGACTAATTTTTTGCCAAAATCCGTAAGAAATCTGATTGAAGAATTTGCGAAACTGCCGGGAATAGGGCCGAAATCGGCGCAAAGGCTGGCAATGCATCTTTTGAGATCGCCCGGAAGCAGCCTGAAGCCGCTGGGCGATGCCGTGCTGGGCCTGAAAGAAAATGTGGTTTTTTGCGAGGAATGCTGGAATATCGCGGAAGATAATCCGTGCGCGATCTGCGGGAATGAAGGGCGCGACAAAAGCACTATCTGTGTGGTGGAGGATGTGCTTGATGTTGTCGCGCTTGAAAAATCCGGTGATTTTAAAGGAGTTTATCATGTTCTTCACGGCGCTCTTTCGCCGATAGACAGGGTCGGGCCGGAACAGCTTAAAATGAACGATTTATTCAAAAGAGTCAAAAACGGCGGAATCACCGAAGTTATTCTTGCCACAAATCCAAGCCTTGAGGGCGAGGCGACCGCTCTTTACATTCAAAAACACCTCAGAGATTCCGGAGTTAAAATCACGCGAATCGCACGTGGTCTGCCGGTGGGCGGAGATCTGGAATATGCCGACGAAGTCACGTTAAGCCGGGCTATGGAGGGAAGGTCGGAGTTTTAGTTTGCCGAAAAAACAGCCGGGCCCGAGCCGGAAAGGTGGGTGTTTTTAGGCACGGGGATGAGAGTTTCGAAGTCGTTGTGAATGGAATTTAGGATGGTTTCGCGGTCAGCGGATTTTATGGCTTTTATGAGAAGGTCGGTTTTTTTCGCGTTTTTGCCGCAGGCCTTGAGGTCGAGAGAGGCGTACATCTGTGCGGTTTTTTTGTCGGGATTAATGTTTTTTGGTAGAGACGGCCACGATGAGCGTGGCAGAATTTTGAATTTTACGCATGTTATGGCGGGGAGTGGCGTGAGCTCTTCGCCGAAATGTGCACCGAGTGCCGTGCCGCCGGTTATGAAAAAGGGCACGTCGCTGCCGAGATTGCGGGCGAGGGCGAGCAGGTCGGAGGCGGAAAGGTTTAATTTCCAAAGTTTATTTAATCCTTTGAGAATGGCCGCGGCGTCCGAGGATGCGCCACCGAGGCCGGATGAAAATGGGATGTTTTGTTTTATTGTGATACGGACGTGGCTTTTTATTGAGTATTCGGTTTTGATAAGTTTCAGCGCCTTGAGTGCGAGGGGGTGAGGTATTGACACCTTGTCGGGAAGATCGGTTTCAATGATTTCGAGTTCGTCTTTCAGGTCGCACGACTCTACAAAAACAGTGCGGATTTCGTGAAATCCGGAAGGCGTACGACGTAGGATGTCTAGACAGATATTCAGCTTTGCCGGCGCGAAGATTTTCATGATTTTCGGTTTTTTGGAAATTTCTTGACGCGTGGGGAAGTGTTTTTTAGTGAAACTATTGCTAAACATTGAATACCCAAACCTTCTCCGAAGACGGAGGTGCCGTTACCGGTTGATGCGGTAATCCCTATTCTTGAGGGAGAAAGCGTGAGTAGATTTGAAAGACTTTTTTTCAGCGGAGCTATGAGCGGGTCGATTTTTGGCCTGGCCGCTTCAATCATCACACCAAGACTGTGGACCTGGAAGCCTTTTTTTCTCGCATTTTTTATTGCAATGCTGAGATATTTCTTGCTGTCCTTTACTCCTTTTTCGCATAGCGGATCGGCGTAAAAGCCGAGAGAATATTCTCCAACAGCCTGTGAAATCGCGTTAAAAACGGCATGAAGTATAACGTCGCCGTCCGAATTTGCCTTAAGTTTCAATTCATCAGAAATTTTAACGCCGCCGAGAACCAATCCTTTCTTTTTTTCCTCAAACATGTGGCTGTCCTGTCCTATTCCAACACGAAAATCCTCAGGCAGATCGCCAAGTATCATCCTGAGCCTTTCGTAATCCGCGGGCGCAGTGATTTTGAAATTATTTTCTCCGGAGGAAATATACGCGGTTTTCTGGTCTATCGCCTCAAACATCATTGCTTCGTCAGTGACTGAAAGAGAAAGTTTTTTGACTTCCTTGATCGCTTTTTTCATTATCCTGAAAGAGGCCGCCTGCGGAGTTTCCGCTGCAAAAAGCCGTTTTCTGTCGTGGGTTTTGATAATATGGCTGCCGTCGACTTCTTTTATCGTCGAGGTTACATAGTGGCCGGTTATGCACGCGCCCGTTTCCGTTGTTTTTGCGATGCATTCTGAAATTTCCGAGGGCGTGACAAGCGGGTTTGCGCCATTATGCACGAGAATTATGTCGGCGGGTTTGGCGAATTTTTCAAGTTGTTCAAGGCCTTTTTCAACCGAATCCTGGCGCGCGGTGCCGCCCGTTATCACTTTTTTTACTTTCGGAAAAAGGTAGGTCCTGACCGCGTTTTCTATCTGTTTTTTGTTCGATTTATTCGCAACAACAACGACAGAGTCTATTTCAGGATTATCGTTAAAAGCCATCAGTGAATAATATATAAGCGGATGTCCGCCCGCAGGCAGAAGCATCTTGTCTTCGCGCGACTTCATTCTTTTTCCCTGACCGGCGGCCAGGATAATTGCGTGGTTCATGATTATATTTTGGCACGTATTTATGGCCCGGGCAAGATAAGCTATTGACGTTTCCTAAGAAAGTGTTAGAATTCAACTCCTGAATATAGATTAAACATCATTATTGTATGACGAATGAGCCTGCTAGACCAGCCCAGGATCCGAATGAAATGCTGAGAAGTCTTTATGATGCAAATCCCGAATGTAACGTCGTTCTTCTCGTTGACGATGACGCGATGCTTAGAACTGCCGTAAGACAACAGCTGGGGTTATGTCTTCGCGATTTTGGAATTAATTATGTCTCGTCCGCGCAAGAGGCGATTGACGCACTAAAAAGGGGACTGGCTCAAAAAGTTACGCTTGTTCTTTCCGATATCGAAATGCCGCCCGGCATGAAGGGAACAAAGCTCGCAGAATTTTTGCGATTTCCGCCCGATAGTGACTCTGGCTGCCAGTTGCCATTTGATATCCCCATTGTTTTGATGTCGGGCAATCCTTCCTACAAAAACCCAAAAACTCCCGAAGGGAAAAGCATGGCTGGTCTTATTGACGCTGGCGTCGTGGACGGTTTTGTGGCAAAGCCGTTTTCCACTGAGGATCTTAAGGCTGCTATATGCCGCGCGGTTGAAAGTGCTCTGGAAAAACAGCCGGAGATTGTCGACGGAGCGAAAGATCCCGCGGGGGAGGAAGTGATCGACCTGACCGACGAAGTCACGCCGGTGTAATGATACATAAATTCGAATTTTAAAGTTTATTTCAGCCGCGTGAAAATTTCCGGAAAGGCGATTTTGCCTGCGAGAAAGTCGTTTATGACTTTTTCCTCTTTTTTGAGGAACGGTTTCAGGTTTTTTTTGGAGGATCTGAAGGCTTTCAGAACTAGGCGGATTCCGGGGAATGCGGCGTGGTCGGGATCGGAAAATTTGAATTTTTCGGGAATGAAAGGGCGGATTTTGGAACGGGTTCGGGGCGTGGTGCTTATGGCGCGGAGAAGCGCGTTTTCGATGTGTTCGCGCATGTCGGGTTTTGAAACGTAGGCGTAGGAAGAGCCGTCCCCGAATTCCACAATCGCGTGGATAAGGCACTGCGGGTGGATTTTTACTTTTATTTTTGAAACTGGCAGATTGAAAAGATAATGAGCTTCTATTATTTCAAAGCCCTTGTTTATGAGCGTGGCGGATTCGACGGAGATTTTTTTGCCCATTTTCCATTTCGGGTGAGAAAGGGTCTGTGAAACTGTGATGTTTTTCAGGAAGGCGGGAGTTTTTCCGAGAAAAGGGCCGCCGGAGCAGGGAAGAGTGATGCTTTTGACAGTTTTTTTCGGAAAATATTTGAGAATTTCGAAAACGGCGTTGTGTTCGGAATCGAGCGGAATGAGATTTTTTGCGAATTTTGTGAGGGCGAGGCCCTGTGCGACGGCGGCCTCCTTGTTGCCGAGAAGAAGTGTTTTTCCGGCTTTTAATGCGGCAAGGGCTGGTGCGATTCCTGAAATTCCGGAAAGAACATTTATTATTATGTCAGCGTCTTTTAGTTTTGCGAGACTGACAAGACGGGAGGCGGGATCGCGCGAGGAGAGGACGAGGTTTTTTGGCGGAACGCGTAGGGTTTTCGCCTGAAGGCGAAGAAGTTTTTCGTTTTTGTATGCGGAAAGACCGATTATTTTAAAATCTTTTTTATATTTTTTTAACACTTCTATTGCCTGGCGGCCAAGCGAACCGGTTGAGCCCAGTATTACAATGTTTTTCACGGTAGTGATTTTTGTTTATACTTATCGGGTTGTCAAGCTTGACTTTTTGTCTAGCTTTTCCTAATATCCATAGGCTGAGTGGCGGAAGTTTGGCCGTTTTATTCTTAATTCAAATTTATAGCAAAGAAGTTACGAGTAAATGACAGAATCAAGACTCCAACCGTGCGCCTCATAGGGCCGGAAGGTGAGCAGCTAGGAATTACTACTTCCGAAAAGGCTTTGAGTTTAGCAAGAGAAAAAGAGTTGGATCTGTGTGAAGTCTCTCCGAATTCAAGCCCGCCGGTCTGCAAGATAATGGATTATGGAAAATATCAGTACCACCAGAAAAAAATCGAGACGAAGCACAAAAAAATGCAGAAGAAGACCGAGGTAAAGGGCGTGCGAATGGGATTTAAAACCGGAGAACACGATATGGAGGTAAAGTGCAAACAGGCGAGAAAATTTCTGGAGGCGAGAAATGCAGTAAAAGTTTCATTGATTTTTAGAGGCAGAGAGGCTATGTATAAAGACCTGGCGAGAGAAAAACTGATGAAGTTTTACGAGCCTCTGGCGGATATATGCACAATGGATACGCCTCCAAAGGGCCAGGGAAACACATTACTTATGATATTAACACCCAAGTAAAAAATGAAGCAAAAAACACACAGCGGGTTAAAAAAGCGCGTCAAAATCAGAAAAAGCGGAACCGCGGCCGTTAAAAAATCCTGCAAAAACCATTTACTTTCAAACAAATCAAGACGGCAGAAAAAGTCTTATATGTCCGGCATGCCTATCGATAAAACGCGCGTGCTGGCGCTGAGGAGACTTATGCCGGGAAAAATGGTTTTAAAAACGGCGAAACGTTCCAGAAGCAAAAAAACTTTAACTTAAAAATACAATGACCAGAGTAAAAAGTGGTAAAACTACCCACCGTAGGCACCGAAAAGCTGTAAAGGCTGCCAAAGGTTACAGAGGCCTGCGAAGCACAAACTTCAGAGCGGCAAAAAACGCCGTTGCGAAGGCCGGTATGCACAGCTACGCACACAGAAGAACAAAAAAGCGCACCTTCAGACAACTTTGGATTTTGCGCATAAACGCGGCGTGCAGAGCTCATGGCGTAAATTACAGCAGGTTTATTGACGGGCTGACCAAAAAAGACGTTTCCGTAAACCGAAAAATGATGGCGGAGCTGGCGGTAAGCGAGCCGGAAGCCTTCAAGGCGCTTGTGGAAATGGCGAAGTAAAAATTGTGACTGGCGCGAGTTTGGGGAGAGGTGTTCCTTTTTTTGATTTGTAAAAATTTCCAAAATTTTTACTTTTTTACTTTTGCGGGAAAAATATAGGTGGGAGGAAAGGCGGAGTTCTGTAGAGCCAGACCATGATTTTCAACTTTGTTAATACCCGTGACGGCACAGCGGGCGGGAAGGCTGGCGAAAATGGCAGGGTTGTGCGGGAAAATCTGGAATTAAAAGGTCGAGAAATCCTGAAGGTTTTGGGAGGAGCCGGAAATGGGCTGCCAGTCGATTTCGACGTTTGCGACTTCGGCAGAGGGAGACCCTTCTTTGCACCAGTCGATGAATTTTTTGATGTCTTCCTCCGCGCCCTGCACGAGAACCTCCACAGTGCCGTCAGGCATGTTTCGCGCGTGACCGGTGAGATTGAGTGCGACAGCTTCTTCCCGCGCGCTGGAGCGAAAGAAAACACCCTGTACGCGGCCTGTGATTTTTAATACTGCCTGTTTCATTGGAAAGTTGAGATTTCCACCTTTTCGATGGTGACGCTTTCGAGAGGGCGGTCGTTTGAATCGGTTTCTGTGGCCGCGATTTTTTCAATGATATCCATTCCGTCGTAAACATATCCGAAAATCGCGTGTTTGCCGTTTAGCCAGTCGGTGCCTGCAGCACTTTGGACAATGAAAAACTGGCTTCCTCCTGTGTTCGGGCCGGCATTTGCCATTGAGACGGCTCCGTAAATATGCGTCAGGCCTTTGCCAAATTCATCCTGGAGGTACGTGCCCGGGCCTTTGTAGCTGTAGCCGCCCGTGCCGTTTCCTTTCTCAAAATCGCCACCCTGAATCATGAAATCTTTTATAACTCTGTGGAAAATTGTGTTGTCGTATTTGCCGGCGGAAGTGAGGGATTTGAAATTTTTTACGGTTTCGGGAGCGAGGTCAGCGTAGAGGAGAATTTTTATCGTGCCGAAATTTGTCGTCATTATGGCGATGTCGTCACCTTTTTGCGGGGTTGTCTGCATGGTTGGTTGGTTTAAAGTGTCGGTGGAAGGGGTCGTTTCGGTCTTCGTACAGGCCGAAAATGAAAATATCAGGCCAGTCAGGAGAATACCTGTCAGAAGCGGATGTGATTTTGTGGAATTCATAGGTTTGATTGTTAGCGTTTTGTAACTGCATTTTATATGAACGGTGTTCAAGTTCCAAAAAAAAAGTTTTTGTGATAGACTCGGGCGGCATATAAAAGGGCAAAATGAAGGAAATTCTCAAAAAATTCGTTCTGTTTCTGCTAAAAATTATGGCGAGGGCGCGAATGCGCAGATACAAGGGGACGGTGATTGCTGTCACCGGTTCTGTCGGAAAAACAAGTACGAAAGACGCCATCTTTACGATTCTTAATTCGAAATTTAAAGTTAAAAGAAGCGAAAAGAGCATGAATTCGGAATTTGGAGTGATGTTAAGTGTTCTGGATATAGAAAGCGGCTACAGCTCGCTGGCAAAGTGGTCGGTGCTTTTGATCAAAGGTTTTTATAATTGTTTTTTTCGCGATCACAGCGATGTGATGCTGCTGGAATTGGGCGTGGACAAGCCGCGCGATATGGATTTTCTACTGTCCGTCGTGAAGCCGGATATTTCGGTAATGACAAGTATTGCGCCGGTTCATATGGCGGAGGGACAGTTTGAAAATATGGATCAGATTTTTGAGGAAAAACGAAAGATGGTCGATGCGCTTAAGGAAGGTGGCATTGCCATTCTCAACACGGACAATCCTTATCTTTCAAATCTGGCAAGGCTGAGAGGAAAAAAGGGCACGATGACTTTTGGAAAAAACGAGGATGCGGATTATAGGGCGGAGGAAATTTCGCAGTCGATAGATGGAATAGATTTTGTTCTGCGACGCAAAGACGAAAGCGTTGAAGTGAGGTCGAAAGTGCTGGGCGAACACCAGGTTTACGTTTTGATTCCGGCGCTGGTCTGCGCGGAAATTATGGGTATTGATATGCCTTCCGCCATTGCGGCAATTTCGCGTTTCAGTCTGCCGCCCGGAAGAATGAATGTGATTTCCGGCATGAATGACGCGGTGATTCTGGACAGTTCGTATAATTCGTCGCCGGAGGCTTTGAAGGCCGCGCTTAATATTTTAAAAGTTGTCGGTGAGGACAGGCATAAAGTGGCCGTGCTTGGGAATATGAATGAACTCGGGAAAAAAAGCCGGGTTCTTCATGAAATGATCGGAGAAATAGTTCCGGATTGCGCCGATGTTCTTCTGACTATCGGAGCGGACGCGAAGCTTATCGCCGGTAAAGCCGAGGAAAACGGCATGAAAAAGGAAAACGTTCATTCGTTTAAATCCGCCGATGAGGCTGCCGAATTCTTCAAAAGCAAAATAAAAAAGAATGATGTTATACTTGTGAAGGGTTCGCAAAATAACGTGAGACTCGAAATATTCGTTAAAAAAATAATGCGAAATCCCGAAGAGGCACCAAGTCTTCTTGTCCGGCAGGAAAAAGCCTGGCAGGCGAAGGGAAGCCGTAATATTCAAAAAACATGAAATATAACTGGTCGATAATCGGGCATGAAAAACAGCTTGAGCAGATCGAGAGAGATATAGCTTCCGGAAATCTGGCCCACGCCTATCTTCTGGCGGGTCCGAACAGCGTCGGCAAGCACACCGTAGCGAGGAAAATGGCCGGAATTCTCCAGTGCGAAAATGATTTTTGCCACAAATGCAAAACATGCATACAGGTGCAGCAGGGAGCTCACGTCGATACCGTCTGCCTAAAGGGAAAAGACTCGGTGAAAATCGAGGATATACGCAAAATTATTGACAGAGCCTCAATGACCGGCCAGTCGCGATATAAAATTTTTCTTATTCAGAGCATAGAAAGGATGACGAAGGAGGCCGCGAACAGTTTTCTGAAAATTCTTGAAGAGCCAACGCCGAGAACTATTTTTCTGCTTACCACAAACAATCTGCGCGAGATCCTGCCGACCGTGATTTCCAGAACGCGGGTTATAAAATTCAGGACGGTTTCGGCGGCTTATCTCGAAAACAAACTGCACGAGCTCTATCCAGAAAGCGAGGAGGCCGTTATCAGGCAGGTGAGCCTGATGGCCCTCGGAAAAACCGGAAAAGCAATTCATCTGATGGAAAATCCGGACTCTCTGGCGGATTATTTGAGGATATATCATGATGTGCAGAATTTTCTGGATCATAGAAATATCGTTGACCGTTTTTCTTATGTTGAAAGTTTTACGGAGGAAGGTCTTAAAATAGAGACTTTTCTTAATATTCTGACGCATGTTTTGAGGAGCAAGCTGCTTGAGAGCGGCGGAGCTGACAAGGGAGGTGGCGAAAAAGAAAAATACTTAAATGTGCTTTTAAAAATTGAAGAGGCTGGTATGCTTCTAAAGAAAAATATAAATACCAGGCTGGTTTTGGAAAATTTAATGATTTCACTTTAAATATGGCAACAAACGTAACCGGTATAGACTGCAGCTATTCATCCAGTATCGTGGAGATTCCTTTCAGCGAAAAGGCGGGAGTGAAGGAGGGAAACGCGGTTATTTTTAAGGATGCGGAAGGTAAGGAGGAATATGGCGTGGTGCGCTATGTAAAAAAAGAAACCGCGGATCTCGATAATGTTTTATTTGATTCGAGAGTTCTCCGGATCGCCACTCCAAACGACGTCCAGCGGCTGGAAAGTCACGTCGAACAAGCCGAGGACGTTCTCGCCACGTGCAAAAAGATCGTGAAGAAACTCGACATCACGATGTATGTTTTTAAGGCCGCCTATTCTTTTGACGGCACTAAAATTTATTTTATGTTTACGGCGGACGAACGCGTCGATTTCCGTGATCTCGTGAAAGAGCTGGCCGCGAAATTAAAAAAACAAATTCATTTAAGGCAGATCGGGCCGCGGGACAAAGCGAAACTCGTTGGCGGCTACGGCAGGTGCGGCAGGAGGCTCTGCTGTAACACATTTCTTTCAAAACTGGAAAGTATAAATATGGAAATGGTCAGGGATCAGGGGCTCGAAAGCAAAGGCAGTTCGAAGCTTTCCGGAGCGTGCGGCAAGCTTTTGTGCTGTCTGAAATATGAAGTCGAATCCTATCGCGAACTGAAAGAGCCGCTTCCGGCTATAGGCAAAATTGTGCGGCTTAAAAAGAAGGTTTCCGCGCCGGATAAGGAAGGTAGGGTTATCGCGGTTGATATTCTCAACCAGAAATTAAGGATTCTTTTCAAAGGCGATGAGATTGCCGTTTTTAGCCTTAGCGATTTGGATATTTAAAACCTGAGTCATGTGGACATATCTTGTTATATTTTTTAGTCTGGCCGCCCTTGCGGGAGTTTTTGCGTGGCGTGCCGTGGCGTATGCAAAATTTACGGCGGGGAAAAATAAAGTGATTTTCAGGAAAAATGAGGTTAGCGAAATGAACGGTTCAAAACCGTCCGGACTTTCAAAAAAAACAATTGCGCAGACCGAAGAATTGTATAAAAAAGGGGAGTCCGCTCTCAAGAGCGGCAGTGAGGACAGGGCTATAAAATATTTTGTGCAGGCTCTTGCCCTCGACGAATTTCACGTCGATACCCTGCAAAAGCTCGCAATTTTATATATGCAAAAACAAATGCATGGCGCGGCGGCCGCGCTTTTTAAAAATCTCGGCAAACTGACCGGTGACGCCGTTCATTACAGCCACCTCGGGCTCGCGCTTTATCAGCAGGGACTTTTTGAGGAGGCGCGGGACGCTTATCAGAAAGCTATAAAGCTTGATCCATCCAGGCCGCAGAGATTTGTCAGCCTTGCTCAGGTCTATCGTTCTCTCGGACAGCTTAACAATTCCCTCATCGCAATGAACAAAGCCCTGGATGCGGATTCCGAAAATATCGATTACATGCTTTTTATCGCGGATGTCCAGGTTGAACTTAAAAATTACGAGGAATCAGAAAAGGTCGCGGCGCGGATTATTGAAATTGACCCCGATAATGCCGATGCAAAAAAATGCCTAAAAGCGATCAAAAAACTTATTGCCGAGGCCTAAAAGGACGCTTCCGGCGCAGCAGGCTCTTGCGGCTGAGGCTGTTCGGGAAGAGATTCTACTCCAACCAGAATTTTGGCCGGGATGGCTCTGTACGAGGTTTTTATTGTTTCTATCTTTGTCTCTCCGTCCGCGGTCGTAAGATATCTGTACCATAATGCGTCAAAGCCCGTGTGAGAACGCTCCACCTGTTTTTGCGTTCCGGGTGGAAGGTCCGGCGTGTTTATATAAACCGTTGTTCCGGGATTGTGATAATTTGAAAGGTAGGGCCCTTCCATTTCCATGGATCTGCCGTCCGCGGTTCCATAAAAAGAAATGTAAAGTTCGTAATCGTCTTTTGTGTATGTCTGAATGAGAATGTAGTGGCCGGTGTCGTTTTTGAATTTCAGGTCCGCGCCGCCTAGATAAATCGTAGCGTCAAGTCCGTGTCCCAGAATCTGTGAATAATAAGAAACCGCGTAGGAATGCTGATTTCTTTCAACAATCGGCAGCCCGCTGAAAAGCGCAGCTCTGTACATTGTCGTGGAAACCTGGCAGAGGCCTCCGCCGTATTCCGGGATTGTTCCTTCGGGTTTTATTACAAGCTCCATTTTATATCCGGTTGCGCCGTCGACCCTCCCGAGGCTTGTGTTGAAAGAAAAAATCTCGTCCGGCGCGATAAGGTTGCCGTTAAATTTTGAGGATCCTGTTTTGATGTTGTGAACCCTGTTTGACGGGGAATTGTAATATGAAGTGTGTCCGACCCCGATCAGTTCTTTTATCCCTTTTTCCTGCAGGTCCGCGGAGATCGTCACTTCCGGTTTGATTTCTTTTACCGGAATCGGAACGTCTTTTACTTTGTTTTTGACCGCGAGCTCTATTTCCTCTTTCAGTTTTTCCCTCTGAACCTCAAGTCCCGTGACCCCTCTTCCCTCTATTACAACTTGTCCGTTTTCGTCCGTGTAAATATTCATCGGCTCCGGCGCGACATCGAGCCATCTTGAAATTTCCGCGTCGATGTATTCATTAAGACGGTCAGTGTTTATTTTTATTGCCACACTGGCCTGCTCTTCGTCCGGCACGAATTCCACCCAGTCGAGGTGGTTGATTAGTTTTTCATTCCAGTCGTCGCTGTATATCGGGTCTATAAGCACAAATTCGTGTTTGAGTGATTCCTCTATCTGCGGTCTGTATTTTTCGAGGGCTTCTCCCGTCATGGCAGGCTGGGCGGTTCTTAATGGAAGATATATTCTTTCCGGTGAAAGGGCCTGGGCGGAAGCGGTCAGTAGGTTTTCGAATTCGGTCCGGTTTATTTCCAGGCCGGCTTTTCCTTCTTTTATTTTTAAGCTGCCGTTTTCAAAATAAAAGCCGGCGGATACGGGATAAACGTCGTTGAGACCGAATTTTTCCTTTATTGATACCATTAACGTGTCGGGGTCGGTTTTTACCAGAGCGTTTATAACTCTCGGCATTTTTACCGAAAACGCAATCCAGTCAAAAATTGAGGTTTTTTGCGTGCTCATGAGATTTATCATATTGAGCGTTTCGTCGGTTAAAATCTCAACTCCGAGTTCACGCGGGGTTATCTGCATCGTTACCTGATTTATTGTTATTTCCAGCGGCGTGTCCAGATAACTTTCTTTTCGTTCGTTCAAAATCCGCAAAGCTTCGTCCCGCGTTTTGTATGACATGTCGACTCCCGAAACAATTGTCGTCGGCGGAAACTTTCCGTGAATCGAAAGTTTGAAAACAAAAAGCCCTGCAGCCATTATAATTCCTATGGCTCCCCCTATTGCCGCGGAGATAAGAAATTTTTTTACTTTATTCATGTTCGTTTGGAATCTTTTTTTCTTTTTTTCTTCCCAGGAGGACTTTTATTGTTTTGAAAATTCCGGCTCGGGTTTCTTTCCCTTTTTTTGGAGCAATTGTCGCACCAACCACGGATCCTATCGCACCGCCTATTACCGCGCCCATGAGCAACTTTTCTATCATTCTTATTTTTCTTTTTTTATCCTTTCCCATGAATATTTATTATTTTGCTATTTCCATATTTTTGGTTCTTCTTATCACTTTTATTTTTATTTTTCCGGGGAACACGACGTTTTCCTCAACCTTTTGCGCAATATCTTTCGCCATTCCGGCCATACTGCCGTCCGCGACTTTTTCCGGATCCACAAAAACCCTCACCTCTCTTCCCGCTGACATCGTAAAGGATTTCTTAACCCCTTCGAACGAATTTACCGTTGAGTCTATCGCCTGAATACGCTCTATGTATCTTTCTATCGAATCCTGCCTCGCTCCCGGGCGTCCCCCTGAAATTGAGTCCGCCGCCTTAACGATCAAAGCTTCGGCTGTTTTTTGCGGCTCGGCGTCGTGATGCGCCCAGGCCGCATGAATCTTTTCCTCAGAAAATCCGTATTTTGTCATTAGCTCTTTCGTAAGCTGATCGTGCGCGTCTTTTACGTCCGGATCCTGGTCTATTGCTTTTCCCAGGTCGTGTAAAAATCCCGCCTCCTTGCAAATCTCGGCATCAAGCCCTATTTCGCTTCCAAGCATTGACGCGAGCCACGCCACCTCCATTGAATGTTTCATAATATTCTGGCCATAACTTGTTCTGAATTTAAGCCTTCCGACAGTTCTCGTGAGCTCCCTGTCTTTTGTTTCAATTCCCATTTTTTCAAGCGCCTTTTTTCCTATTTCATAAAGTTCTTCCGACGTTTCTTTTTTCGCGTCGTCAACCGTTAGTCTAACTATTTCGGGGGTTATTCCTCCTCTTTTTCTTATAAGTTTTTCTATCGCTTTTTCGGCTATTCTTCTCGTCACAAGATTGTATCCGGAGAGGCTTATCGTGTTCGGCAGATCGTTGAAAACAACCGCTACGTCGAGCAGGCTTTCAAATTCCGCAATATTTGTCGCGTCTTTCCCGACTATTTTGCCTTTTATCTGGTCTTTTGGAACTTTTATAAGAACCGATCTCGTTTCCACCGATGTCGGGGAGCACAGACGCTGCATCGTGTTTATGAGAATTTTTTCCGCTATTTTGTGCGCGTTTTCTTTTAACATGTCCTCGGTGTCCGCCATGCGTTTTGCGTTGTCCTCAAGCGACATTCTTTTGTATTCTTCTATTATCTGGCTTTTTAGTTCCGAGACCGGCTGTGCGGTGAGCGCTGAAAGTTGATCTATCATTTTCTTTTTCGAGGTGGATATCGCGTTTTGCCGGCTTTGTAATTCTTCTCTATATGAAGCCTCTCTAAGCCTCGTTTCCTGAATTTTTTCCTCTCTTTTTTTAAGCGCGTCTTCTTTATGAAGAAGCGACGCTTTCATCTTCTTTATTCTCTCTTCTTTTTTTGCCGTTTCCTCCGCCGTTCGCTCTTTTATATTTCCCGCCTGGACCCGCATTTCTTTTAAAATATTTTCAGCCTCCTCCTTACTTTTTCGTATCATTTCGTCCGCCTCCGCGCGAGTTTTTTCAACGTTTATGAAATTTTTATTTCGAAATATAAAAACCGTCCCCAAAACTCCGGCCCCAACCGAGGTCGCCGCAATCGCTAAATTTATTATTATTGAACTCATATTTCTTTAAATACTGTTAGATTTTACACTTTTTTTGAACATTTTATGCTCTTTTATTTTTCAAGTTTGTTTTATAACTTAATTTTAATTTTTATATTTTTCCTTTCTTATGCTGTTTTATTGGATTTCAATAATATCATATACCCATAGGAAGTAAACATTCTTCTACTACTATCTTTAAATTTAATATTTATATATTACTTTTTGTATTTTAGTTATGTTTAAAAGTTAAAATTGTGTTGTTTTGGGGAAAATAATCTTTATAATAGCGCTATGAAGCTTTTTTGTTCACAAAAAAACCTGGATTACGCTTTAAATATCGTAAATAAAGCCATAAGCCCGAATAACACTCTGCCCGTTTTAAATAATATTTTACTCAAGGCGGAAGGGAAGAAGCTTTATTTTTCATCCACAAACCTTGAGATCGCGATAAGTTGTTCTATCGACGCAGACGTGAGAAGCGAGGGGGCCATAACTGTTCCGGCAAAATTAATTACAAATTACATTTCACTTCTTGTTGATGAAAAAGTCGAGCTTAGTATTTCCGAGGGAGTTAACCTTTCTATAAACTCTTCAAATTCGCATACTAAAATAAAATGTATAAGCTCCGACGAGTTTCCGCTTATTCCAAAGGTTGAAAAGGGACAGGAGTTTTCGCTTAAAGTTGAGGATTTTTACAGGGCGGTCACTGAAACCGTTTTTGCCGCTTCTCTCAACACAACAAGGCCTGTTTTGTCCGGAGTTTATATAAAATCAAATTCCGGTGGATTAAAAGTTGCTACCACGGACAGCTACAGACTTGCCGAGAGATCCTTAAAAACCTCTAAAATGCCTAGCGAGGACGTTTCGTGTATAGTTCCTGCCAGAACTATGATGGAGCTTGGAAAGATTCTCGGAAAATCTGACGATAAAGAGGTAAAGGTTAATATTTCAAAAAACCAGATTCTTTTCAGTGTTGACGGTGTTGAGCTTATTTCACGCCTCATTGAAGGGAAGTTTCCTGATTATGAAAAAATTATTCCTCATGATAAAAAAACAGAATGCGAGGTTTCGGTCGAGGATTTAACACTTACGCTTAAACGTGTAAGTCTTTTCGCGAGGGAAAATAACAATAGCGTAAAGATAAGTATTACAAATGACGGAAAGATGACTATTTCTTCCGAGGAAACAAAGGTTGGCGAAGAGAAGGCTGAGGTTATCGCGAAAGTAAAAGGGGATAATAATAAAATATCCCTAAACGCCCAGTACCTTCTGGACGTTTTGACTTACATAAGTGATGATAAAATTATGTTTTTTGTTAACGACCAAGCTTCCCCGGCATGTATACGGCCAGCCAGTAGAGACGATTATGTTTATATAATAATGCCTTTAAAAGTTTAGATCCGTAGAACGAGCTTATGAAAAATATTGTGTCTTTTTTACCCAAAGAGCAGCTTTCCGGTGCTACCGCGCTTTTTCATAAAACCAAGAATATAAGTTTTTCAGGAACCGGAAACAGTTCTTCAAAAGCAATGCTTCTTGCCTCGATTTTTCGCAACGAAGGTGATGATCTTGGGAACGTTTTGTGGGTAGTTAATAATAAAAGTGAGCAGAACGCCGTGAAAAAAGCGGTTTCGATGTGGAGCGACAGGCCGGTTTTTTTGTATAACAAAAGGGAGGAAGAGGAAAAGCTCACGTTTTCCACGTCCAGCGAGTTTGAGCGCGTGCGTGATATAGAGACCGTCGAATTCGTCTCCAGGATTTTTACAAACAAGCGCGCCGTTTTTGTTGTGAATTTTTTGTCTTTACTACAGGACTTTCCGGATATTTCCGTTATAAGTGGAGGGAAAAATACGCCGAAGGTTGGCGCGGAGCTTGACGCGGTTAAGTTTATAGAGGATTTGGTTTCCATGGGGTATGAGCCCACGGACGAGGTGATTTTGAAAAAGGGCGAATATTTCCGCAGGGGCGATAGTATTTTTATTTATCCGGTTAACCTTGAGGAGCCGGTGCGGATTGAAATAGGTTTTGATAAGGCGGAAAAAATAAGCGTATTGGACGCCGGGAACTGCGCGGATGTTTTGAGGGAGGTTAAGTCTGTGTCTATTTTTCCGGTTGAATACGATTCCGTGACCGCCGATGTGGTTGATTTTTTTGGAGAGAACGGTCTTGTCGTAGATGACGAAATTGATGTTGTTGATGAATATTATGACGTCTGGAATGACTTTATGGAGGACGCCTCAAATAAAGGGTTTAGTGTTTCTTTTTCGCCCTTTAACGATGACGAGACGAACCACCTGCACCTGCATTTCCTTTCTGTTCTCAAATACAGGACCGCTTATGATTTTGCGAACGATCTTCGCGATAAAATAAGCCTTGGCTGGAAAACGTTATTTTTTACAAAAAACCTTCACGACATACGGGCTCTACTTGCCGACCAGGCCGTGCCTTTTACCGAGGGCCTTGACGCGGAAAAATTCAAAAAATCATCCGTGTTTATTATCGAAACCAATAAAGATGACGTTTTTCCGCAGTCTTTTCAGTCTCCGCAAGAAAGGCTTCTTCTGATTTCCGATATTGATATTTCTCCCGTTCGCGAGGAAAAGCGAAAAGTGAGCAGCCGAACGGTTTTTGATGACTTTCTCACGAGCCTTAAACAGGGCGACTTTGTTGTTCACACCGATCATGGAATTGCCAAATTTCTCGGACTTGACCAGAAGACGATAGACGGTGTCACGAAAGAGTATCTTGCGCTTGGGTATGCGGAAAATGACAAACTTTTTGTTCCCATTGACCAGGCCGATAAGGTGAATAAATATATCGGTTCCGAGGAGCTTATGCCAAAACTTACGAGGCTCGGAAGCGCGGAGTGGAATACCATAACCAGTAAAGTTAAAAAAGAAACCCAGAAAATTGCCAAAGAACTTCTGAAACTTTACGCGGAGAGAAGGGCGGCGAAAGGCTTTAAATTTAAGCCCGACAATGATCTTCAGAAAAAATTCGAGGACACTTTTATTTATGAGGAAACGCCTGGCCAGATAAAATCAATAAATGATGTAAAATCAGATATGGAAACGGCTGAGCCGATGGATAGACTTGTGTGCGGGGATGTCGGATTTGGGAAAACGGAGGTTGCGATGAGGGCCGCCTTTAAGGCTGTGCAAAGCGGAAAACAGGTTGCACTTATTTCACCGATAACAATTCTCGCGGATCAGCATTATAAATCATTCAGAAAAAGAATGGATCAGTTTCATGTGCGCGTCGAAATGTTAAGCAGGTTCCGTACGGCGAAGCAACAAAAAGAAATTCTCGAAAAACTTAAAAAAGGCGAAATCGACATAGTGATTGGGACGCACAGACTTCTGCAGCCGGATATAGAATTTAAGGATATTGGTCTTCTTGTGATTGATGAGGAGCAGAGATTTGGGGTGAAGCAAAAGGAGAAACTTAAGGAAATAAGAAAAGAAGTTGACGTCTTGACTCTGACCGCGACTCCGATACCGAGGACGCTGAATATCTGTCTCAACAAACTTCGCGATATTACGACAATCACGACCCCGCCCTTTGGCCGTCTGCCGATTATCACGGAAGTGAGAAAATATTCGCCGAGTCTTGTGCGCGAGGCGATTTTGAGGGAGGTGAAGCGCGGCGGGCAGATTTATTTTCTTCATAATCGTGTGCAGACTATTGACGGTTTTGCGGACAGGCTCAGAAGTCTTGTGCCCGAGGCGCGGTTTGCGGTGGCTCATGGCAAGCTTGGAAGCGGTGACCTGGAGGAAAGGGTTATGGCCTTTAAGGAAGGAAAATTTGACGTTCTTGTGAGCTCGACAATTATTGAAAACGGAATTGATCTTTCAAATGCAAATACGTTGATTGTGAATAACGCGGAGAAATTCGGACTGTCTCAGCTTTATCAGCTGCGCGGACGAGTCGGGCGCGGAAAGGCGCAGGCGTATGCGTATTTTCTGTATCACGGCCAGCGGTTGAAACTGGACGCGAAAAAGAGACTTCGTGCGATAGTCGAGGCTTCGGAACTGGGAAGCGGTTTTCAGATTGCGATGAAGGACCTTGAGATCCGCGGTGCCGGAGACATACTTGGCGCGAATCAGCACGGGGTTATAAACGTTGTGGGTGTGTCGCATTTTATGAGGATGCTGAACAGGGCTGTTGAAGACCTCAAGGCCGGTCGTATTCTTGAAGGAGAGGAGGAAATCGAGGAGGTTTCAGTCGAGCTGCCGGTACCGGCGTATATTCCGGACAGCTATATCGTTGATTCGAAAGAAAAAATTAACGCATACCAGAAACTTTCGTCGGCGGATACGAGGGAATATCTCAAGGAAATAGAGGACGAGCTGGTTGAGGATTACGGAAAAATGCCGAGCGAGGTTTCGAATCTGTTTAAGATTATCGAACTCAAAATGCTTGCGAAAAAAGCCGGAATCGTGAACGTGAAAGCCGAAACCGTGCCAATGAGCAAGGATAAGGAGATAGTTTTACAAATGTCTAAACGTGTTAAGCCTGCGAACATCATAAGTCTGCTCGAGCACAATCCGCGATGGGTGATAAGCGGGTCGCGTTTGAAAATAAACATGACCGATCTTGGGGAAAAATGGTTTGACGGTCTGATGGCCGATGTTGCGGCGCTTGGGAAAAAGGCGAAGCACGAGGGGGGGTAGGAGGTTGACAAAATTTAAAAAACTGATAACGTGTGCGGTGAAATTATACCGTTATATGTTTGATAGTTCGTACAAACTGGGGAAAAGTCTTCAGGATGACAATCTGTTTTTGGCAGAAAATTCTTTTATGTTTTGGTTTGGTAAATTATTCTGGCGCGTGTAGAAAAGCTTGAATTTTTTGTTGACTATACAGCGCCCAAACGGCGCTTTTTTTAATTTTTAAATAATTTTATTATGAAAACTAATTTATCGACCATGCCTGAAAATACAGAGAATTTAAAATCAGCCAAAGCTCTGTATCTTGACGTGAGTGGAGGCAGACATGATGTGCAGGAAAGGCTGAGTGGGCTGTATGATAACCTTAACTCTGTGCTTGACGGAAACGGAGAATTTTGTCCGGAAACGCAGAGGCCGCTGTTTAATCTCGCTGGGCAGGAAGTTTTTGAGGCGAAATTAGCGGAACTGCTTGGTGAAAATATGGATTCGTATCAAATTGCACAGTTTGCCGACTTTTATTCCGGTGAAGACTCTATGATGATTTTGCGTGGGATTTTGTCCCATATCGAAGCTGTAGGAATGGAGGTGCGCGGTGGCGGAGATGGATCTATGGAAATTATTATTCCAGGCAGAGACTTTGTACGGATCAGTGGCGACGGAAAAGTTTTGTCATGCGAGGTTCAAGCGGCTGTAGGCGCCGATGCTTTTCATTATTTATCATGCTATCTAAAACAGGATCTAGCTGCGGTTTTAAAGAGGGATGGTAAATTTATGTACGCTCTTGATATTTCCGTTTTTGAAAAGACGCCAAAGGACAAAGAGGGGAGGAATTCGTATCTCGGCAGAGATATTGTTGATTTTCATGGCAGGGCGCCGAATTTCGGGCCGATGATGAAAAATTTATTAGGCAAAATTATCGGAGCTTTCGAAGTCGGCAAACTCGATATGCTTACCGTAGACCTTCGCGGTTCGAACGTTTATCCGACGGATGGATCTTCAAACGTTAGCAGGTTCGAAAGAGATAGGTTTATTCCTTTGCGCGTGGCGGATGAGCGGCTTGTTGGATTTCTTGGCGTTGCCGATGTGTTTTTTCAGAATGAAGACGTGACGGAAAGTCCGTTTGAAGGGGGCGAATATCACGAGGACATTGCTACCCAGACGGACTTGTTAAAGAGAAAGTGTTTCGCGGAATTGGGACGGAGGCCCCTGTCTTTGCTTTTAGAGGATTGCGACGAAGAAGGGAAACTTGAGGCGGTTGAGGAATTACTTGACGGTAAAGATTTATATTTTGATGAGATTTTGCGCGTGGCGGCTGAATTTAACGAGAGGCGGCATGGAGGAAAAATTGATCTGTATGGGATCAGTTATATTTCTGACAAGTGTGTTAACGATTGTGCATATTGTGGACACAGTACGCGTATAGATCATGCGAGGAGCACTCTTTCCGAAGACGAGATGTATAGGGATTTTGAAGCGGTTTTAAAACATTCTCCTGAAGAATTCTGTATTCTTGCCGGAGAGAATCAGGGGTCGGTTGATAACTGCATCCTAGCATTGAACGTTGCAGGGGACGTTAATAGGGCTTGTGGAGAGCCATTGCAGCGTATCACTTTTAATGTTGCACCGATGACCTCTGAAAATTTTGGAAGAATTGTTGCTGCGAATGACACGGGGCTGCCTTTGCAGTATCGAATTTTTCAGGAAACCTACGACGGGGATGTTTATGCCGCACTCCACACGAGGGGGCCAAAGGCCGATTTTGACAATCGTGCTAATGCTCAGAATAACGCATTGCGTGCAGGATTTGACGAAGTAGGACTGGGCGTGCTTCTGGGGATTAACGATAAGAAGGGCGGACATGATCTTGATATCCTGTCGTTGATTGCGCATGCGTATGAAATAAAGAAACTGCATGGAAATTTTCCATGCAGCGTTTCTATTCCACGCCATCAGCCTGTTGCCGGTTATGATTTTGTGACACCTAGTCCCGTGGATGACGAAACGTATGTTTTTTATCATGCACTTCTGAGGCTGGCTCTTCCGGAAACAAAGATCGTAATAACAAGCAGGGAAACGCCGGAGGTGCTTAAAAGGCTGGAATCGCTCATTAACATACGCGACCTGGCGCCGAGGCCCGGAGTTGGTGGAAATTTCAGGTCAGCGGATTTTCAGAATGAGCTGGGGGATAGTAGAACGGCGGAAGAGATTATTAAAGATTTGCGTTTGAGAATGAAAAGATGAGGATGAAGCCGCCGCCGGATTTGCCGGCGGCGGCGTTGACTAAAGCAAAGAATGTATTTATAATAATCTAGCTTTTCCGGTTCTTTGACAATGTGGGGATGTAAAGGTTTCGACAGGATGGCTTAGAGTTATTTGGCCGCAGTCAGGGGATTTCACTGTCTCCCCTGTCGGTCTGCCGCCAGGCAGGCCTTAAATCCGTCAGTGAAAAACAGATGCTAAAACATCTTTAAATAAGTTGGCTGCAAGACTTGCTGCAAGAGAATTTTCTCCTGCGCTGGTTCCTGTACTAGCTTAATTGTCTGATTATTTCGGACATCGTCCGTATTGCCGATATCTGCTGAGCTTTACGGGCGTCATTTAGCAGGTTAAGGTCTCAAGAACCGTTTCGGCTTGAGGCATGAAAACCTAGAAACTAAGCGTGCCTAAGTTTTTTGCTTCTTCTTTATGCGGTATGACGAAAATTTTAGAAAAAGCTACGACTGTAGACGTCTTTAGCTCTCATCTCTGGACCCGGGTTCGAGTCCCGGCATCTCCACCAAAAAAATCAGGGCTTTTTAGGCGATGAATCCGAAATATCCCACGACAAGTCCGAGGACAAGCAGGATTATGCCGTAAACCAATGGTGCGTTTTTGCCTTTTACCAAACGGCTCGCGAGAGACATCATCGGTCTTGGAAGGAGCAGCAGCAGGACTCCTTTTACCAATGCTAGCCAGCCGAGAACTGTTATTATAACGGACCAGTCTTTTATCCAGACATTGTGACTTTCAACCAAGATAAAACCAATGAGGAGAGCAAGCAGGCCGCCCAAATAGATTGTCGCAGGGGCCTTTACGATGGTCTTGGTCATTTTGTGGTAGTAGACCCGGTCGATCAGCATACCGAGACCGATTGCGACGAAGAGTAGCGCGAAGAATTTCGCGATGAAAACAGAGATTTCCATGGGGACGAGGGTTAGATTATATGTAAAAATTATTTCTGCTTGTCAGGATAACAAAAAGGCGGGAGTTTCGCCAGTTTATTCGGCGATCCACTCTGCCTCGATGCGGAATTCGCCGAGAGGCTGGTTTTTGAACTGGTCGAGGGGCCAGGTCTTTATAACTGCTTTTTTCCCGTCGGAGTTTCTCTGGATGATAATTTCGTAGATTGGTTTTGGCGTGACTTTCCATCCTTCGTTTTCGAGTGCCGTTGTGGTTTTTTTGAAATCCACCAGCGTCAGTTTTCTTCCGAATGTGGACTTGTAAATAATGACCGGAACGACCGGCGGGGATTCCGGGGCCACTTCGGGGGTGAGGTCGGGCGTTGGCGCTGTGATGTCGGGCGGTGACGCGATGTCGGGCGCTTCAAGGTTGGTTTGTATTTCTGTCGCTATGTCGCGTGCCGTGTCACTTGCTATGTCTGTCGTAGTGTCCGGACCAGGTGGCGCTATGTGAACTGTTGCAGTTACCTTGATGTCGGTCGACCTTGCGGGAGTGTAGGGAACCGGAGGGTTTTTTCTTCCCTGGAGATAATAACCTGTGACTGCGCCTGTTATGACGCCGAGAGCTGCCGCGGCAAGGACGTTTCTTCTTGTTGCGCCCGTGGTGGCGAGGGGTGTCTGTTGAGTGGCTTCTTTCTGGGCGGGACGAATAAATTCGGCCGTTAATGTGTCGATAATTTGTTTTATTATCTCGTCGGCTTGACATTTTTGTTCATCGGTTGGCAGGGTCATGTCTGCCCAATTTAACTGTTCTCTAAGCTTGTCCACGCTTGTTTGTCTGGCGCATCTTCTTGCGAGTCTGGTTATGCATTCCGTTGTGCCTCTTTCTGCGATGTCGTCGTCCTGGCATTGATTCAGCCTGCTTTCAAGTTCTTCAGCTACCACGTCAAGGAGCAGAACGGTGATCATGTGAGTGGACGATATATTTCCCAGCGATCTTGATATGTTTAGGAGGTGCTCGATTTCATCTCGGTCTACAGTTATGACATCTCTCCCTATCAGCCTTCCAATATGACGGCCGAGGCTGGAGATGGGGGATATCGAATACATTGCAGGGACGGCCTCCGGAGGGCTGGTCGTGACGACGTTGTGGAAAGCTATATACGCTCTCATAAGGCCATCTCTTTCGCTCTCGCCCAGGCCCTGGGAGAACTCGATGGCATTTTCTACGCTTACCTGTTTGCCGTTTATAGTTATACTTGTTTTGCCTGCAAGAATTGCTTCGTTTATCCGGAGGGCTTCTATGGATAATCTTTGAGCTGTTTTCGAAAGGCCCGCTCTGTCAGCTGTGGCGGGGGGTTGAGTGGTCTGCGGCGGGTTTTGACTATTGTCTATTCCCATGAGTTTTTCAATTGTTCTTATAAGATTTTGGATCGCGGTGTATTCGTCTGTACCCGAGGGGAGGGTTCCGTCGTATGCCAGGGTTTTTAGTCCAAGCGAGTCGGCCATGTCTTGAATAATGTTGTAATCCAGCGTACTGGCCTGTTCCGGCATGGCTTGTTCAAAACGGTCTGCATTGTTTAGCGTTACGATAAATTCGGTCGCGAGTCCGTGGCGATGGTTAACTTCCAGCCTATTTTCTTTCAATATAGCCTGAAGCATTGGAATTTCTTCACTTGTTCCGTCCCTGTATACGTATTCTCTCGTGGTTTTTATTGCCGCGAGAAAGGTTTTATAAATTCTTCTTGGATTATTGTGCCATTGTTTTTGTCTTTCTTCGTCAAATAAATTTAAAAGTATCGTTATCAGGTCGCTTGTGCGAAAGTCACTTTTTATGAGTGGACATTCTGTTTGCTGCGGTTGTATACCTATTCTATCTGCCTCTGTTTCTATTTCCTCCTGTCGTATGCTGGTTTGTTCCGAAACAAAGCTTGGGACTGTGAGCCTTTTGTGTCTGACGGCTCGCAGTAGCAGTTTCTTGAGAAATTTTTCAAGGAGTGTTTTTTTCAGGGCTTCCGGCAGGTCGCAAGACAAGAGGACGTCCAGAATCGGACCTTGTCCGTATTGTGAAAATACATAGGTGTCGCCGAGCTCGATCGCTGTCTCCAGTTCCAGCCCAAACTCGGTATTTTTGTCTAGGTGTCCATTACCGGTTTCGATTTTTTTCGGGTTAAAGAAGGGGGCATTATATGCAAGAGATTGACATATTGCAAGGTTTTGTGTTAATAAGGCCTCTACATTATTCAAATGTTTTATGGATCTGCATGTTGAAAGGCAATGTATTGAGGATATGAAGGCCGGAAAGCCCGGCCAGTTTCTGCTTCTGTTTGATGCGAATTTCGACGACCTTTACCGGTATGTCGCGAGAAGGGTTTATGAGAGACAGGACGTTGAAAGAATAGTGCGACTGACTTTTCTTGACGCGCTTGGGCAGATTCAAAATACGCCCATGGATATCGGCTATGTCGTGTGGCTTTACGGCCTTGCGCGTCCGCGCGTGTGGGAATCTATAAGTAAATCCAGTTTTCCGCAGAAGCAGGGGCTGATTTCCATTGAAGAAAAAAAAGAAGAAAAGAAAGGGGAAAAGGGATCAGCGACGGACGATTTTATTCAAAAGGCCGACAAAATGATTTCCAAACTTTCCATGGAGGAAAGGGAAATTCTCAGGCTTAAATTTTTTGAAGAAGTTACGGATGGGGACGTGACTGTGGTCTTGGGAATTGAGGAGGGAACTATCGGATCGAAAATTTACAGGGTTTTAAAACGCGCGCATTTTCTGCTTTTCGGCGAGAGTAAGGATAGACAGGGTGTGTATTTTGGTGAACTAAGCGGTGGGCTTGAGAAGATGCGTGAAATGGAAAAGATCGAAATTCCAGCTGTATTCAAATTAAGCCTGAAGGTAGATCTTACAAACAGAATCGAGAAAAAAGATTTTGCCATAAACGCTACGATTGTTGAGGAGCAGCCTGAAAAATTCGAAAAACCAAAGCCAAAAGATGCGCCTACCGGCTCAAAAGATCCCGCCAAGATATTTGTTGAGGCGGTGAGGGAAATGAGGGAGGAGGAAGCCGTGAAGAGCGCGAAGCTGACGGAGAAATATAAAAGACGCGAAAGGGTTTATGATTTTATGGACAGGTGGAAAGCGGCTTTTGCGCTTATTCCTGCGCTGGCGATAGTGGTTGTCGCGGTGATTGTGGTTCTATCGCTTTTGCATTTTCAATCTAAAATAGAAAGAGGCTACCAGAATCGATGCAGTATCGAGGTGTCTTTCAATGGTGATTTCAGCGACAGTGAAATGAGAAGTATCAACAGCGGAATCAGCGACAGACTTTGCGGACACTTTGCGGTTGAAAGTCTTAGTCTGAACAAAGTCGAAGATGGGGTTGTCGAGGCCGAGGTTAAAATTTCCGACTGGCTTCTTGAGTATAAGTTTGTTAGAAAGGTTGATGAGTGGAGAATAAAAAAATATGAAAGAACTGCTGATAGCAACTTACAATCCGGGGAAGTTTCTGGAAATAACGGAAGCGATGGCCGGTATTTCTGTGAAGCCGATTTTTCTGCGTGACCTGGGGGTTGATAATTTTGGCCTGGCGGAGGACGGGGTGAGTTTTCGGGAGAACGCGGAAAAGAAAGCTTTGTTTTTTGCCGAGAAAACCGGAATGCTGACTATGGCGGAGGACAGCGGAATCGTGGTGGACGCGTTGGCCGGAGAGCTCGGAGTAACAACGCGCAGATGGGGGGCGGGGGAGAACGCCTCTGATCAGGAATGGATAGAATTTTTTATGAAAAGAATGAGGGATGAGTCTTTGAGGACGGCGAAATTTGTTTGCTGCGCGTGTCTTAAGGGCGATGGTGTTTTTGAATTTTTTGAAGGCGAGACGTGGGGGAAAATTACCGAAAGACTTGAAGCTCCCATTATTCCCGGACTGCCTTTGAGTTCGTGTTTTTTGCCCGAAGGTTGTAATGAAGTTTATGCGGCTATGTCTGAAAGCGAGAAAAATAAAATCAGCCACCGCGGGAAGGCTATGAGGGCAGTTGCCGAGTTTCTTTCAGACTAAGCATTAAGCCGGAGCCGATATTTAATTTTATCGAGCGGAAGCTGTGGTCGCTATTTATGATTTTTATATAATCTTTCAGCTCGTTTTTGTGCGAGATGATGTTGTCGGTTATGATCATTCCTCCTTTCGCGATACGGCTTTTGACCGCTTTGAAATAATCCATGTGTTCGTATTTTGTGGCGTCCAGGAAAATCATGTCGAATTTTTTCGGAGAAGCCGGAAGGTCTTCCGGCGCGTGTCCGAAAATCTGTGTTATAAAATCCGAAAGACCGGATGCTAGAAAATTTTTCTTTGCGAGAAGGCAACGCTTTTCGTTTGATTCCATTGTATACAGGCGGCCTTTTGTGGCGCCAAGCGCTTCCGTTATCCAGATTCCGGAATATCCGTTTGAAGTTCCGATTTCCAGGATGGTTTTGTATTTGCGGTCGCGGATAATGAGATTTATGAAAAAACCCGTCTGCGGGGAAATATTCCAAAATTCACTGGATGATTTCTCAAGGCGATGAAGTGTCTTTTTAATTCGCGGCTTCATGCCTTATTTTTAATCCCTAATTATGGTTCTGGCAATAATAACCGTAAACAACGCCATGAGCGCCGCGCCCACGAAGCTCTCTGTGGCGGCCACGAATCTCATTGCGTTTGTCGCGTGATAATCGCCGTAGCCGAGTGTCGTAAACGTAACGATACTGAAGTACAACGAATCTGCAAATGAGAGACTTTCGATTTTCTGGCTGTAGTAAAGCAGACTGTCGTATTTCGTATAAAAGGCCGCACATGTCACCATTATTATTGTTGACGCGAGAAGAACTCTGAGGTACGAAGTTCCGTATTTGCAAAGCACGTCACCGAAGATGTAATTCAGCCATCTCATCGGGTTTGTTCTTTTTGAAATTTTTCTTTTTGCCGCCATTTCCTTGCAATGGCATCGGTCGGCGAAGTCATGAAGCGAGGAATTTTTGTACATTTCCTTTATCTGTTTGTATTCTATAGATGCGAAATGATAATTCCTTTCTTTTTCCGATTTTAATTCCCGTCCGAAAGTCGTCTTCTGGTCCAGGATTGTCATGGCGGTTGTCATGTCTTTTATGTTGGCATCGCTAAAATTACAATCGATGAGTTTTGTGGAATTTACATCCATTCCCAAACAATCAGCTTGCTGGAAATTGCATGTGTTCAGAGTGGCATTTTTAAATCCTGCGTGACTTAGATCCGCGTCTTCAAAAAAGCAGTTGTGGATTTTTCCCTCCTCAAAGTTGCAGTGCTTAAGGGTCGCGCCTTCAAGGTGTATATTTGAAAGTATTGCGATTTCTTCCGTAAAATCGCCGTCGTCCTCTTTTATCGGAACTCTGAAGTCGTAGCCGGACACTGGTATTCCGCGGAGATCAATACCGTCTTCCACTTCCGGATCATTTATAAATGGGAAATTTTTTACCTTTCCCCTGAAAAGTACCGGGCTTAGGTAGCACCGCGATGTTTTGATGGTTTTTATAAGCTTTTTTCCTTTTGTGGTTGCCCATCTGTGGCGCAGCTGCTCCAGTTTTTCTTTTGGATATATCATTTGTATTTGTTTGTGTTATTATAACACGAAAAGGCCTTGTTGAAAAGGGGGCGAATGGTGCCGAGAGGCTTAATTGTTCTGTTACGGGAGGGCCAGCTCTGGTTCCGGTGAAGGCGCGGGCGTGGGTGCGGGCGTGGGTGAAGGCGCGGGTGAAGGCGCGGGTGCGCCGGACGTTGTGCCGACTTTGATTTCGACCGCGGACTGTGCGCTGTAGCCGAGACTGTCTATTATTTTTGCCACGACAAGGTGCTCGGAGCCTTCTTCCAGAAATCTGGAGATATTGAGATATCCTGCGTATGGCTCGGATGTCGTGAAATATTCTTTTGTGTCATCGAGAAAAAACTCAACTTTTTCAACTCCGTTTTGGGCGGTGATATTCACGTTTACCATAAAGTTGCCCTGAGGCAGGCTGTTTCCGGATATCGGGGATGTGATTGTTATTGATGGTGCGCGCTCGGCGGTTCTTGCGGTGTGAACGTCGTCGTATTCTGTCGGCGGCATACCTATTCTAATCTCGCCTTCCTGGCCACTCTGGCCCTGATAATATGATTTTATTTCCGCGGCCCAATTTAGCATGTCCGCTACCGGCTGATAATTTTGGAACGTTACCTCTTCAACGGCGTCTTCCGGAGTGTATTCCGTTGCCAGAAATCCGGATACTTTGTCTATTTTAACTTTGAAAAATAAATTTTCCGTTTCCGTTGGAACCGAGAAGCTTGGGAAAATTTCCGTGGTAACCATTGACGAAGGCGTGCCTGCTCCGGGTAGAAGTCCCGAAGCTTTTGAGACTTTTACATGGCGGATTCCTTCGGGTTCCGGGAATGGTTCCGCGGGGAGATTTTTCAGAGCTTCGCTCATAACGGCGTTGTATATCGGAGAGGCCGCGTCGTATCCGTTTGCGCTGTATCCAAGTCCTGATCCGTCTGTGTTTCCAACCCATACGCCCGTGACTATCGTCGGAGTGTAGCCTATTGTCCATGCGTCGCTTGGTCTTACGGCTGAAGATCCGGATTCTTTTTTGTTTTCTTTTGTGGATGTTCCGGTTTTTGCCGCGTTGACTTTGCCGTTTATGAATAATCTTGGTCCGACGGCATTTTCCTGATCCGAAAGGATATTGTTTATGAGGTACGCAATCTGCGGATCCAGCACTTCTTCAAAATCTTTTTGCCTCCATTCTTCCAAAATGTCTCCGTTTGCATTTTCAACTTTGAGAATACCCGTGAGTTCCGGTTTTTTCCCGTTATTTGCGAATGTTCCGTAGGCTGTAATCATCTCAACCAGGGGAACTTCGCCGGCTCCTAGAGCAAGCGGATATCCGTAGCTGTGTGCCGGGTCAAGCGTGGTTATTCCCATTTTAGTGGCCAGTTCTATAATCGGATCCTGTTCTCCGGCAAGGAAGTATGCTTTTATCGCGGGGATGTTTCTGGACTGGCCAAGCGCGCGTCTTATGGAGAGCTGTCCAAGCCATTTTCCGTCGTAGTTCTGAGGTCTGTCACTTCCTATTTTCGTGGGAATGTCATAGATTATGTTTCCGGGCGCGTATCCGTTATAAAAAGCCTGGGCGTAGACAATCGGCTTGAATGAGGAGCCGGGCTGTCGCGGTCTGAGAGCGACGTTTACGTTTCCATCTATTTCTTCGTTGAAATAATCACGCGATCCGACCATTGCGAGAATTTCTCCCGTTTTGGAGTTGATTGTCATTATGGCGACATTGTTTGCGCCGAATCTTGTCTCATTTTTTTCTCCATATTCCGCGGCGACTTCTTCGGCCTTGTCCTGAATATCGGGATCAATGGTTGTGTAAACCTTGAGTCCTCCCTGTTCGACAACGTCTTTTCCGTACTTGTCCTCCAGAATTTGTTTTATGTAGAGAACGAAATGAGGAGACGAAATGGATTCTCTATAATTGTTGAATTCTATGGCCTGCAGTCCGTTCAGGGCTTCCTGCCTTTCGTCCGCCGTTATCGTTCCCAATTCAAACATTCTTTTTAAAACCAGATCGGCTCTTCCCTGAATGTATATTTTTTGGTCGATTCCGAGTTCTACATACTGTCCGAGAAGTCCGCGCACGTATTCGTCGGTGTTAAGGTCGGCTTCTCCCTCTATTTTTCGATAGTAAAGCTCGTCCTGGGTGAACTCTTTCAGTAAATGGGAATACTTGTTGTCACCGTACGGATTGTAACGGCTCGGCCCCTGCGGCAATGAAGACAGCACAGCGCTTTCCGCCAGAGTCAGATCTTTTGCTTTTTTCCCGAAATATATTTCCGCGGCTTTCTGGCAGCCATAAGCATTGTTTCCGTAAGGGATTCTGTTCAGGTAAAGTTCGAGGATTTTTTGCTTGTCGTAGACGCGCTCGAGCCGGATTGCAAGGATAAGCTCTTTTGCTTTTCTTATGTATGATCTTTCCGAGGACAGAAAGGTGTTTTTTACGTATTGCTGGGTGATGGTTGAACCTCCGCGCGGTGTTCCTATTCCAAAAATTTCATGCAGCATCGCTTTTGCAATGGCAAATATGTCGAAACCTCCGTGTTCCCAAAAAGTGTCATCCTCGATCGCGACAGTCGCGTTTGTCAAATATGGCGAAATGTCATCATATGGCACCTGCTCGCGATTTTCCTCGCCGTGGATTGTGTAAAGAAGATTTCCGTCTCTGTCAAAAATTTCCGTGGACTGTGCTGCGGAAAGGCTTTCCAGATTTGTAACGTCGGGCAGGCCGATTGATAGTACCGCTATAGCTGATGCCGCCACAATAATTCCCAGAAGAAATAATCCTATAAAACTCGTGAGAACCCAGAACGCGAATTTTTTGTATGCGCTAACCTCTTTATGCGGAAGAAATCTTTTGAATAAATTCATTTTGTTCGTTTAAGGACGGCGATAATAGTACTTAAAACGAAGGGTTAAGTAAAGGGGGTGGGCGAGGAGGTCTTT
>JBDRNZ010000037.1:0-4589 GCA_043810515.1 Candidatus Peregrinibacteria bacterium
AGTTCGTTTTTCAGCTTGTGTCGCATTTTTCCGAGGCGGACGAATTTTTGATGGAGAATTTTGGGATCGGTCATATCGGTGTTTTTTAGGAAATACTATTTTGCGTCATAGAAACTTCCTGTTTTTATTTTCTCAAATTCCAAAAACAAAACAAGACAAAAATGGCTGACAAATGCGATTTTGCAACATTTTCAAGAAGGCGGTTTGGAAGTACGGACTTGCGAGGCTTTCTAGAGTGATGGGCTGGGCGGATTCGAGAGAAAAAAGAAAAATTCGAAAAGAAATTCAAAAAAACCGGAGAAGGCGGCCAGAAGAAAAACAAAAGAAAATTTCCCAAAAACCAAAATTCCCGTCAAGCTGAAAATTCCGCAGAAAGAAGAGGAAAAGTAGGCGCAGAAAATGGCTGGAGGACGGAAAAAAACGGGACTGAAAATTCTCCAGGGGAACAAGAAAAAAGCAGGTGTGGAAAATGGCTGATGGACGGAAAAAAGCAGGACTGAAAATCCCGCAGAGCTTCAGTTTTTTCGCCTATGATTTCTGAGGCGGGATTTTCTTTTCTGCAATGAAAGTGTGGAGCGATGAAGATCTGTAATCAGATCGTCAATTTCGTCTTTTGTGGATGAGCTGGAAGATGTGAGATATTCGCCCATTTTAAGACAGGTCCGGCGGAGGATTTTTTCATCGTGATTTCCGGCGGCCGACGAGAGTTTCGCGCGGACACGCAGGATTCTTTTTCTGAATCCTTCGCATTTATTTTCTATCACTTCTGATGGCAGGGGTTTGAAATCCATTTTTGTTTTTATTTTTGTTTTGCGAACCTAGTACAAATCGGCAATTTCCACACCGGTGTAATAATGTTTTAATATATCGACGTAGCCGTATCCTTTTTCGGCCATTCCTTTTGCGCCGCATCCGCTTAAGCCCACTCCGTGTCCGAGAAATTTGTCGCCGTTGCAATATGAATCACTAACGCTTACGAGATACGGCGCGTCCCAATTCCAGACGTCGAGCGCACTACGAGTTTTTGTACCGTCGCTCTGGCTGAAGTAAGGGGTTTTCACTATTTCTCCGTTGTAAGTCACAACCTGGCCTTCCGTTCCAGTGACCGCTGAAACTATGTTTGGTGCTCTTTTTTCAAATCCGTAACCGATATATTTCTGGCAGACATTCGGATCATCGTTCAGGTCGTAGGGTTTTCCCGGAAATTTTTCATCAATATCCATATAGTATTTTGCGTATGTTCTTGCCGCGACCATGATTGATTTTATTTTTTCCATCGCCTCGTAATTCGGGACTTCACCAAGGCCTTTCAGATAATCCTCAAGCGGAAGTTCGTTTATCACCGCAAGTTCGCCGTCAACTTCGCGGACCTCGAGAATTCCGCGGTATTCATTATCATTCAGTGATGTGTCCCATGCCGGACGATTTTCATAATTATCGATTCTGAGAATAGCGGAAGCTCTCGGGACAAATCTCACCGGATTTGAAGCCGAGTATGTTGTTTTCGGAGTTTTTATCGAATATTTCCCGTTTGATACGGTGACCTTCGCCAGTTCGCCGGCGTTTAAAATTCCAAGAAGAGTAGTGCCGTTATAAATTTCGAACGATCCTTTTGCAGTAATCTGCGGATCTCCGGAAAAACTTATTCTGACTCTTACGTCGCCTTCCTCTTCAGAAGCCGCCGTGTCGGGCAAAGTAGAAGGCGCGGCTGAAGTCGAAGGGGCAGGCGCGGGCTGCGCAGCCCATTTTTCCTGCAAAGCCTGAAGATTTTTCAAGCTTTCATTTTCAATAACCGTGTAATAAACATAAACCGGACGGGAAAGAAGATGATTTCCGTTTATCATAGGACGAAGAAGCAATGATTTCCTCTCAAGATCCTCGGTATCCGAGACTTTTGCCACAAAACTTATAGTTCCAAGCTCGCCCGGAGCGACCGACTTTGTAAGAAGCTGTGCTCCTTCGATCCCCAGATCGCCTTCTTTCAGAAAAATTATTTTAAAATTACTGCTGCTCCAGGTTTCCTGTCCGAGATTTCTGAGCTTTATATAAACAAGATATTTTTCGCCCTGTTGCCAATCTGCGCTTGCGCTTATTTTTTCAAGCTGCGCGGCGTACGTGTCGCCAAAAACCGTTGTTTCAAAATACATTCCACTATCCGCCATCCACGTGACTCCTTCAATAACAGGCGTGAAATATTCCTTGTAATATCCCGCCTGTTCAGGTGAAACCAGATTCATTACGAAAGTTCCTGTTTCTCCCGGTGCAACACTGTCTTCCTGAAGCATTCCGATACGTGTTTTGGGGAATGAACTTTTCGGCACAAACAAACTTACTCTGTCCCTGTCATGATCGGTGCCAAGCGAAATCGTGTTGTCGCCCGACTTTCTCCAGGTTGTGTTTCCTGTATTTTTAAGTTTCACCCAAGCGGTAAAGCTCTCTCCGCCGTTCATGCTTTTCGGCGGATATTTGCTGTCAATAAGCTGATATTTAAAATCACTCTGCTGTACCGCCACCGGAACCACAACGTAATCTCTGCTCTTTTTTGTTCCGTTCATCAAAGGCGCAATATTCATATAAACCGTGTCGCTTTTTTTGCCACCTTTTATTTTGAATTTGAATGTCGCCGTTTCCCCAGGCTTTACGAGACTTTCCTCCATTTCCGCAAGCCTCTCTGCGCCTGATCCGGGAAACGAAATCACCCCGTTAAAAGCCGAATCCTCATCCACAACTATGAAAGTCGAGCTATTCCAGTCGAGCTTTCCGATATTTTCCAGTTTGATTATAATGTCGACAGTTTCGTCCGGCTTCAAATCCATATAATAAAGCCCTGATCGGTCCTGATAATCATAATCAAGAACAAATTTCGGTTTTTCCTGAACATATTCCGCCGCGAGTTTTCTTATGATCGGGAGTTTTTCATAAAGGTACACTCCCGGACATGTTGTATTCATTATGTCCTTGTGTCCAAATACATTCGGCATCAATTGTCCGCGGAAAAGTGAATACGCAGTCGGATCTATTCCATGAATTTTTGCTTTTTCCGCAATCAGCGTCCCAAGTGAAGCCATAACTTTTTGCGGAACTTCCTTTTCCTCAAAATTACCAAGAATCGCTATTCCTATAGAACCGTTATTACCTATTCCGGCATGTGCTCCTATTACACCCTCGCCGCCTGAGCGGCCTTCATATATTTTTCCGTTCTGGTCAATTATGTAATTGTATCCGATATCTCCCCATCCGCGGGTTATGGCATGGTAATAATATATATCTCTGATTGCCTGCGTGGGATTGTCGAGATTGCTTGTTGTCGCCGTGTGATGAATTATGAATTTTTTAACTTTTTCAGGATACTGGAGCGGCCA
Organism: Candidatus Peregrinibacteria bacterium; assembly: GCA_043810515.1. Classification (GTDB taxonomy): domain Bacteria; phylum Patescibacteriota; class Gracilibacteria; order UBA1369; family LOWO2-01-FULL-3; genus WJKQ01. Next base: position 3,363 of record JBDRNZ010000037.1, read on the forward strand.
TTTATATACGTTTCCGGAAGCGTCCTTTTCCACCACGCGTGAATACGTGAGTTCATCTTTGTATTTCTCGTAAACTTCCGGGTCGATTTCCACAAGATCCGGTTCAATGTTGTTGTCATCCATATATCTATATGACTCGTTTGCGCTCCATCCGCTTCTTGTAACGATTCCTAACTGGCTTGCCGCCGCCGGGGTTCCCATTGCCGAATATTTCGGCGCGGGGGAAGACGTGAATGACATTTCTTTTCCTGTCTTTATAAATGTCCACTGTGCGTGTTTTACTGTCGGTTTTGACGTGCCGTCTCCGTACATTATAAATTTGTACTGCATGGCCTGCGCGGGATTTCCCGATGCGGTAGCGTATTTCCTTACCGCTCCGGACGGGTCTTCGTAGTCCTGCACAAGATCTTCTTCTTCTTCCAGAGGCATCCACTCCGTCCATTTTCCGTCTGATTTGAATCTTACCTCTGCTTCAACATTGGTTCCTTCGGGCGATATTTCCTCCCAGCTGCCTCCCACGGATGTAAAATCAAATCCGGCCGACTGCTCCTCAGATATAAAAACATCCATTTCCTTGTATGGAGCTATGAGCATCGGCTGAGATGCCGTTAAGCGGGAATCTATTGTGATTTCTTGCGTATTTTGAATTGTGAGAGCGCGGGTTGTAGTTACGGCGTCCATTCTGTGAATTCCAAAAAGCACAGCTATAAGTAAAGCCAGCCCTCCCAATATTCCTATGGTTGTTTTTCTAAAAAATTCCATGTGCCTTTTTATACGTTTTTATCGTGAAATTGTATCATTTTTTCGCATTATTATCAATGCTGTGTGCCGATGTCACTCAAAATATTCTTTACAAAGAATCCAGTTTGATCTAGAGTGCGCAGCAGTCACTTTTCAGCAAGTTTTCCAATGGAGGTTTCTTATAATCTTAGATATCAAAAGTCCAGTTTTTCAAACAAGGTGCTCCTTGATAAAGAAGGAGAGGTTGTTATATATGGAAAAGGCTTCAGACTCAAGGGGAAGGGCGCGTCCGATAAGGGCGAGCTTATAAATTTTTCCGAAGTCAAAGAGTTTTATCACCGTAATGAGAAAATATTTTTTATAACTTTCGCCAAAGAAAAATACGCGATGCTTGATGCGGGAACGCTTTTTGAACATCTCCTCGGCGATCTTTACAGAGCCAGGAACGAGTTTTTGATGGATGCGCTTTTTATGAAAGGCGGGAAA
>JBDRNZ010000038.1:0-2223 GCA_043810515.1 Candidatus Peregrinibacteria bacterium
CAAAAAGCCAAAAAGGAAAACAAGTCTACAAATTTGAAGAAAAGAAAGTTAGCCTGCCACGATAATAATTCCCATTAAGTCAAAGATCGATTTTTGGGCGCAAAGCCCCATCAAAACCCAAAAATAGTAATGCATTTTAAGCCCAAAAACCCCCTTTTGTCAAGGCAGAAAACTTAAGATAAAAACACCGGTGACAAGCGTTCCTCGTTTCTACATTGACTACAAATGCGAAAACATGATAATATACAATCGGAATGTATACTATATGCCAATTAAATAATTAAACAATATGAATTACACAGCGATACCATCTGTAAAAGGACAAATAACAATTCCGTCAACCATAAGAGAGAAATATGGGATAAGCAAAGAAACTCCAGTGATTATCTCGGACAATAATGACGGGACAATTATGATAAAAGTCATGAAAATGGTGGAACACGATGATATAGCATATAGAGAAGATGAAAATGGAGTAGGACTCGGGTTCAAACGGGGAATAAATCCGCAAATTTTAATAGACGCAATAAACGACATAGATGGATAAAATAAAAAAATTTCTCTTAAAACTAACCAAGAAGGAAAGAACGTTAATTAAAGCTATTTTGGAAGACGTACTCGCTCTCAGTTTACAAAATTATGATGTCAAACCGTTGAAAGGCTACAAGGGATTTTATAGATTGAGAAAAGGGGATGTCAGGATAATTTTTGCGAAAGAAAAAACAATGGGAATGATTATCGATATAGATTACAGGAAAGATATTTATAAGAAATAAAACCTGGTGGCAGGGGGGAGATTCGAACTCCCGACCTTCGGGTTATGAATCCGACGCTCTCACCAACTGAGCTACCCTGCCAAAACGTGGTTTATTAAACATGAAACTTGGTTGCGGGGGGGAGATTCGAACTCCCGACCTTCGGGTTATGAGCCCGACGAGCTACCACTGCTCTACCCCGCTTCATTAAGCCTTAGGAAAATAATGTAAAAACACCTCAAAGTCAATTATCAACAAATTCAATTCCCAAAAAAGAAGCTCCACCACTGAGCAGAATTGGACATTCCCGAATGCGTGGCAAAGTCTCCATCATCAGCGGAAACAGTGTCGCCCTCATCGCTAAGCACATCCGGCGACAAAATGATCACTTCCTCGCCCGGATTTACCAGCCCGAGATTTTGTTTCGCGATTTTATCGATATATTCCTCGGAAGTGAAATAAAGATAATCCTCGGTTTTTTGCCGGTTTTCCTCCTCAATCTTGGCGTTTTCCTGTTCGAATGTTTCGATGTGCTTGTCGACCTGATAGCTGTTGTAAACATTTTTTGTCAACGAATAAACCAGATAGCCGACAAGGGCGAATTCCACAATAATAATGAATTTTGTCAGACCCGATGTATGCGAAAAACGTGATGACATAAACAAATTTAGAGCACAAAAAGATTATCACAGTTTATTTTTTAACGCAATTTGCTACACTTGGTGCATATGAAAATTTCGCAGGCAAAATATATACATTTCGTGGGAATCGGGGGAATCGGAACTTCAGCCGTCGCGCAGATTCTTAAAGCCCGCGGAAAAATAATTTCGGGATCCGACACAGTTCCGTCGGATATAACCAAAAGCCTGAAAAATTCCGGCATAAAAGTTTCGATAGGGCACAGCGAAAAAACCGTCTCCCGCCGCCACCAGCTTGTGATTTATTCTCCGGCAATTCCAAAAAACAATCCGGAACTCGCGGCTGCCCGCAGATTAAAAATAGAAACCCTGAGTTATCCTCAGGCTTTGGGCGAACTTTCAAAAGATTATTTCACAATAGCCATTTCCGGAACCCATGGAAAATCCACGACAACAGCCATGACGGCTTTGATACTTGAAAAAGGCGGCCTCGACCCGACCGTAGTCATAGGAACAAAAATAAGACAGTTCGGAAATAAAAACTTTAGAATCGGAAAAAGCAAATATCTCGTACTCGAAGCCTGCGAATATAAAAGATCGTTTCTGGAAATAAATCCGGACATTCTCATAATCACAAATATCGAGGCTGAACATCTCGATTACTACAAAAATCTCGCCGACTACAAGTCCGCATTCACCCAGCTCGCGAAAAAAGTTCCGGCCTCCGGTTTCATAATCATCGACCCCACCGACAAGAACGCGAAATCCGCCGTAAAACCCGCAAAAGCAAAAATTATGACAATCGTCGAAAATTCCCTCTCCCCCCACCC
>JBDRNZ010000039.1:0-4574 GCA_043810515.1 Candidatus Peregrinibacteria bacterium
CGCGCCGGACGTTAATACTACGCCTGAGATAATGGCTTGGATGAATGATGAATTTGAAAAAATTACGGGAGACAAAACGAAGGCCACTTTCACAGGTAAACCGATTAATAGGGGCGGTTCTGAAGGACGAAATACCTCTACCGCTCAAGGAGCGTTTTATACGTTTGAGGCTCTAAAAAAAGAGCTTAATTTACCCAGAAAATGCCAAGTCGCTATTCAAGGATTTGGCAATGCTGGCAGTTATGCCGCCAGTATTTGGAGTAAAGCCGGCCATATCATCGTCGCCGCCTCAGATTCTAAGGGAGGAGTTTATAATAAAAATGGGCTTGATGTTGAAAAACTCTTGAAATATAAAAAAGAAACCGGCTCACTTAAAAATTTCCCTGACAGTAAAAATATCACCAATAGCAAACTTCTGGAAACAGCATGTGATTTATTAATCCCAGCGGCTTTTGAAAATCAACTCACTAAAAGCAATGCCGCCCGAGTGAAAGCTAAAGCCATTGTTGAGATAGCCAATGGTCCCATTACTCCTGAAGCTGATGAAATCCTGTTTAGGAAAGGTATTACCGTCATTCCAGACGTCTTGGCCAACGCTGGTGGCGTCACTGTCTCTTATTTTGAATGGGAACAGAATTTAAAAAAAGAACATTGGAATGAAAAAGAAGTTTTTAATAAATTAAAAAAGATAATGGAAGATTCCGCTCAAAAGATATCGGCTAAAGCTCGTGAATCAAAGACTTATCTCCGTCTGGGCGCCTTTATCTTGGCGCTTGAAAGGATTCAAAAGAAAATGTAATATGAACTCAAGGGCGACTAGCTCAGTTGGTTAGAGCGTGTCTTTGACGTAGACAAGGCCACAGGTTCGAATCCTGTGTCGCCCACATGCGAATTTTAAGCATTGAAACATCTTGCGATGACACCGGCATCAGCATATTGGAAGTTCACCCCGCTCGAAATAGGCGGGGCAAAGGAAGCCTGACCAATGCCTCTTTTAAAGTTTTGGCTGATGCTTCTAATTCGCAAATAAATATTCACCGGCCCCATGGTGGCGTGTTTCCAAAGCTAGCAAAACGAGAACATAAAAAGAACTTGCCGATACTTTTAGAACAGGCATTAAAGCAAGCCAAGATTAAATTTCCGAAAAAAGAAATAGATTTGATTGCTATCACCTACGGTCCTGGTCTTGAAATGTGCCTCTGGGAAGGCATAACTTTCGCCAAAGAATTGGCTAGAAAATGGCCAGCGCCTGTCATTCCCGTCAATCATATGGAGGGACATATTTTGTCAGTTTTTAGTAAAGACAAAGGTACTTTTAAAATTTCCAAAACAAATTTTCCAACATTGGCTCTTTTAGTTTCTGGTGGACACACTCAACTAATATTAATTAAAAAACAAATGCAATATAAAATCATTGGCGAAACTCTGGACGATGCCGTCGGTGAAGCGTTTGATAAAGTGGCGCGAATGCTCGTCCTGCCCTACCCCGGCGGACCAGAGATTTCAAAGTTGGCGGAAAAAGGCAGGGCAAAAGGAAAACAATCTTTGGGGAGTGTCTCGCAGGCCGACGGGCCGAGAGGCAGCGCTGGGCGAGCACGCCCAGACAGCGACTCCCTAAAGATTAGTTTTTCTTTTGCCCTGCCTAATAAGCTACGCGGCAAAGAAAATAAAACTTTGTCGGGTCACAATTTTTCTGCTGAAAAATTTGTTCAGTCCTCGGGCCGTCGCCCTGCGGAGTCCCGCCAAAGTTTATTTTCTTTGCCGCGCCCCATGCTCCACAGCAAAGATTTTAATTTTTCTTTTGCCGGTTTAAAAACAGCTGTGCTTTATCTCATTCAAAAGATTGGAATATTAGATGAAAAAACTAAAATGGCAATAGCGTTAGAATTTGAAAACGCGGCTGTTGAATGCTTGACCCACAAAACTAAAAAAGCGATTGAACAATACGAGATCAAAACCCTCATCGTCGCTGGCGGAGTTGCCTGCAATACACACTTACAGAAAGAAATGAAAAAACTTTTAGACAAAAAAGTTAAGCTTCTATTCCCTATCCGCGAACTTGCTGGCGACAATGCCTTGATGATCGGCCTCGCCGGCTATTTGAATTACCTGAAAAATAAAAAGAAAGTCCCAAAATCCGAAAGCATTAAAGCTGATGGTAATTTAAGGCTGGGTTGATTTAAATTAGTTTTTTCGTTAGTCTAAATTTAGACACCTTGAACTTTGAAACAAACCCTTTAAATAAGGAGAATTAGCTATGATTAAGCTCTCAAACGGCCATATTTTTAAATATATGGTCGCAAGCGGTGCTCTTGCCTTTGATGGCAAGGGTTGGCCTTGGGAACGACCACTCGTGCGGCTCGGTTTCATCAAGCCTGAACTCTTCACTGTCGTCATTAAGTCTCTGACGCGTAACCCGCGTGTCGGAAACCTGCGATGGTGGAAACCGTGGACCTGCGTTCGTCTGATTCCTGGCGGATCGGTCAACAAGGTCGGACTCACGAATCCTGGTGTCGAGTGGTGGTGCCGAAAAATCGGTCCAAAACTTGATTTCCAAAAGTTCCCGACGGCCGGATCAATCTTCGGTGATGAAAAGGAATTGGTGGAAATGGCAGAGATGCTTAACCGTTTCGATTTCGTCGCGCTTGAAGTCAACGTCTCGTGTCCGAATACCGGCCATGCGATTGAGCAGGCGGAGATGGTGGTGAATAGTGTGAGGGCTGTCAAAAACGTTTCGCGTCACCCTATCATCGTCAAGGTCTCGGCTGATCAGGACTATCTCGCGATTACGCGCGGACTTGTCGAAATTGTGGAAGCGATCTCCCTCAATAGCGTGCCGTGGAAGACAGTCTTCACTAACAGCAAGCAAACGCCTTTGGCGAAGCTCGAGAAGCAAGTCGGTGGTGGAGGCGGAGGCGTCTCCGGCAAGCCGGCACAGAGACACAACTGGAAAGCAGTCGAAGTCATTGCGAAACAAGGACTGATTCCAGTCATCGCACCCTCCATCATGAGATACGAGGATATGTCTTATGTCAGGAAACTCGGCGCCAAAGCCGTGAGCTTCGGAGCGATTCACTTGCCAGACCATCCGGTCTGGAAAAATCCGTTGAGCATTTGGACCAACCCCATGAAACCCACGAAGTTCGTGGAGAAGGAGAACTCATGAGACCAAACAGAATCATCATTCCTAGGTGGTTTGATCGCCACCTACACATCCGCGATGGCGAGATGATGAAAACGGTCCTTCCATCTACGCTCAACCAGCGTGCGACGGGAGCGATCATCATGCCAAATCTGGCAGACCCAATCTCCACGATCGAGAAAGCGAAAGCCTATCGTGACCGGATTACGGCACTCCTCGACGGCTCCGACTTCGTGCCATGTATGACGCTGTATCTGACGGATCACATCGATCCCGAAGAAGTCGTGCGTGGTTTCGAAGAAGGTGTCTGGCAGGCAGTGAAGCTCTACATGGCCAATCAAAAAGGCCAGGGTGGAACTACCGGATCGGCTCACGGCGTGAAGAATCTTCTCGGCCGCTATCCGGTGTTCGAGGCAATGGAGAAACACAAGATTCCGTTGCTCGGACACTTCGAAGCAGTCGAAGAAGATGTTGACGAGTTCGATCGCGAGATCGTTTCCGTTGACCGCGACCTCAAGCCCATCCTCAAGTCCTTCCCAGGACTGCCGGTGGTTTTCGAACATCTCACTGATGGACGAGCGGCCGACTTCGTCGCAGAAGTCGATCACGACATCCATGCGACTGTGACTGCTCATCACCTGATGATTAACCGCAACGCGATGTTCTGGGGCGGGATAAATCCTGGCCACTACTGCAAGCCTGTGCCGAAGCGCGAAACGCATCGTGCAAAGGTTCGGCAGTATGTGACTTCGGGCAATTGTCGCTTCGGTGCAGGAACGGATTCTGCTCCTCACGATGAAAGTGTTAAGTCTCGCTGCTACGGCTGCGCGGCTGGCATCTTCACATCGCCGACTGCAGTCGAGCTCTACACGATAACCTTTGATGAAGACAACGCACTCGAACATCTCGGTCCGTTTCTTTCCGAAAACTTCCTTGCGCTTTACCGCATGGAAGTGAGCTCGGAGACGATGACGATCGAACGCGGAACGCTTGTTGTTCCGCAGAAAGTTGAAGGCATCCAAGTCTTTAAAGGAGGCACCAAGCTTCCCTGGCAACTCGTCGGCTGAACATCCCTGAGCAAGGACTCCCCTCCCCCTCGCTCACAATATCAACCCTATCACCACAGCCCGCCACTCAATGAGTGCGCGGGCTGTTATTTTTTCTTGTTTTTTATGATATTATTGGTCATATGGCAACAGTAAATGAAAAACTCTTAAAGCCCTACGATTCTAAAGAAACTGAAGAAAGAATTTACAAAATCTGGGAAAAATCGGGCTTTTTTAATCCGGACAATTTACCGGGCGATAGAAAAGAAACTTTTACTATTATTATGCCTCCCACTAATGCTAATGGGTCTCTCCACGCTGGCCACGGCTTAGTAATGACCATTGAAGACATAATGGTCCGCTACAAACGAATGCAAGGTTTTAAG
>JBDRNZ010000040.1:0-15355 GCA_043810515.1 Candidatus Peregrinibacteria bacterium
GGCAAAGGAAAAACCAACTTTTTGGAGGCGATATACATACTTTCTTTGGGGAAATCCTTCAGAACGGTTCTGCATGAAGACATTATCGGCTGGAAAACGGGTTATATGAGATGCCGTGGCGAAATTCTCATTGATAACGAAACGTCCGTGCTCGATGTTTTTTGTTCTGCGGCTCCGGATTCTAAACGTGTACTCGCCAAAAACGACGTAAAAATGAAAAACAGTGAGTATTTCGGGAATCTGCTAACGGTTTTATTTCATCCGGAGGATTTGAATATGCTTTACTTAAGCCCGTCCTATAGGCGGAGGTACATGGACATCCTACTGGCCCAGACGGACAAAAAATACCTTTACGCGCTATCAAAATACAAAAAAGTTCTGAAACAAAGAAATGCGCTCCTCGCGGAAATAAGGATTCAAAAAAAACAGTCACTTCGTGAGGATCTGGACGCCTGGGACACGGAAATACTTGAATACGGCCCGTACATATTGGAAAAACGGAAAGAACTCGTGGATTTTTTAAACGGCGCGCTTGAAGAAATTTACGGATCAATTTCCGGAAATGATGAAAAAGTAAAAACAACCTACAAAAACAGCATAAAGGATGATTACGAAAAGTCTCTGGCCGATAAGCGGGAAGCTGATATTGCATATGCCAAAACCTCTCTAGGCCCGCACCTTGATGACCTTACTTTTTACATCAACAACAGGGAAATATCGTCTTCGGCCTCAAGAGGCGAATTCCGCACCCTCCTTTTGGCTATAAAACTCGCGGAAATCCGCTACATAAAACAAAAAACAAATAGTTATCCCGTGCTTCTGCTGGACGATGTATTTTCCGAGCTCGACAGAAAACGCCAGCACCACCTCCTAAAATCCATAAAAAATTGCCAGACAATCATCACGACAACCGACATTGCAAGCCTTGGAGAATTGACTGACAAAAGCCCTTCTATAGAGTTTGTCAATCTCGGATAAATATGTTATAATAATACAAGCAGAAAAAACACAAAAAAACACAAAAAACCAAGAAAAATGATGAATTCTGTGCAGATTATAGGCTCTATCCTTCTCGCATGCGTCCCGGCGATGGTCTGGGGGTATATTTTTTACAAAAAAAATCCGGAAAAAAGAAGTATAGTGATATTTACCTTTATTATAGGCGCTTTAGCGGTTTTTCCGATCATTATATACAAGTTTTTATGGAAATTTTTCCCGTGGATAAACGCGTTCAGGGTTGCTGATTTTTACAGAGAGGACGTGATAGGATTTTCAAACCTGATAACTTTGCCGCTGAGTGTCATAATCACATTCATGCTTGTTGGGATAATAGAGGAGGTTTTGAAACTTTTTTCTGTAAAAATAGTGGATGAGGAGGAGATAAAAAGCGTAGATGACTCGATAGAGTTTTTTATAATAGCCGCCCTGGGATTTTCATTTACGGAAAATATACTTTATTTCTACAATATCTGGATAAATCAGGGTACGCACAACCTTTTGATGCCTTTTCTGTTCAGATCATCTTTTTCAACTTTCGCGCACCTCATGTTCTCGGGAATATTGGGATATTATTATGGAATAGCGCACTTTGCCAAACCTATTCTTCAGGAGGAAATAAAGAAGAACAGAAAACACTGGACGGTAAAACTGCATAAAATTTTAGCATTCAGAAAAGAGAAGTTATTTTTCCAGGAAAGCCTAATAGAAGGGCTTCTTATAGCGATAGGCTTACACGCGATTTTTAATATATTTTTGGAACTGAACCTGACTTTTATGATAGTTCCGTTTCTGATAGGCGGATATATGACTCTGGAATATTTATTCGCCAAAAAAGAAAATCACAAAAAATATAACAAGCTTCTTGCATACGTTAGAAATCATCCTCACCCCAAATCTTCGGTATATTTCGTAAAGTCCGCTCTAAAGTCTTGAACAGTCACGACTAACGTGCTAAAATTACAACTTGCATGGAGTCATGTTTAATAATTTTCATTAATGGCAAGTGATAAAATCGTTGTAAAGGGCGCAAGAATACACAATCTCAAGAATATTGACGTGGAGATTCCGAGGGATAAATTTACCGTAATCACGGGTCTTTCCGGCTCGGGAAAATCCTCACTTGCATTTGATACAATTTATGCGGAAGGCCAGAGAAGATATGTCGAAAGTTTATCCACTTACGCAAGAAATTTTCTCCAGCTGATGGAAAAACCGGATGTCGACTCGATAGAAGGTCTTTCACCGGCCATTTCGATAGACCAGAAAACGGCTCCCAGAAACCCAAGATCAACAGTCGGAACGGTAACGGAAATATATGATTTCTTGCGCCTGCTCTTCGCAAAAGTCGGAAATCCGCATTGTCCGAAATGCGGTAAACCGATCGAAAAACAGACATCGCAGCAGATCCTTGACGCGGTGGCGGAAATGAAACCGGGTAAGAAAATAATGGTTCTTGCACCGCTCGTTAAGCACAGGAAAGGCACTCATTCGAAACTTCTGGAAAAAATAAAAAAGGAAGGGTTTGTGAGAGTGAGGGTGGACGGCGAGGTGTACTCGATACTCGATATGCCGGAGCTTGACGAAAATATTCATCACGATATCGAAATAGTGGTCGACAGGCTTGTAGTAAAAGATTTCAGGCCGCAGTCAAAACGTCTGTCTTCGGGCCAGGAAATAGAAATTCCTAATCCGGACAGGTCGCGTCTGGCGGATTCCATAGAAACGGCGCTGAAATTTGGCGAAGGGCTAATGATAATATCGGATTTTGAAACAGGGGGGGATAAAGTATATTCGGAGCATTTTGCATGTACTACGTGCAATATAAGTGTTCCGGAAATATCTCCGCGAAGTTTTTCATTCAACAGTCCGCATGGAGCCTGTACGGAATGTCACGGTTTGGGAACAAAACTCGAAATAGACTCCGACCTTATAATTCCAAACAAAAATCTCACACTTGCCGAAGGCGCGGTGATGCCATGGTCTGCGACCACTTCGCATCTGACATGGTATAACAGGATTTTGGAAAGCGTGGCTAAAATGCACAAATTTTCAATGAATACTCCTGTAAAACGCCTCCCAAAAGACGTGATGGACCTGATTCTTTACGGCGACAAAAGCAAGAAATACAAAATAAAAATAGGTGGCCGCGAAAACCCGAGCGGCTCATCATTTTCAGGCGAATACGAGACGGTATTTGAAGGAGTAATTCCCAATCTGGAACGCAGATATCTGGAAACGGACTCCGATTATATAAGAAAAAAAATAGAGAGTTTCATGAGGATACTGTCTTGTCCGGGATGCGGCGGAAAAAGGCTTAAAGCTGAAATGCTGGCCGTAAAAATAAACGATTTGTCTATAATCGACATCACGGAGCTATCCATAACGGTATCAATGAATCTGTTCCAGGACCTGAAATTAAGCCCTATGAAGCAGGAAATCGCCAGACAGATATTGCACGAAATAAGAAACAGGCTGCAGTTCCTTGAAAACGTTGGGCTGTCCTACCTTACCCTAAATAGAGCCGCAAACACGCTTTCTGGAGGCGAAGCGCAGCGAATAAGGCTTGCCACACAGATAGGATCGCGTTTATCAGGCGTGATATACGTACTGGACGAGCCGAGCATCGGTTTGCACCAGAGCGACAACGATAAACTCATAAAAACGCTGCTTTCTCTGAGGGATATAGGGAATACGGTAATTGTTGTGGAACACGATGTGGATACAATGCTGGCGGCGGATTATATATTGGATATCGGTCCCGGAGCGGGAAAACACGGAGGAAACATCATCGCCGCAGGTGTGCCTGAAGAAATAATGAAAAATAAAAATTCTATCACGGGAAAATATCTGTCCGGAAAGCTTACGGTTCCGATTCCGGAAAAGCGCAGAAAAGGAACGGGCAAAAAACTAAGTATTATAGGCGCTTCCGAGCACAATTTGAAAGATATTGAGGTTCATCTTCCCCTGGGAACTTTTATAGGAATTACAGGAGTTTCCGGTTCGGGAAAATCCACATTGATAAATGACATTCTGGTCAAAGCTGTGGCAAAGGAATTATACGGCTCATCAGCACAGCCCGGAAGTTATAAGAAGATTTCAGGCCTTGAAAATCTGGACAAAATCATAAATATCGACCAGTCCCCGATAGGAAGAACTCCGCGCTCAAATCCGGCAACATACACAGGTGTATTTACCGATATCAGGGACATGTTCGCAAAGACACCGGAAGCCAAATTGCGCGGCTATAAGGCGGGAAGATTTAGTTTTAACGTAAAGGGAGGCAGATGTGAGGCATGCAGCGGCGACGGAATCAAAAAAATCGAAATGCACTTCCTTCCGGATATTTATGTGCCATGCGAGGTATGCAAAGGCAAAAGATACAATAACGAAGCTCTGGAAATACGATACAGAGGTAAAAACATTTTTGAAGTGCTGGAAATGACAGCTGAGGAAGCAATGGAATTCTTTTCAGCAATTCCGGGAATCAAAACAAAGCTCAAAACGCTCTGCGAAGTCGGACTGGGATACATTCACCTCGGTCAGGCCGCAACAACGCTTTCGGGCGGTGAGGCACAGCGCATCAAGCTGGCAACGGAATTATCAAAAAGATCCACAGGTAAAACACTTTACGTACTGGATGAACCAACCACGGGACTTCACTTTGACGATGTCAAAAAACTACTGAATGTCCTTCAGAAGCTCGTTGAAAAAGGCAATACGGTGCTTGTTATAGAGCATAACCTTGATGTTATAAAATCCGTAGATTATCTGGTCGATCTTGGACCGGAAGGGGGGGACAAAGGTGGAGAAGTAATCGCAACCGGCACACCGGAATCTATAATAAAAGAAAAAAACTCCCTTACGGGCGCCTGGCTCAAAAAAGTGATTAAGTAATTTTTCATCTTCATCTCATACTTGGTAAAGTTTAATAAACTTTAATTAAATTTAATAAACTTCAATAAAACTTAATAGCTAAAACACGAATGAGGATATGTATATAAAATTGATAAAGTTTAATAAAATTAAAATAACTTGCCAAAACTATTGAAAAGTTGTTTTTAGTGTGGTAAGGTGCTGGCACGAAAATGATATTTAAAAACTTGCGGAGAGTATTGTAGAACTCGTTAAAAGGTGATAAGATTTAATAAAGCTTAGCTTAATCACGTTAAGTTTATTAAATTAAATAATCATTTGATGGAAAAGTTTTTTACCACGGAACAGGTGGCAAATATTCTCCAGGTACATCCATTCACAATCCTAAAATTTATCAAAGAAGGAAAGTTAAAAGGAATCAAACTGGGAAGAGTGTATAGAATCACGGAGAGCAACATGCAGAAATTTCTGGAGGAAAGAATGACTGAGCCAAAAAGCAAGAAAACCACTTCCGCGCCTGTCGAAAAAGAGAAAGAGAAAAAAGAAGAGTCCAAGCCAAATTATGAGGTCTCCCGCGAAAAAGGGGAGGAAGGGGGTCATTATTACATAATATAAAAATTTTACAGAGATGATCATACACTGTCTGTCATGCGGGAAAGCGGTATCAAGCCACTCATTGTGCTGCCCGTATTGTTACTCCGAGATAACAGGTATGACCCTGGAAATGAATGGGATCGTGGATAAAGAAAAGATAAAGGACAAAGTAAGAAATCTGGTTTTACAGTTCGTTCACAAGTAAAAAATTACCTTTATAAAAAACTCCAATTACCCTTAGTTCGTTGCCCACGAACTACACATGCCCCGGCCGTAAGGACGGGGCCAAAATCCTAGAAAAGCCCTGAGACTCCTTACGCGATATGCTAAGGAGTCTTTCGTATAGAAATTTTACATCGGACACTGTCTGTCATTTATTCCTTCCACGCAGTCCAGGAGAGAGCTCAGAGGATCGGAGCTGTTAAGGATAACCTGATTTAAGGCATCCAGCTCTCTGGTAATAAGTTCAACGGAACTATCGCTTATGTCTCTATACATAACTTCGAATTCACTCATAAGGATCTGCCGCTCAAGTTCGGTATTAAATTCTTTCTCGGAAAGTTCTATGGCGTTAAGAAGCGCTTCTTGCGTCGGGATATCGACATTCGGCAGATAATTCCCGATATTTTGGCTTATTTCTTCAAATCCGGGCTTCAGACCCATATTGTTCAGGTTAACCTGTACCAGCCCTTTTAGATAATCCTCGATACCCATGTCCGTTGCGGCTTCGACTATTTTTTCGGCTCTGCCGCCAACACCTTTTTCAAGATTTTTCCACGCGGGCGTTATTCCTCCAACCGTATTCAGAAATTCATTCCATTTCTCAGCGACCTGTTCCCACGAATCATTTTCGCATATCACATAGCTTTTTTTCCTTTCTTTGTATTTGAATTCCAGTTTTCTAAAAAGATCGTCAAAAGCGGATTTGGTCATACTTCCATCATTAACGTACCGATCAAGCATTTCATTATAAAGAAGATCTCTCGGATAATAGAGGGATTCTTCGTCCTCCATCATTCGGGTGCTTAAAATATTATAAGGAAGGCTCACGACTATATCGCCTTCAACCACATGCCTTACATAATAAATTTCCGCGCTTACGTTGTAATATGTGGCCTCAAGCGAAGGAAGTTTTTGGTTATTGCATGTTAAAAACGCATCGCGAATGTATCTGCGTATTTTGTCTCTTTGTTTTATAAGACCCAAAACATCGGCCGACTGGCACTGGTTCCTTGTGATCACGTCGTACCATGGTTCAAATATGCCTTCGATAAATCCGTCGCTGAAACTCGACGCGCTTAAAAAGAGAATAAAATCCGTGTTGCCCTTCGCAATACACCGCGCAATGCTTAAATTTCCGTCCACATAAGGATCAATATTTGTTTTGTCGTCCTGCGCGTTCGCGGTTTTTGCAAACGTGCCGGAAATGGACATAAACATCAGACAGATCAGGGCGAAGCCGATTTTTAGATATCTTGTTTTGATAATATTGCGGGACACAGTTCCTGGTTAATTTTATTATATTGTTTTAGGTAGCCTTCAAAATATACTCTCATTTGGTGTATTTCATTGAGTATTGTCTGGGCCTGAAAAGTGATATTTTGAGCGTTACCGGCGGCATTAAGAGATTCAATTTCCTGTTTCGCTTCAGCCTGCTGGCGGTTCAAAATTTTATTTATCGAAAGAATAAGGCCTTCCTGAGTGGAATCCTCGGGCGCGGCCTCAAGTTCAAATTCGCTTACGCTGTCGGTATCTGGGAAAAGCAAAGGCTGGTATCGGTCGACAAATTTTTTCCATTCTTCAAAAATATTTTTTCCGAAAATAACATCATCATTAGAAGGAGAGGGGACCGGCGCCGCAATGGCTATAAACTGGATATCAAGCAAAGCCTGATAGGAATCTTTGCATTTTGCGGATTCCATAATATTTCCGGTAACTTTGTTTGGAATGAGGGAATGGCTGAGCGTTTTATCCATAATTTCATTTATCTTTTCAATTTCGCAAAGAACGCAGCTGTCGCCGGGGAGATATGAAGTTACGGTTTTTTTAATAACTTTTGTGTCGAGACAGATACCAAGCCCGAGAGAAAATCCCGAACCCTGAACCCACGCGGCCGCGCCGGCCGCCTGGCCTATTAAAGAATTTGTAAAGCCGCCAAGACTACTGAAGCCTGCCTCTCCAAAAGTGCTTCCGGCCGCCGCTCCCGTGTCGCCCGGCGCGGCCAGTGAAGGACACCACGACTTCAGCCAGTTAGAAGCTGTAGCCGGCAAAACATTTCCATTTTCATCGACTACTCCGTCGGTACTTGAAAGCGCCGCCTGTGCCGTGCCGGCCGCCGGCGCGGCCTCAAATTCCGGCCCTGTTCCGGCCGTCTCACTTTCCCCAACCCCTCCGGTTCCCCCTGAAACAGATCCGTTGACAGCAGCCTCTTCCGCCGCCGCTTTATTTTCTTCATAATCTTTTAATGCGGTGGAAAAATCATCATCGCTCTGACATATATCCTCCTCAATAACTTCTCCGGATTCCACCGGCAATCCGCCAGCCGTCACGCCCGTTTCGCCGCCAAAAGTTTCGTTGTTTCCAATACCGTTCCCGCCGCCCTCAGCTCCTGTATCTTCTTCCAGCCCAAATTCAAGTATCGCGGCAGGCCCGCTTTGCGGAACATAATTCTCAAGAGTCTGTTCATTTTCAGTTGGAAGATAAGGCGAATCAAGCTGGTTTGAAAACGGTAGACCCACGACATTTTCAGTTATATCAACAAAAAGAACCTCCTCCAGCACGGAAAGATCATGGATAAGGTCAAATCCCGAATCATAAAGATCGCCGTTTGCAAAAATTTCACTCGGCGCGATCTCGACATCAACCCGCTGTTCAAGATCAAAAAGCTCTTTTATATCGTTATAATCATTCTGCAGATTTTGAGCCAGAATATAAGCATCCTCCTGCGTGAGCTTGGCGCTTCGTCTGTCGGTAATATTAAATAACGGCGTAATACTGCCATTCACTACTCTTTGAGCTTCATCTTTTGTCAGCCCGTACTTTTGAGCGACTTCTTTAAGCGCGTCTTTTCCAGGCGCCACGAGAAGCTTGTCGAGAACGAGGTAATACATATCAAGGCCATGACCCGAAGGCGTAAATATATCGTTCCAGTCAAAGAAATCACCATAAGCCACTATTGAGTCCCAGACATTTTCCTCGCCGTGCGCGACGTGGGGAACTCCTGAAAAAATCATACACGCGGAAGTTATTATTCCTGTGAGAAAACCTATAATGACCGGCAGTATTTTTTTCATATTATTTAAATCACTTACATTCGCTTGACGTGGCATCGATAAATTTCATCGGAAACCTTTCGACGCGGTTTCTGATTCTTTTAAGAGCGAGCTTGTATTTCGTAACGTTGGTTATGATTGTTTCATATTTAATATGCATTGGATAAGCGGTTTTAAAAGAATCATAAGCGCTTATCGTGGCTTTCATTGCGAGTTTTGCGTCAGTGGATTCCTTGGCGATTTCCTCGTCTCTTATCGAAACACCCTGAGCTGCCTCCTCCTGGGTGGAGATTTCTCCTGACAGAGGCGGCAAAAATCCCTTTAGTCCGTTTAAAGCGCCAAGATATTCGATGTATAGGTCGGCCGCGCCCACAGCGACACAATAAGTGCTTACGTTGTTTTCTCCGCAGTCGGAAGCCTTTTCGGGCGCCTCGAAATCCGGATTTTTATAAAAATCATTTTTATCTACGTCTATAAGATCAACCAGATGTTCAATTTTGCTGTTGAAATAGCCATTCATGTTTGCGTGATAATCTAACTGGACGACAGAGAATTCGCCAAGATATTCTGTGTCCTGCGCGAAAATGCCGTATCCGCCATACACGACCAGTATCGTAAGAATGGCTGTGCCAAAAGTCATTGCGATATTTCTCCAGATTTTGTTTTGATTTGTTTTCATAATTTTACGGCGAGGTTACGCATTCTCTCAGGAATCCGGGCAGTTTGTTTTTGAATGTCGCAAAAAAGCTGTACATCTCGGCGACTGCCATATTAAGTTCTCTAAGCCTGTCATTTATAGCGTGATATTTTTCCAGAAGCATTGTGGTTTTTTTCTGGGACGCGTTATTTTTGATATGCTCGATCATCCTTTCTTTGGCAAGGGAAATATAGGTGTCCGTAATTTCAGCGCACTTTGAATAATTGTCATAGGCGACCTCGAATTTCTTCAGATCATCGGACGTTTCGGCCTGCGGAGCCAGTTGTGCAAAAGTGGCCTGGAGCGACTTTTTATACTCTCTATACCTTACGATTGCAATGTTTGCGAGAGAGGAGGTTGAGCTTGAATTTTGAAAATTTTCCTCAAGAAATTTTAGAAACACCAAAGTTTCAAAATCATATATTTCAACGATTTTCTGGCATTCCTCCAGCTGTATTTCAGGAACATGGCTTTTAAGTTGTTCCAGATAACTGGTAAATTCGTCCGGAACCGCCTCCGCCGCGTACGCGCTTATATTCATGCCAAAAATTGTAATAATAAAAATCATTCCCAAAACTGATTTTTTAAATAATGACTTCATGGTTTTGTTGTTACGGTTTGAATTGTTACTTCATTGCTCTTTGAGAAAATATAGCTGTCGTCAAACGTGGAGATAATAGTAAAGAAAACATCACCAGGAATTATATCCGCTTTATGCAGAAAAGTGGATACGCAAGGACACGTATTGCAATCCGCGGGGACAATATAAAGCCCGCTGGAGCCTTCTTTATAGTCTACATTTTCATTTACTTCAGACCCGGTGCCTGTCGCATTTTCGCCCTCACCGCCCGCGCCAACGCTATCATCGGATGGATCAAGTGGATCAGTGCCGACTGCCAGCTCTTCGGAATCAGATACGCCGCCAGAGTCGGTATCCGCATTTGTAGGATCAAGATTGTAATAACATTCATTCACATTTAAAACGCCATCGCCGTCCGCATCATCATAAGGATTTGAAATGCCGTATTTTTCCTCGCAGAAATCGGACATTCCATCATTGTCATTGTCGATTTCAAAACAATTGTAAAAATCAAGTACGCGCGTAACGGTAATAATTATCTGTTTGCGAATCATTTCTTCATCCGGCATCAGCGCTTCTTCAGGAGTGACTATAAAGTTGTTTTTAACGATCTGCCCGCTGAATACATAATCCGTAAGATCCTCGGCGGCAGTCATAAAAGGCGCGTACCAGGGATCACCTATACTTAAGCTTGATAGATCTATAATGCCTTTATATTCCAGAGTTTCAAGGATTATCTGGGTAACCTCGGCTCTTGAAATAGGGCTGTCGGGCTTGAAAGGATGAAGTCCGGTAATAGGGTCGGTTTCACCCCGATAGCCATATATAAGGCCAAGCAAATCAGCTTCTTTTATATAAGGATAATACCAGAGCATATTTTCGCCGCTGAAAATAACATCGGTATATCCGCCGTTTGCCTCATCTGTTGAATATGGAAGGTAGGCCTCGGGTCTCGGAATGATACAAAGCATGTTCAGCAGAATTTTTACAAACTCGGCTCTGGTTATTTTTTGATCCGGATTTAATTTGAGCCCTTCCGGAGTTTCGGTTCCGTCAATAATATCCTTGGCGTACAAATCAGCCACGATTCTGTTAAGACCTGCGTCCGCGTCGGTAAACAAAGTTTTTCCGATAATATTTGACTGTGAAGAAAAAGACGAAACCGGCGCCTCGCGCGGAGTCGAAAACAGCGCTCCTTCCGGCCCTGTAATTTCAACAGCCGAAAGATCAAAATAAATTCTGACTTCAGCTTCGCTTCTGCCCTCAAAAAGAAGTTCGATTATAAGAGGATCGGCATTATGGTCGTTATCTTTCTTTTTCAAAGTCATTCTGTCATCCATAAGCATAATATTTCCCGACGTATCGATAACTGCCAAAATTTTATGATCGTCCGCGGAGATCAAGGCGGCCGAGCCGCTCTGGGTTGGATTGTCAGCCGGAAAACTCACAAGCTCAAAAGAATCGCCACCCGCGGTATCGTTCACATACACTCCCGAAGTCGTGATTTGTTTATTAATCCGCACGTCAACATTAGGATCTCCGACGTTATAGACCGTGCCAAGCACACGCCCTCCGCTATCAATGACATCTATACTTGTCGGAGTCTCGGGCGGGAAAGCGGGATTAACTCTTGCTCCATATCCGTCCGCGAATTTTCCGATATTTCCGGTTTTAGGATTTATTTCCGCGACAATATCCCCGTTTTTATTTTCAACAAGAATCATGTCTTCGGTATCCAGATCTGATATTTCATAAGATCCATCACTGTCAGTCAGATATTTGCCATTTGAACCGGCCGAATCCGTAATTATTTTATCTATTCTCGGAACAAGCTTTAAAGAGCCGTCCTGAACTCTCAAAATATATCTGCTTCTCATGAGCGAAAACGGAATAGAGTCAACGCCGGGTGACGTATCTCCGCTCGCGGTAGAAACACGCCCGAAAACATCATCAAGGCTTATGTTGGGAACAACAACGTTCACATTAAGCTCAAGTTTCGACACGTTATTCGACTGATCCACGACATTCAAAATAAATTTATGGACACCGAGGTCGTCTTTATCTGTGTAAGGCCCGATCTTAAAAATAGGATTACTCTTGTCATTCCACACTATTCCATCCCCGTTTTCATCAATGGCGCTGTTCAGATCGCTCCACAGAATATTTTGCGAAGACGGTATTTCAAGGAAATAATCGCGTATTTTTCCGCCCGTGTCGAAAGAGGCGCTTGCGTCTATTTCCAGTTCTTTGAATAAAGTAACTTCATAATCGGTTTTTGCGGCAACCGGGAATGGCGATTCTTTATCTGCGCAGGCCTGCTGTGACGAGTCGCTTTCATATGAAGTTTCCGTAATCCCGCCCTGTCCGCTCTGGGAAACGGCAAAATCGGAAACCGAGCTTGAAGTTGCGCTCAGAACGACTTCGCCTTTCGGATATTGGGGTCCTGACTTTTTGTAATTTTCTTTCAGATATAAATCGCCGCCCATGGAATAAATAATGTCCGTATCGCCGTCGCCGTCAACATCACTGAACAAAGTGTTTACAGTCTTTTTAAGCTCGGGGGTATAATTGAGAATGCTTTCATTTTGCCCGTCCACGACAATGTAAAAACCTTCCGGAGCTTCAGCGGGCTCCTCTCCTCCAGACACGGCTTTTGCCGGATCAATATCAACCTTTGCGGCAAGCAAAACCTCTTTTTCGCCTTCGCCAAAGAAATCCGTTTTTACCTCATTTGAATCCTGAGTGCCGCTGTCCATATCGGCAGCATCAACATCCAGTGACGCAAGCCGGTCGAGATTTTCAAGACTTTGGTCGGATTCAGCCAGAACTTTTATAAACGAATTATAATCATCTATTTGCGAGAGAACGGTGTTTGATTCATCAAGACCGCTCGCATAATCAATAAGAGTGTCCCTCAGCGCGGCAAGACGTTTCATTTCTGGAGAGTCATCGTAATTTTCCACATCGCGGGACGCAATAGCCGCTTCCACATCAGAGATATCTCTGTTTAAAACCGGATCGTCGGAGGCCAGATACTTTTGAGTCGCGGACAGATAATAAGAATCGGGGGATACATCCGCATCCATATTTTCGATATATTCGTTTATCGCATCAACAGCATCATTGATATTATTTTCAATTCCAAAAAAGCCGGTCATGTCGGTTTCATCAATAAATTCATCGATAAAACTCGTCTCACCAACGCTCTGGTCAATCGTTTCCTGTGCGCCTTCAACGGTTTCCTGCGTTCCCTCAATGACTGTCTGCGCGGCGTTTTGTACTTTCTCCATTGCCATTTTTATCGCATTGTCAATCGCGTACTGCCACGGAAGACCTGTGTATTTATTTATATTCTCTATAAGTTTTTCCACATTTTCATTCATGATCTCCGCACCTTTTCTTACAAGCGTGTAAACGAAACCCGTATCGATTCCCATATTTATCTTCGCGTCAATTCGTATCTGTTCAACATAATCATACTGAATCGCCGGCATCTGCATTCCAAGCTGTTTTATTATCGGCAGGACAGCCTGAACGGTCGGCTGCGTCAGCGTCTCAACCTCAGTTTCCAGAAAACCTTCCGGAACCGGAATCAGGCCGTTTTTCAAAAGACATAAAATCTTAAATATCGGCTTTAAACTGGCAATAAGTTTTGAAATAAGATTCGGTAGTTTTGGAATTTTTGGCGGTCGCGGCAGATCGGGCAGATCCGGAATCGGAAGAGGCGGCAGATCGGGCAGATCCGGCATTACAAAAGAAGGAAATTCAAGTATCCAGTCCGGAATTTCAAAACCGGGCAAAGTAATAATCAGATCCGGAATCGGAATTTCCGGCATAGTGATATATGGCAGATTCGGCAGGATGATGGGCTCCGGCTTAAATACAAGATCCGGCCATACAATTTTTATTCCCGTCTGAATCTGTGAAATATCAAAAACGATATCGGGCCATTTTGGCAGCGGAATAATTGGCGGATCTGGAATAGCGGCAAAAACCTGCAGTAAAAGTCCGAGCTTACTGAACCTGTCATTTTTGCATTGGTCGCACGAAGCCTGGTAATCCGCCACAAGATCGAGTATAAGTTTCCAGTCTTTGAATGTTCTGATAACGTCTTCAACGGCTTTCATCCACGCTTCAACCGTTTTCTGCTGTTTTTGGATATAGCCGCCGGTGAACTGCATAATTGCGTCGAGATAACAGACAATCTGTGACGCGTATTTCGACTCCAGATTTCTCCAATCCAAAATTTCTCTCGGTAAATTGGCAATCATATCCAGTTTATCCATCAGAGTTTTTACAGAACTTATAAGCGCGCGCATATCAACTGTTACTTTGTCGCATAAAGTTTTCCTGTCTTCATTTTCATCACATGACCAGTATTCTTTGAGCCGGGCAATCTGGTCTTCTTCATATTTTATCCATGCCTCCGCCTGCCTTTTCCATTTTATAAGTTCGGTTTCCGAAATAGCCGGAACTTTCATCATCACTTCTTTTCCCTCTATCTGGATGAGAGGCAGACTGTTTATGGCCCTCAGGAAATCATGAATATTTTTTATCTTTCCGAAATTTGCGCCCGCAACCGCATAGTCCGAAATAAGAGTTTTTGCGTCGGGATAAATGAAATAAAAATCGGGAAGATCGAGAAGTTTGTTGTAAATTTCATCCGTTTGCTTGTCTATCCAGTTTGTGATCACGCTTGGGAATCCGGGAACTCTGATGTTTACAGAACCCGCGGCGGAAACCGGCGAATCGGGATCTGAATACGCGAAATTTCCGCTTATCGCGTCGGTTCCGGCTGAGGCTGAGCCGTCAGATACCACGGTGGACATTCCAACATCCGGATCACTCAGGGAATTTTTTGCAGCTGCAATAGCGTCATTCACCGGCCCGAGAAAATTCGGACATGCCCCGATAGCCGACATCGGAATAGCATAAGCGAAACATGGCGATATCGGAGGCTGGCTCGGCCCGGTACAAATGGCTGTTCCCACACCCATCGTAAGAGTCGGCATGACATAAACTCTGAAAGTCGACAAAAGCGAGGACGGAAGGAAAAACGCGAAAAAAGGCGGGAAAGAGGTTCCGGCAGCAAAAGTCGCAATACCTGGCACGGCCTGATCAGGCGCCAGAAACGCGTAGTTGTAAGGAATAGGCAGACATCCCCCGCCGGAACATCTTAAGAGAGAAGCAACACTTCCGACTTCCGCGGCAATCGCGCCGGCCACGCTCGAATACGTCATGTCTTTTTTCCCTCCCCACGAATCCGGACATCCGTCATAGTCTCTATCCTGGGATTGTTGAGTGACAAGATCATTTGTTTGTTTTGCGAGATCCGGCGGC
>JBDRNZ010000041.1:0-9148 GCA_043810515.1 Candidatus Peregrinibacteria bacterium
AGGAGATGACCTTCATGTTTCTGAAATTAAAAAACAAGCTTGGAAAAAATCTCAGCAACAGGGAGATTATGCGAAAAATCCTCGAAACAATAACCGAAAAAGAATTCCCAAAAAAGAAAGCAAAAAGTGTGACCGGTCACACTTTGACGGAACGAGGGAAAAATGGCAAAACCGCAGAAGCGGAATCCGCGAAAAGCCGCTATATTCCAGCGAGCCAAAAAGGATCAGTCCTAAAAGAAACGGCAGGCCGATGCGCCTATCCAGACTGCGACAAGCCGGCTGAAATATTTCACCACACAGAAAGATTCGCAAAAAACAAAAACCACAACCACATAAAACCGCTATGCCGCGCGCACCACGAGTTCATGCACAACGGCCTGGTCGCAAATGAAAGCCAAAAGTCAGAAAAATGGCAGCTCGACATTTGCAGAAAACCAGCCCACGCGGCTGACCGGCTTTACAGAAAATACAGACAAAAAACCCTGTTAAGTGTATAAAGAAAACATGTTAACTCTTGCCATAAACACGGCTTCATCAAACACCGCAATCGCGCTTCTCGAAAACGGAAAAGTTCTATCCGAAAATTCCTGGCAGAGCCGCAACAACGAAGCGGAAAAACTCATGCCGGCCATTCACCGGCTCCTGAAAAGTTCGCATAAAACCTACAAAGACATAAAAAAAATCATCGTGATAAAAGGGCCGGGCTCATTCACCGGCCTTCGGATAGGTGTGACTGTCGCGAATACAATCGCGTACCTGAACAAATGCGAACTTTTTGGAATTAATACTTTTGAATATTGGTGGGCATCAGCCCCGAAAGATATCTCCGCGGCCCTGCTGATTTTTGCCGGAAGCGGGGGAGTGTATGTGAATCTTTCCCCGAAAGATAAACCAAAACTTGTAAATCTCGACAAACTCAATCAATATCTTAAGGACAAAAAAATTACGAAAGTTTTTGGTGATATTTCGAAAGAACAAAAATCGGCTCTCAAAACAGCAAAATTCATTCCAAAAAAAATCCGCCTAGGCCAGACAATTGAAAAAATCATAAAATCGTCCACTGCAAAAAAACTGGCATCCGTAAAAATCGTGGAACCTTACTATATAAAACAACCCGCCATCACAAAAAGTAAAAAACCAACATTTTAATGCTCTACATCGTCTCAACACCAATCGGAAATCTAGAGGACATAACGCTCCGCGCGATCCGCACACTAAAAGAAGTGGACTACATCGCGGCTGAGGACACGCGCCACACCAAAATTCTTCTGCAAAAATACGACATAAACACGCAGATGCTGAGCTATCATTCCTACAGCAGTGACACAAAACTCCGTCACATAATCGACCTTCTCAAAGAAGGAAAAAACGTAGCTTTAGTCTCGGACGCCGGCACTCCCGGAATTTCCGATCCGGCCTACGCGCTTATTTCAGCCGCCATCAGCGAAGGAATAAGAGTTTCTCCCGTCCCCGGCGCATCAAGTCTGCTTGCCGCGCTGGTAATGAGCGGCCTGCCGATGAATCAGTTTTTGTATCTTGGCTTTCTGCCGCTAAAACACGGCCGCCAGACTTTGCTGAAAAGTCTTGCTGACGAAAAAAGAACAATCGTGATTTTCGAGGCCCCTCACAGACTCATAAAAACCCTGACCAATCTCAAAGAATTTCTTGGAGAACGCCAGATAGCGGTCTGCCGCGAGATCACGAAAATCTACGAGGAAGCGTTCCGCGGCACAATCGCGGAAGCCCTCGAGCACTTCACGCAAAAACCACCGAAAGGCGAATTTGTGCTGGTGGTGCATTCCAGGGATTTGATAGAGATGAAAAAAGACGAAATTGATGAAAAATTGAAAAAAGAAGCATCAGCGGCAAAGAAAATTGGGAAAAAGGACTTGATGGATATATAGTTTTTCCATGAAAGTCCAATAAAAAAACCTTTCTGTTGAACAATTTTCGACAACAGAAAATTACCACGGTAAGGCAGGGCGCATATTGACATTATACAGCCAGCAATATACAATTAAAGAGAACCAAGTTGCCGTTTCTACGGCTCACTGGGTGACCACAGGAACTCTTCCGAAGGAAGGGTTTTTCTGTATACTTTCTAAGCCTGGTGGAAGCATGGGGCCGTAGTTTAACGGCAAAACAACTTGGTTGGTCACCCAGTAGACGCGAGTTCGAATCTCGTCGGCTCCACCAGGCTTGGTGAAAAACCATTGAAAAGTTTTACACCAACACGAAACGGTGATACCCTTATCAAGGACTTATAGGGCAATTTAAATTTAGGGACAAATGTTTATATATATTTAGACATATAACCATTAAGATTATGCTTCTTAAACTCAAAAGGGGAGTAACAGAGGGAATTTTACTGTTGCTCGTTTTCAACGTGATTTTACCCGGCCTTACTGCTCTGGCGGAAACACCCGAAGAAACTGTTGAACAACTTACGACAACAGAAAAATCGGACACGGCAGAACTTCCTACCGAACAATTGCAATATTCAAAATTGATGCGTGACGTCCGGGAAAATACCGCGGGAACAGATGATCTGACGCGTTTTATCTCCGAAGAGCAGGTACGTTTGGAAAATCTCGGAGTGGACAAAGAAAAACAAACCAGATATTTCGAATTATTAGACACACAACTGGAAAATATAACATCACGGGCCAGAGAAACGACCTCTCCGATTATAGAGTTTTTCGATGCAATCCCGATAAAGAATCTGAAAACAAAAACCCTGGAGAAGCCGTCCCAATTCCAATTTGAGAATGAGGAGGTGATCATAAAATCGCTAAAAATCCCAACCGATAAGCTAAGCGCTCTTGATAAAATCGGGGCATTCGCAAAATCAATTTTTGGAATTAAAACCGCGTACGCGATTGATACACAATACATGCCTGTTATAGAGGACATACAGCCGGACGGCGAAGTAATAATCTCAGGCGCGATACGCGACCTCGCGCGGGAGCTGAACAACAATCCGGTAGAGATTGTAAATTACATCCAAAACAATATCGATTACGAACCGTATTTTGGCGCGAAAAAAGGAAGCGTGGGCTGTTTAAATGAACGACTCTGTAATGACGTGGACACCGCTTCACTCACGATTGCGCTTATGCGCGCTGCTGGAATTCCCGCGAGATATAAAAAGGGACTGGCCGTTATGACGGTGCACTCTCTCCAAAACCTTCTCGGAGTGGACGAGACGAAAACCGTGTACTACGCGCTTTATACCAATAATATACCGGTATACACCGTTTCCGGCACCCAGGTCGGAAGAGATATTGATACCGCGGATTTTTCGCAGGAAACACATCTGGCGGTGGAATGGGTTTATCCTGAAATTTTTTATGATTACGATGAAAGAGGCGCGAACATTCCAAATACGATGGATTTAAGCGGGGTGCAGACCACGGGCGATCTACAGGCTCTATTTCTGGATTCCCCCAAAAAGCAGTGGATCCCGGTTGATACAACGGTAAAAACATACGACAGGACCCAAAATGAAATAGTTCACGACACGACAAACTTCAACACGGAGGATTTTTGGTATGATTTCCTGCAATATCAGGGCGACCTTTCCCCCATTGCCAAATATACCCAGGATCTCCAAACACAGACAGGCAAAGACATAACACAGGCGCAATACCAGTCCATGAAAGAAATCGCTCCCCATCAGTTCGACATTCTGCCATATCGTCTGCCTTATGCCTTTATGTCGGGCGTGGACGGTGATGGATACGATATTGATATCGAAACATGGTCAAGCCTTCCAGATGATCGCCGTTATCAGGTAACAATCTCACTTTTGCGCGAATCGGACAATTCCGACGTTTTTTCCCATACTTTTTTTGGCAGTGAAATAAATAATCAGCCGGTTGACCTTGTGTATGAGGGTGCGACTGAGACCGACGAGGCTGTTATCGAAAGTTACGGAGGAATTCATGCTACTCCCGCGGCTTTGGTTGATATCCGGCCGTATTTTTTGACAGACACCGGCAAATATGAGGCGCAGAACTCCGTATCGATAGGAGACTCTTTAATTATGCAGTTTGAATATATTGTGAATGGCGAATCGATCCATACCGATCAAAAATTCTCAACCGCAGGCAATCAAGAAGGAATTTACATGGCTCTTTCCAAGGTTTTGGATAATCCTTATTTCACAGACGGGTTGAATGACAATTCCGAGATACTCCTTGAAGGAAATACCGGTCTTGCCTGGAAATACCTCAGGGAAGTGGAGGAAGACATGAATCTTTTGTCGAAATCTTTGGATTATGAATATGATTTTGAATTTTTCCGCGCGGTCGTAACCCAAAACAGGATTTTGTCCGAAGTTTCCGGCGTCCCCACAACTTTTGATTTCAAAGGCCTCACAATGGACGCATCCTCATATGTTAGCGACTATTCAAACAGAGGCAATTTCAAGGATCACCAGGATGACTTCCGCTTTCTCTGGTCCGAGGAGGCCTCATACTACGAAGGCCAGCTTTTCACGGACGTAGCCGGCCTTGAAGGAATTTCAACAGTCAAAGGACTGCAGTACGCCTACGCAAACCCTCAGACATATACAATCCACACCATTACCAGCTCCAACGAATCAGTCATAGACACTCTCAGCCTTTCCTCCAACACAAAATCCAACATGCACGCAGACGTACAGGAAGGCAACACGATCATAACACCCGACAAACCTGTAATGTATGGCACCTTCGCCGGCACCCTGTACATCTCCCTCGACCCCGAAAAAACCGGCACTTACGCGATAGGGGAACAGGTGGCGAACGGGGGGTGGACGATAAGTGATTTTCAATATGCTAGTTATTTTCCTCCTATGGGTATCATTGTAGAGTATTTACTATATTCTGATGACGAAAAACAGGTATGTTTTGAGGATAGCATGTATGGAAATCCTGATTTATGTATGGCTAGTTGGGCGGAACACAATGAAACAGAAGCTAACAATCCGGGTTATCAGGATCAATATGGTTGTTTATGCGATAGAGGTTCAAAAGAATATGGTGATAAAACCCTTACTTATGTTTTGGCTCTTGGGGGCGCGAAATTTTATATGTCAGACGGATCATATGGTGCAGCAGGATATTGGGTATGGGATGAGAATGTTAGAACACTGATAAACACTTACATAGAGAATAATAATTTAGACGGATATGATTTAAGCGATTTTAAGTTTTCAACTTTAATTGGTACATATTTTAATCGTGCGAAAAAATTTACAGAAGCTTTGTACTATTCACCGCTTTCTAATCAAGTCGGAGAGGTGTACAGAGTTTTCGGAAATATTTTTGAAAAATTAAAGCAAAACAATAATGAGGTTGTACAAATTCTTGGATTCCCTACTAGTTATGTGTCTTATACAAGCCCAAGCAATATGATTCCCGGAAATACGCAAGGGCTTGTTCAAAGCTTTGTTGATGGAAAAGTTTATGAATATGACATGTATTATTTGACATGGACGCATTATATCTACGGTGAATTGGAAAATAAGCATGAAGAAATGGGAGGGACAGCAGGAGTATTAGGTTATCCGATGAATGACCCCGAGAAAGGTTATCTTGGAAATGTTTATCAACGATTTGAGGAAGATGAAAATGGCAAGGATCAACAGTTAAAATGGGACGGTTTACCAAACGGCCTGGTATATCTTAATGAGTATCAGAAGTATCAATGTGAATTATGGTTGTTTGCTGGTGAGTATATTCCAGGTGGAGATTTAATTTTGTCTACTTTTGCTTTTATTAATGGTTTTATAGATTCAGGTGTGGCCACTTTTGATGATCTTTATGCGCTTTATAGAACTATTGATAAAATACTTACGTTGGATCTGAGTCCAATTGATATACTGAGAATTATTACTGATGTGAGTCTTACAGCTATGGATATATACATGGTTGTTAAAGATCTTGATTATGAGAAAGTAGCCAATAAATTTAGTGATATTACCAATTCCACAATTGAAGCCATAAAAAATGAGATTAATGAGGGTATGGAAAACTCAATGTGTTCAGCCCGTTTGGGGTATTTGTGGGGTAGGCTTATCGGTGAGATAGCTTTGATTATTGTTCCTTCCTCAAAAATAGTCGCTGCGGCTAAAATTAAACTCATTTCAAAAGGACAAAAAGTGATCAAAGGCTTGAAGACAGTTAGTAAAACCGGTTATTGGGGGAGGAAAATGAAGATATTGAATCAGGCTGATATTGAGGAATGGAATGTAATAAAGGGCTTGCCTCAGGCAGAGAAAGGGCAGGCAGGAGAAGATTTTTGGAAGAGGTTTGTGGATGGTGATGCAGAAAGAAAAGTTTTTCCTGTCGATAATCCTGATTTAGGCGATCGTATTTCTGATATCTATGAGCCCAAAACTGGTATCGGTTATGAAGTAAAAAACTATGGTAGTGCAAATATTTCGCTATCTGATGTGGGGTGTTCTGGTTTCTCTCAAGGAATTATTTCGCCAGATTGTCAAATACTCAAAGATATTTGGCTTATGAATGATAAAGTAAGCAATTATAAGCCTGTATGGGTCTTTGCCGATAAAGGTCCAACCTCTACCTTGCGACAAGTGTTAGAAAAAAATGGTATTGAAATAATTGAATTAACAAACTAAATCTAAAAATTATGTCAAAAATAAAACCATATATTTTAGACCAGTATTCTGTATTTGATATTACGAATTTTTTGAAAAACAAAAATTATGATGTGAAATTTTGTAAAAGGGGTGATATTGATGAACATTATTTGAAATGGAAAGAAAAAAATAATCCGAATGATTACTATGTAAGAAAGTACGCTTCAGATATTTTAAATGTTGTAGGAACTGATGTTTATATTGATTTTCCATCCATAGGTGGTGGTGGGCTTCTTTTACCATGCATTCGATTTGAAAGTTATCCAAAGACAGAAAATTATGAGAAGAGTAAAAAACTCTACGAATCTCTGAAGAGAAAATTTGGTGTAAGGGGTGACAAACTAGTTCCAAAATCCATTAAGGATATTAAGGATCTGGATAAGATGAAAATTATTGACTGGAGAAAAGGTGGCAAAAGGATTCCGGGGGATAAATTAAATAATAGTAAGAACTGGTGGAAGTTTTGGAAAATGTGAATGATAAAGCCCTGTGGACAAAGATATTTTATCAATCGTGAGGGAAATAGATTTTGTTCAAGCATCTAACGATTAAAAAACAATATGACTTACAAAAACACAATAACATCAAGTTTGACATTATTTTCTTTAACAATCTTGCTTAGCGTATCTTTCTTTTCTGGATGCAGTTTCCGTGACTTCTCCGAAGATAATGAACATATTAATATTGATCAATCATTAGATAAAACTGATTGGGACTTGGATATAAGAAATCAGTTATGCAAACAACTTTCAGCTTATGTTGTTTATGATTTTCATGAAGGATTTGCTCGTGTTCAAAATAATCCCGAACTTGGAGGGTGGTATTACATAGATATGGATGGCAAAAAATTAGTCGACCAGGAGTTTGACAACGCCCAAGATTTTAATGATGGTTTTGCCTTGGTAAAAGAGAAAAATAAATACTATTTCATTAATACAAAAGGAAAAAATTCTTTTAATAAAACTTTTGATTATGCAGATAGTTTTTATTCGAATCTAGCTCTGGTGTCAGAAAATAATAATACTTATTTAATCAATACAACAGGTAATACAGTCCTAGAAGGAACCTTTGACAGAATATGGAATTTAAAAGATGGATCTTTTGTCATTGAAAAAGACAGAAAAAATTTCTTATTATCATCAAACGCGGACAAACAATTGATTAAAAAACCTTTGAAGGAGATTTTAGAAGGTATGCTACTATACTACTTTGAAGGTGCTACAGAAGATATTTTGCTGGTTGCCTACGGCAATCCCTCTGACGGTCCAACAGATTACTTTTTTCTTAATAAAGAGGGGGAAAAAATAATTGATAGATATTTTGATAATGCACATTTGTTCAGCGAGGGGACTGCGGCTGTTGAAAAAGATGGAAAGTGGTTTTTTATTGATGTGAATGGAGATTTAATTTTTGATAAAAAATTTGATTATGCTGAATCATTTTCCAACGGTTTAGCCTTGGTTAAAGAGAATAACAGATTTTCGTATATTGACAAAAATGGAGATACAATCCTTGACGACAATTTTGAAGCAGCTGGTAGTTTTTATGAAGGGTTAGCTAATATTTTTTCTAAAAATGGGGAGAGCTATTTTATTAATCGTGCAGGGAACAGATTTTGTTCGGAAACATATTCAATCAATCATTAATAAGTAAATATTGATCTTACCCACAAAACCACAAATCACAGAGAATCTTGCAATAACTCAGAACAGAGTTTTGTCCGAAGTTTCCGGCGTCCCCACAACTTTTGATTTCAAAGGCCTCACAATGGACGCATCCTCGTATGTAAGCGACTATTCAAACAGAGGAAATTTTAAGGATCATCAGGATGACTTCCGCTTTCTCTGGTCCGAGGAGGCCTCATACTACGAAGGCCAGCTTTTCACGGACGTAGCCGGTCTTGAAGGAATTTCCACGGTCAAAGGACTGCAGCATGCCTACGCAAACCCCCAGACCTACACAATCCATACAATTACCAGCTCCAACGAATCAGTCATAGACACTCTCAGCCTTTCCTCCAACACAAAATCCAACATGCACGCGGACGTACAGGAAGGCAACACAATCATAACGCCCGACAAGCCTGTAATGTATGGCACCTTCACGGGCACCCTCTACATTTCCCTCGACCCCGAAAAAACCGGCCTTTATGCGATAGGAGAACAGGTGGCGAACGGGGGGTGGACGATAGATGGGATTGAAACCAATCAATATTGTTACCAGGAAGGCGCCGGTTACTCCTGCTATCCTGTTTATAAGGCAGTGAAAGGTGCCAGAATTTATCTGCATGAGGACAAGCAGCAAAACATGATTGACTGCAACATATCGCAAACCGATTTCGATCTGATCTTAAATGAACCCGGATACGAAACAAGGTACGGACTACCCTGCTACAAACCCGACCAATCTTTACAATTTGGTGACGTGGAACACACATACAAAATAGCGACCAACGGCACAAAGTTTTTTAGCCCCAACAAGTATAACTATTGGCGTGCA
>JBDRNZ010000042.1:0-28131 GCA_043810515.1 Candidatus Peregrinibacteria bacterium
CGTCCAGATAAAAGGACTTATAGTTTCGGAATATTCTGAAAATTTCAGCCACTGGGACGCAAAAATCTCTCTTGGAAAATGGCTGAAACAAAACAAAGTTCCGGCAATAACAGGCATAGACACTAGACATCTCACTCAGACGATCCGTGAACACGGAACAATTCTCGGGAAAATAGTTCCTGATTCTTCCTCAAAAGAACCCGATTTCTACAACCCTGACCTCGACAACGTCGTCTCGCAGGTCTCAATAAAACGTCCTAAAACCTACAAACGAGGGAAAAAAAGAGTCATCTGCATCGACTGCGGCATGAAAAACAACATCCTGCGAAGCCTGCTACAAAGAAACCTGACAGTCATCAGAGTTCCCTGGAATTACGACTTCATCGAAAAAGGTCTGAAATTTGACGGAATTTTCATATCGAACGGCCCCGGCGATCCATCCACCCTCACCCCGCTCCATGAAATTCTCAAAAAAGCCCTCCAGACAAAAAAACCTATATTTGGAATATGCCTCGGCTGCCAGCTCATGGCACTCGCGTCCGGCGCGAAGACTTACAAACTGCCCTTCGGCCATCGTTCCCAAAACCAGCCATGCATCGACAGCGAAACCGGCCACTGCTACATCACAAGCCAGAACCACGGATTTGCCGTAAACGCACGCACCCTCAAACCCGGCTGGAAAATCTGGCTCACAAACGCCAACGACAAAACCGTCGAAGGCATAAAACACAAAACCCTCCCCTTCTTCTCCTGCCAATTCCACCCGGAAGCAACTCCCGGCCCGACCGACACTATGCACTTTTTCGACCAGTTCGCGGAAATGCTTTAGGTTCTCCACTCATAACGATACTTTTCACCACCTTAAAAAGAAAGTCTTTTGCGGCAGCTATATCCTCTTCCGAGGAATACTCACTCGGATGATGGCTTATTCCACCATTCCTGCCTCTGACAAAAACCATTCCGCCAGGGACAGCACCATCCATTGTCGAACTAATCAGGCTTGAGATGTCATGACCGGGCATAGATCCCATTTCTATCGGGACAGAGCCATATGTCTCGGAATAAATACGTCTCATCAAATTCTGAAGTGGCCCAATAAAAGACGTCGCCAGTGATGTTCCAACGTCTTCTTCATGAATATCGACTCCGTCGTGCATCTGCATCAAAACATTCAACCTGTCACAAACAGACTCTGCTACTACATCAGCAACGTCATTATTCAAACGTCTCTGATCCATAAGTAACGTTATTCCTCTTTCGGTCTTAACAATATTTCCAATAGTCGCTCTGACTTGACCATTAGTTTCCACTGCAGTTTTTCCAACTATAGATTCGCAATCACAAATAACATCCATCGCAGCCGCGGATACATTTTCTCTTATACACTCGATATCAACATTCTCTTTACTCAAAAACTCAACACTTGCGCTCATACCATCTTCAAGCACCTGCTGAAGCACATTTTCAAAAAAACCCACATCTCTATCTCCGGGAACGCATAATTCAAATTCACACAAAGCCGGAATCACATTATACGATCCGTCTGGAACAGAAATGCTAACCAGTCCCCTAACATTCAATTTTTGTAAAAATTTTGACACAGCCAACAAAGCATCCTTCCTCAACCTGGTCACATTACCACCAATAATCTCACCGTTCATGGGAGTACCCCCGGAATGGCCAGCAGTTCCCCTGACTGTACCTTTCAGTATTTTCCCATTTTTAATTTCACAATTTTTTCCATCAAGACTTTCTATCAAAACTTTACTTCGTCTGGCCCCTCCCACTCCATGAATAACAATACCAAACGGAACATCGCATGAATCCAAAACACCGGACTGCTCAACATGAAACTCAATAACAGCATGCAAAAGTTCATGATTAATAAACGGCGTCCTTGAATAATCATCAAGTTCCTGACCATTAGTCCCCCTGTCTTCCAGAATTTCATATATACTCTTATCCAAAACTCTATGCATTAGTCCCCTAAGCTCATCCACTTCGTAATTGCCTGTAGCCAACCTACTACCAAGACACGATTTCCCGGTAACAGAACTTTCTTCAGACCTAAAAGCAATAACCTGAACAGAAATATTCGGAATTTCACCATCATCAATGAACTTTTTCAAAATATCCAGCCCACTAGCAACGCCAAGAACTCCATCATACCTACCCCCGTGAGGAACACTATCAAGATGCGAACAAATCGCGACTTTACGCGGACTATACCCTTCGAGAGTAACATAGCTGTTAAAAAAAGGATCTTCCTGAATTTTAACACTCAGACCTTTTTGCAGCGCTTCTGCTTTCAACGCTTCTGCTTCAGCTCTGAAAATTCTATGAGATTCATCCTCGTTCTCAGTATATGGAATACAATCCCTCCCCTCATCTTCACCCGGTCCCTCCCAACCGACATCCGCTATTTTGGTCAACAATCCGTTTCCGTCCACAGAGTAATAGATTAAATTTAAGGCTTCATTAAGCACAAAATTGAGAAAATTGTCAATAAAAAAACCCTCGGTTTTAGACGAGGGAAAAGTTTTCCTACCAGCAGTTTTGTTTTTGTTTGCTGAGAACTTTTTTGTTTTTGTTTGATTCCTGCCAGGGTTTAGTGTTGTTTTCAGCCGCACCACCGGCCGCCTGTACCCCCTGTTCTCTTTCATCGTAAGATGGAAGGAAAGGGCAGGACCGTGTCCGGATCAGTCCGGACATCTTCGCCCGGTTTTAGACGGGCATCCCCCAGCGAGGACAGAGAGCAGAGCGAACTTTTTCACTCTGCCTATCTACCACCACTGGGCGGTGTAGAATTTTTGTTTTTGTTTTTTATTTTTTAACAAGCTTTTCTAGGGCGTTTGATTTTTATTTTTTAAAAATCAAATCATTATATCCTTTCAAAGTTTTTTGTCAAAAAACTAACATGGACACATTTAATTCATGGCGCATAGCTTAATTCGGCAAATAAATACATTTGCAATCCTTGTCCGGTAATATATAGGATAGAACCATGTTTATTTCACTTGATCTGGAAACGACGGGTATGGATCCGTCAAAAGATAAAATTATCGAATTTGGCGCGGTAAAATTTGACCTTGAAGGTGAAAAAGAAAGGCTCAGTTTTCTTGCGAATCCGGGGATAGCGCTTCCGCAGATAATAACTCACATCACCGGCATAACCGATAAAGATCTTACTCAGGCTCCCCCGTTCAGCGAAAAAATCGAAGAAGTAAAAAACTTCCTGGGAGATCTGCCTATAATCGGCCACAACATAGAATTCGACACGGGATTCCTGCGCAAAAACGGGCTGGGAATTCCTAATCCGGAATACGACACCGTAAAACTTGCGAGCATTCTACTGCCCGGCCTGCAATCGTATAGCCTTGAAATATTAAGTCATATATTAAAACTCGAGCACGTCGAAAAACATCGCGCCCTCGACGATTCCATAGCAGCAATGGAGCTTTTTATAAAACTTGCAAAAGAATTTTCCGCTCTGCCGGAACGTATCTTTAAAAGAATCACTCCGCTTCTGCACCGCACCGACTGGCCACTTGCCAAATTTCTCCTGACTTTAAAACCGTCAAAAACCGCCCCGGACTCATTAATTCCACCCCCCCGCAAAAAAGAGCAGCCACCCGAAACTGCCCTTCCAAAATACTACGACTCCCTACTCTCGACCTCGACTTCTGGGCTTTTCGAATACACTCCGCCATACGAAGGTCTTGTAAAAAAATTGATTTCCGATGCCGGCAAAGACTCCTGCATAGCGGTACCACATCAGCTTTTTATGGAAATAGAAGCGGAAATCTCGGACAGTTTCGCAAAAATCGACAGTCCTTCAAAATATATCTCTTTAAAAAGACTTGAAGAATTCGAAGCCTCCGACGTCTTTCTCGGTCATGAAATAAGCGCCCTGCTCAAATACATAATCTGGCTGGGCCATACAAAAACAGGACTTCTAAGCGAAGTTGCGCTTTTTAATCTCGAAAAGGAAACACTCTCAAGGATCAACGCGGACAAAAACTTCGCAAATCCGGAGGAGGAGCAATTTTTTGCAGCCGCCATAAAAAAAGACGAATCAGCGTCCGCGCTCTGTACGCACGACTATCTGATAGAAAACACCCCACCCGTCCACGACCTCACAATAATCGCGCTGGATAAATTCATAAAAAGCCTGTTCTACCACTCATCTCTCTACGTAAAACTGGATATTCTCCTGCGGCCACTAAAACTGCTTCAGCAGATAAAGCCGGAAAATGCGGCCATACAGTCACTCACCTCAAAATCAACGATACTTTTCGGACTGATAGGAATGATTTTTGAAAAATTCAATGACGAAAACCCTTACGGCCCGCGCGTGACAGTCACCGAATTTGAAATCCAGTCCAGAGAATGGAAATCATCCGTCCAGTCAATCACCAGCCTGATAGAAGTCTCGAAAGAACTGGGCGAAATCGTAGATCAAAAAACGCTTCCTCATCTCAAAAACTGGAAATCCCTGCTGGAAATTTTACAAAATATTTTTATAAAACCGGATCTGGATTCATCGATCACATGGCTGGAAAAAGACATGATGGGCGAAATAGCGGCAAAAAGCGTGCCGGTTTCACTGAAACCGCGCATGGATGAAATACTGAAAAATTGCGAAAATTACAAAATCCTCAGCGAAAACCTCGATCTCTCAGACGACGGCCTGTACGCAAAAAATCTAATCGGCCTCCCCCAGGACCTGCCACTTTTCCCATATGACAGAGAAAACAAGGACATCGACATATACATTACGCAGGACGACAAAGGTGGTGATCAGTCTCTCGTAAGCAATCTGGTCGGATTCCTGAAAGAAAAAAGAGGAAAAACCGCAATAATATTCAATTCAAAGGCCTCTCTTCAATACTTTACCCTCGCGCTCGCGCCCCAATTAAAAAAGCTGGAGATAAAAACCGTTTCGCAGCTTACCGGATCGTCAGGAAAAACTTTGGAAAAGTTCAGACAGGATCCTGACAATTCCATTCTGCTTCTCACTCCGAATTTCTGGGAAAACTTTGCAGGCAATGAGCTTATCAACACTCTGATTATACACAAAATACCCTTCTGTCCGCCGGGCGATGCGTTTCTCACGGCAATGAGCCGCAATTCCGGCGATCCTTTTAATGAATTCCAGATTCCGCAGGCTATATCGGATCTGAAAAAAATAATAAACCGCCTAAATCCGTCCGAAGAAATAAGCGAAGTGATAATTCTGGATTCGCGGCTAGTCACAAAGAGCTACGGCAAAGACTTCATACGGGAATTATCGACATTATCGACCCCGAAAATTATATCCGCCTCAGGCTTAAACTCAATTGTCAAGCAGTTTCACCATTGACTTTTAGCAAGTTCGTTATTAGACTCCTTCCGCACAAAAACTTAAAATATTTAGTCTTTGAATAAAGACTATTTTCGTTAACAAAGAAGAAATATGACTAATCAGGATCCAATAACTCAAATAAAAAAAACAGAAGAGGACTCAAAAAAGAAAATTGATCAGGCGAAGACCTCTTTTGATGAAAAACTGAAAAAGCTGTCCATTGACCTGGACAAGAAAACAAAAGAAGTTGAGGAAAACCTCAAGCGCATAGGCCGTGAAAAACTCGAAAAAGTAAAACACGAGGCCGGAGAACTCTTAAAATCAAGAATGGCCACAACGGAAAGTGAAAAAAACAAACTACTATCAGAAGCTAAAAGCGCCGGCCCTCAGGCCGCGGAAGAAATTGCAAAAAACTTCCTAACTTATATTAAGAAATAATGGCCCTTGTAAAACTTATAAAAATCCGACTCACGGCAGCAACCCCTCACAAAGAAAAAATAATGGAGCTGCTGCAGAATACCGGCAGTCTTGACGTAAGAGAAATAGAGAAAAACGAGGGATTCAGCCCGGAAACCTACACGGATATAAACAAACTGCAAAAAACAGAGCTTACGCACGCAAATCTTGAGTTCGCCATAAACCTTTTATCGAAATACGGAAGAAAGAAAGGGCTCCTCGACCAGCCAATGGTAATGACCACAGATGAAATCGAGGAAAAAACCAAAAATTTTAAGTTTCAGGAAATAACGGACAAATGCTCGGAACTCGAAGAAAAGCTAGCACAATCGCAAAACACGCTATCATCTCTGGAAAATGATTTAAAAATATACCAACCATGGAAAAATCTTAAAATTTGTCTGGAAAACATGTCTGGAACACAGACTACAAGCGTCATCGCGGGAACAATAAAATCAACTCTATTCGGCTCCGCGATAGGCCGAATTCACAAAATAAGCAATCTCATAAGCAGCGATGTCATAAGCGCGAACAAAATTGACACCCGCCTTATAATCGTTATCGATAAAGAACTTGAAAAAGAAATCAGACAAACGCTATCGGAATACAAATTTCAGGAAGTTGATCTGCCTGCAAAGAAAGGCCTGATGGAAGACTATTTGAATGATTTGAAAAAATCAGCCGAAGAAGCCGGCGACAAAATAACCCGCACGGAAAAAGAGCTCAAAACCCTCTCAAAAAATATTGATAATCTGAAAATCGCATACGAGTACATCGGCTGGGAAAAAGAAAAATTCGAAACAGGCAAAAAACTTGGAAGCACGGATTACAGTTTTTCAATCAACGCATGGATTTCGAAAGAAAACCTGAAAAAGCTGGAAGCCGCGATTGAAAAAGAAACAAAAGAATTCCTGATCAGTGAAATCCACCCTGAAAAAGGGGAAGCTCCTCCGGTAGTCGTCAAAAACAGCTCATTCGTGTCACCGTTTGAAGCAGTCACAAGAATTTACGGCCTCCCGAAACACGACGAAATCGACCCGACCCCGTTTCTGGCAACATATTTCATAATTTTCTTCGCGCTCTGCCTTACGGATGCGGGCTACGGAATAATTATGTTTATAATAATGGCGCTGGCTCTCAAGTACTTTAAATTTCCCGACGGCATCAAGAAACTTGTAAAACTGCTAATGTACGGCGGAATAGTCACGTTTTTAATCGGAGCTTTATTCGGAGGATGGTTTGGACTCACGCCGGATCAGGTTCCTGAATTTTTGACTTACCAGACAGCAAGCGGCGAAAAGCTGTTTCTGTTCCAGAAAATTAACGCACTTACAAACCCCATAGTAGTGCTTATACTGGCCCTGTCTCTGGGATTTATGCAATTACTCACGGGAGTGATAATAAAATTTATACATGCGCTTAAAGGAGGAGATATGAAAAGCAAACTCGAAGCATTGATGGACAGCGGAACATGGGTGTTCATGCTGTCGGGAATAGGCTTTTTCATACTTACTGCAGCTGGCGTACTTCCTTCGTCTCTCGGCGTAATAGGAAAATGGTGGGTAATTCTCGCGACAGTAATACTGATACTCACCCAGGGAAGAGAAAAGAAGGGCATTATAGCAAAGTTTTTCTCCGGAATTCTCAGTCTGTATGGACTGGTCGGGTACATGAGCGACATCCTATCTTATTCCCGTCTGCTCGCCTTAGGACTGGCCACTGCTATCATCGGCCTTGCGGTAAATACGATAGTCGGGCTGACAATGGGACTTCCATACATAAACTGGATATTGGTGCCTGTTATCTTTATCTTTGGCCACATATTTAATCTCGTGATAAACGCCCTGGGAGCATTCATTCACTCCGGACGTCTTCAGTTCGTGGAATTCTTCGGCAAATTTATGGAAGGTGGCGGCGACGAATTCAGACCATTCAGCAAAAAAACCAAATACGTAATTATCAAAAATAATTAAATATAAATTAACCAAAATAACATGACAGACTTTTTCGCACAGGACGGAGGACTCTCTCTGGCACTGCTGGGTGCGGCAATTGCCGTAGCTCTGGGAGGAATCGGATCAGCTCTAGGCGTCTCAATTGCCGGACAGGCCGGTGCAGGCGTAACTACCGAACATCCGGAAAAATTCGGTAAAGTGCTTGTATTGGAAGCACTCCCTGGCACTCAGGGAATTTACGGATTTTTAGTGGGATTTCTGATTCTGCTTTTCACGGGAATCCTGGGAGGAGAAGCAAAAGAACTCACGGTAACGCAGGGATGGCAATATCTGTTCGCATGTCTTCCCGCAGGATTTTCATGTTTGTTTTCAGGAATTCAGCAGGGAAAAGTTGCCGCTGCGGGCATGAACATGATTGCAAAAGACGCAGCTCAGATGGGTAAAGCGATGGTATTGGCCGCTATGGTTGAAACATACGCCGTATTGGGCTTTTTGATCAGCGCGCTGCTTATTTTCTTCTTATAGTTTTATTCATGGTTTCCCGCAGCTTCGCGGGAGACCTTAATAAGATTATTAAGACATTAACTAATAAAATTATGGCTCTAGTGGATATTTTGGAAAGAATAAACCATGAAACTGCGAAGCAGATCGCCCAGTTGGAAAAAAGCTTTGAGGAAAAAAAACGTCATCTGGAAGAAGACAACAAAACCCGCCAGAAGACCATAGACGAAAAAATGCACGATAAAATAGAGGAAAACAGCAAAAAAATACTGGAAAAAGCCGAGAGCCTCGCTGAAAGAGAACGAAAAAACCGCCTTCTGGCGGCAAAAAGACAGGCTATTGATGAAACTCTGGCCCTGGTAGTGGAAAAGCTGAGTAAAGCAGACGATTACGAAGACATCATAACTAAAATGCTTAAAGCCTCCGATCTCGAAGAAGAAAACACTGTTGTGGTTTCGGCGAAGGGAAAAGAAGAGGCGACAAAGACCGCAATAAAAAAGTCCGGAAAGGCTTACTTTTTATCAGACAAAAGCTCGGACCTGAAAGGCGGTTTTATTCTTAAAACAGACAGAGTGGAAGTGGACAATTCATTCGAAACCATAATAAACGAACAACTTAGAAGCGACCTGGAAATAAAATTGCATAAAACACTATTTGGATGACCAAAATATACGACTTCGCATACAGCGTGGCCCTGGTACGGACTCTCGAAACTATGCTTTTGAACGAAAACGAAGTAGAGCGCATGATGCTCGCACCATCTGCCACAGATGCCTTTAAAATCCTGAATGAATTTGACTACGCGGACAACAAAGCCGGCATAGACAGTCCATCAGACTTTCAGAAAGTTATAACTGAAGG
Source organism: Candidatus Peregrinibacteria bacterium (assembly GCA_043810515.1). Lineage (GTDB taxonomy): Bacteria > Patescibacteriota > Gracilibacteria > UBA1369 > LOWO2-01-FULL-3 > WJKQ01. Next base: position 9,118 of record JBDRNZ010000042.1, read on the forward strand.
ACTCATGGACATAAAAAAAACACTTACGAAGATTACGCCGGACAAAAGGATGCTCAATATCATTCTGCATCAGTACGATTTTCACAATATAAAAACAATGATTAAGGCTAAGATAAGCGGAAAAACATACGAAGATATTAAAACACTACTGAGCGACATGGGGGCGATACCAACCGAAGCGCTTAAAAATTACATACTTGAGGATATAACAAACACATCATTTGAGCTGACGGAGCGCACAGAAAAATACATAAAGAAAATAATTAAAAAAGTCCAAGAACTTTTTGAGAAGGAAAAAAATCCACAGGTAATTGATCTATATCTCGACCAGAAACTAATGAAAATAATTTACGGAATAACTTTAGACAGCAAAAGTGACTTCCTTGTGCAGTATGTCAAAAAACTGATAGACATAAACAACATAAAACTCTTTTTCCGCATGAAGTCGCAGGAAAAACCATTACAGCTATACGAAATGGCATTTCTCTGGAACGGCAACGTTCCATATACCAGCTTCAAGGACGCGTACAGTCACGGTCTAGGCACATTCCCGGAGTTGATGAAAAATACCCCGTACGCAAAAATAATAGAAACCGGATACAGACACTACGAGGAGGAAAAAACCTTCATTTACCTTGAAAAGGAGGCAGAAAATTACCTGACGAATTTCATAAAAAGAGCAAAACTCACAGCTTTCGGCCCCGGACCGTTAATCGCATACTTCCTGGCAAAGAAAAACAACGCCTTGGTTATAAGAATGATAATGGTAAACAAACTTAACAACATCGACCCTGAAGAAATCAGGAGTAGATTAAGAGAATTATATTCATAAAAACTAATATGGCTGAAAATTACTCAATAGCAATCGTCGGAAACAAAGACACCGTTCTTGGATTCAAAGGACTGGGTCTGAAAACATTTGACGCAAACACAACCGCAGAAGCTCTGCCGATACTGTTCGACCTTAAAGCGGAAGAGGCAATAATTGATAAAGACACGGGAGAATCGCGCCCGGCATACGCAATCATCTTCATAACCGAAGATCTCGCGGCGGGAATATCAAAAGAAGATTATAAAAAATTAAGCCGCGAAGCCCTGCCCGCAATAATACCGGTACCGGGAAGCAAAGGAACCGAAGGATACGGAATAAAAAGAATCGGAAAAATGGTGGAACAGGCGGTTGGAAGCGACATACTGAAAAAAGACTAAAGTTAAATAAACTTATTAAAAAATAACTTACATAAATATGGAAAAAGGAACAATAACTAAAGTATCAGGACCGCTCGTCGTGGCAAACGGCATGCGGGATGCAAGAATGTACGAAGTCGTCAGAGTTTCAGAAGAAAAATTAAGAGGCGAAATAATAGAGCTGAACGGTGACGAAGCCTCAATACAGGTATATGAAGATACCGGCGGAATAGGCCCCGGGGATCCGGTATATGCAACCGGTGAAACAATGACCGTCGAACTCGGACCCGGCCTTCTGACGTCAATTTATGACGGAATCCAAAGACCACTTGAACTCATCGAGAAAGCCGCTGGCGCATACATCACAAGAGGAATCGACGTTCCGGGACTTGATTATGAAAAAAAATGGGAATTCAAGCCCACGAAATCCAAGGGTGAACAGGTTGAACACGGCGACATTATTGGAGAAATCGACGAAACAACCCTAATAAGCCATAAAATAATGATTCCGCCGACCATAAAAAGCGGAACAATCGAGGAAATCAAAAGCGGCTCTTTCACAATCACGGAAGTGGTCGCGGTGATTAAAGATGATGACGGGAAAAAGCACGACATCACGATGCTGCAAAAATGGTCAATCCGCTCACCTCGTCCCGTAAAGAAAAAAACAGTACCAAACATGCCACTCGTTACAGGATCGAGAATCCTGGACACGCTTTTTCCGATAGCAAAAGGTGGCGCGGGCTGTATCCCGGGACCGTTCGGAGCAGGAAAAACAGTTACCCAGCAGTCGCTGGCTAAATTTTGTGACGCACAGGTAATCGTATATATCGGCTGCGGCGAGCGCGGAAATGAGATGACGGACGTTCTTATGGAATTTCCGGAGCTTAAAGATCCAAATACAGGCGAACCGCTCATGAAACGAACCATTCTTATTGCAAACACTTCAAACATGCCGGTTGCGGCACGTGAAGCCTCAGTTTACACGGGAATCACCATCGCGGAATACTATCGCGACATGGGCTACAACGTCGCGCTGATGGCCGATTCTACATCGCGTTGGGCGGAAGCTCTCCGTGAAATGTCCGGACGTCTTGAAGAAATGCCGGGTGAAGAAGGATACCCAGCCTATCTCGGATCAAAAACGGCGGAATTTTATGAAAGAGCCGGCGCAGTTACATGTCTGGGAGGAGAAGGCAGAGAAGGAACAATAACCGTTATTGGAGCAGTATCACCTCCTGGCGGAGATCTTTCCGAACCGGTAACCCAAAACACATTGCGTGTCACTAAAGTATTCTGGGGTCTGGACGCAAAACTTGCCTACAAACGTCATTTCCCAGCCATAAACTGGCTAACAAGCTACTCCCTTTATGTAGATAATGTCTCCGACTACTGGAAAAAAGAAGTAGCCGAAGATTACGGAAAAGTAAGAATTGAAATTATGAGTATTCTTCAACAGGAAGCATCTCTCGAGGAAATAGTCAGGTTGGTGGGAACAGACTCCCTTTCACCAAAAGAAAGGCTTGTCCTCCACACCGCAAAATCCGTTCGCGAGGACTTCCTTTTCCAGAACGCGTTTGATTACGTGGACGCTTTTACTCCGCTAAAAAAACAATACTGGATATTAAGAGTTATTCTGGCGGTATACCACGAAGCTTTGAAATTTGTTGACAAAGAAGGATTCGCATTTGAAGATTTTCAGAAACTTCCCGTACTGGAAAAAGTTGTTAAATCAAAAGACATTCCGCACGAAGAACTGGAAACTTACGAAAAACTGGAAAAAGAGGTGGTAAGCGCAATCGGAGAATTTGGCAGACGATCTGAATCTGAAAAATAAAGACAGAATTTTCAAAATAATTCACATATTAATCAAATATCATCATGCAAAAAGAATATAAAACCCTCACCTCCATTGCCGGACCGCTGATACTCGTGGAAGGAGTAGAGGGAGTAAAATATGAAGAACTTGTCGAGATGACGCTAACATCGGGAGAAAAAAGACTCGGAAAAGTTCTGGAGGTCCACAAAGACACCGCGCTTGTACAGATGTTTGAAAGTACAAGAGGCATAGCAACCGAAGGAACAAAAGCCAAATTCCTTGGAAAACCGCTTGAAATCGGAATTTCCGAGGACATGCTTGGAAGAGTTTTCTCGGGAAGAGGCCGCCCTCTGGATGACGGACCTGAAATAATTCCGGAAAAAAAGCTGAATATTAACGGCGCTCCAATAAATCCGTATTCAAGAGATTATCCGAACGACTTCATTCAGACCGGAATATCAACAATCGACGCGTTAAACACACTCGTGCGCGGACAGAAACTCCCCATCTTTTCCGGAGCGGGACTTCCCCACTCACCTGTCGCGGCGCAAATCGCCAGACAAGCAAAGGTAAGAGGAAGCGAAGGCGAATTCGCGGTTATATTTGCGGCGATGGGAGTCACATTTGAGGAAGCGGAATATTTCACGAATGAATTCAAAAAAACGGGAGCCATTAACAGGTCCGTGCTCTTTATAAACACAGCTGCGGATCCGGTTGTAGAACGTATCGCTACTCCACGTCTGGCGCTTACCACAGCGGAATATCTCGCGTTTGAAAAAAACATGCACGTTCTAGTAATCCTCACCGACCTCACAAATTACTGCGAGGCGCTCCGCGAAGTATCAGCAGCTCGAAAAGAGGTTCCGGGCCGCCGAGGTTATCCGGGTTATCTGTACACCGACCTTGCGACGCTGTACGAACGGGCAGGCCGCATAAAAGGAAAGAAAGGTTCAATTACGCAGATTCCAATTCTTACAATGCCGGAAGACGACATCACTCACCCGATTCCGGATCTTACAGGATACATCACCGAGGGCCAGATCGTACTTTCACGAAGCCTGCATCAGGACGGCGTTTATCCTCCTGTAAATGTATTACCTTCGCTATCGCGACTTTCCCCGACTGCGCGAAAAGTCACGCGTGAGGATCACGAAGGTCTTTTTGGACAGTTGTACGCGTCATTTGCGCGAGGCCTTGAAGTCCGCGATCTTGCAATCATTTTGGGAGAATCCGCTTTGTCGGAAATCGACCTAAAATATCTAAAATTTGCGAATAATTTTGAGAAAAAATTCATCACCCAGGGCGAAACTGAGGACAGAACAATCGAGGAAACCCTCGATCTCGGCTGGGAACTTCTGGCAATTCTGCCAAAATCAGAACTTAAACGTGTAAAAGAGGTATTTATCGAAAAATACCTGCCAAAAAATAAAGCAGAAAAGTAAACAACTATGGCAAAACTAAACACCAAGCCAACCAGAATGGAGCTTTTAAACCTCAAAAGGAGGTTAAAAAGCGCCCAGCGCGGACATAAGCTTCTGAAAGACAAGCAGGACGGACTTATGCAGAAATTCATGGAAATAATTAAAGAAGCAAAGTCTCTTCGCAGAGAAATCGAGGAGAAACTATCCCGCGCATTCAAAAACTTCATGCAGGCATCCTCAATGATGCTTCCTGAAATGCTCGAATCCGCGCTCCTTTATCCATCCGCGAAGACACAGCTCGAAGTTTCCACAAAAAACGTCATGAGCGTTCACATTCCGTATTTCAAGCTTCATCAGGAAGGCGATATCTTAAATTACGGCTACCTCCAGACCAGCGCGGAACTCGATATGGCGCTATCCGCCTTCCAGGACGTCTTTCCGCTTCTTGTAAAACTGGCTGAAATTGAAAAACAGGCCGAAAGACTCGCCGCGGAGCTCGAAACCACAAGACGCCGCGTAAACGCGCTGGAATACAAACTCATCCCCGACCTTAAGGAAACGGTAAAATTCATCACAATGAAACTCGCTGAATCCGAAAGATCCACGATAGTCGGCGTAATGAGAATCAAAGCGATGATCGAAGCCGCGGATAGTGTATAATTTTAGACATGCACATCCTGATTCTTGCTGACACCGTCGACAATCAGAAAGCAGGCATTCATTTTTACACAAAAAACCTTATTTCCGCCCTGCTCAAAATTGACAAAGAAAATTCTTACACCTTCATCCACTCCCGCCCCAACGATTTTTTCAAAAATACAAATCACTACATCATCCCCCAAAAAAGAGGATTTGGCTCGGAAACGATCCGCAGATTCATAAAAATCCCGAAACTCATAAAATCCCTCCACCCCGACATCGTCCTCGAGCCCTGCCACATCGGCCCTTTCAGACTTCCAAAATCGATCAGAAAAGCTGTCGTGATCCACGATCTCACACCCATTCTCTTTCCAAAATTCCACATAAGAAGAAGCGTCATCATCCATAAATTATTCCTGAAAAAAACTTTGAAAAACGCGGATCTCATCATCACTCCGTCGCAGTCAACCGCTAACGACATCAGAAAATTCTGCAAAATTTCATCAAAAATCACCCCGATTCATCTGGGAATCTCTCCTCCGATAGCCAATCCTCCCCTTTCATCCATCAAAAAACCATACATACTTTTTTTGGGAACAATAGAGCCGCGAAAAAACCTAAAAATGCTCATAGATGCTTTTTCAGAACTCAAAGCCGAACATAACATCCCCCACCGCCTGGTTCTGGCCGGCGAAATCGGCTGGAAATCCGGAGAAATCCTCAAAAAAACCCACCTCCGCAAAGACATAATTCTGACCGGCTACGTGACCGAAGAGGAAAAAGCCGCCCTCTACGCCGGCACCGACATGTTTGTCTATCCGTCAATTTACGAAGGTTTCGGCCTCCCGCCTCTCGAAGCCATGAGCTACGGCATTCCGGTAATTTGCTCAACCGGCGGCAGCCTCAAAGAAATCTTCAGCGATCACGCCCTAACTTTCTCCCCCGCCGACAAGGATTCCCTCAAGGCCCACATCCTCTCCCTCATAAACAATCCCCACCTCAAAACCCAGCTTTCAGATTCCGGCAAAACCTACGCCTCCACCTTCACCCGGAGAAAAGCCGCGGCAGAAACCCTAAAAGCCCTAACTTCATAAGCGCAACATCTCAGGTCCTTCATTTCGTCAAATGTAAAAAAGTAAAAATTTTGGAAATTTTTACAAACCACGGAAAACAACACATACCCGCCGTCCCAGGACGGGGAATCCGCTCGATTTCGGCTTGGACAAGCCAAAGCTTTTTAACCGCATAGCCTCCTTGACAAGTCCACCATTTTATGTAAAAATAACCGCTATTTTCTATAACCAAAAATATGGAAAATTTTGAGAAAAACCCACAAATTACCGAATCTCCAACAGGCGAAACTTCCCCTAAACAGGATGCTGCTACCAGACGCGTAAATTCAGGAAGAACGCTTGTAATGCTTGCAGCCCTCGCCGCTTTATCCGCGCCTGCCTGCAATAGCACTATTACCGGAAGCGAAACGGTGACTCTGCCGAATCCTGTTCTCGATAACATGCTTGAAGGAGTGACAATAGCCTTCCTTAAGGGCGAAATAGACGAAACGCAGGCTGAAACAGCGGCAGGAGAAATTCTCTCAAAAGCAGGCGTAAACCCGGGAACAATAAAATTCAACAGAAATTATACCGGTCAGGGAGAATTCTCAAACAATAGCGTTTCCGTAAATCCGGACCTTGCAATGGCCGCTTTCCGCAACAAACTCATAACTCCGCGGATCAGACAGTACGGCCCGCGCAAAAGATAAAAGAACTTTTCCTTTGCCAAATGCTTATATGCTAGTAAAATATCAACTAGCTAATTTTTAATACTCTTTCACATGATTTACGCATTACTAATCGTCGCCGTATTGGCAATTTTGATAGTCGGCATTTACAACAGTCTTGTTAAACTTAGAAACAAATGCAAAGAGGCATGGTCGGACATCGACACACAGTTAAAAAGACGATATGACCTTATCCCGAATTTGGTTGAAACAGTAAAAGGTTACGCTTCGCATGAAGCAGGAACTCTGGAAAAAGTCACAGAGGCACGTTCAAAAGCAATGCAAGCAAAAACCGTTGCTGAAAAGGAAAACGCAGAAAATATGATCAGCTCAGCCTTGAAAACGATCTTCGCGCTGGCTGAAAATTATCCTGACTTGAAAGCAAATCAGAACTTCCTCGATCTTCAGAAAACTCTCAGCGAAATCGAGGAGCACATCCAGCTTTCAAGACGCTACTACAACGGAACTGTACGGGATTTCAATACACGCATCGAGATCTTCCCAAACAATCTTCTTGCTAAAGTAATGGGATTCACTGCATGGGAATTCTTCCAGGCAACCGATGAAGAAAAAGCCGCTGTAAAAGTAAGCTTCAAAGAAGAACAGAAACCGGCCGCTCCGGAAGCTCCACCGGCCGCTCCACAAGCTCCACCAGCCACTCCACAAGCTCCACCAGCCGAAGCTCCTCAGCCTCCTGAAGCCCCAAAACCACCGGCTCCCCCACAGGCTTAAACTTAAAAAAATGAAAAGACTTTTCCCGGCAACAGCTTTTCTGATCATGACCGGCCTGATGCTGGCACCAACAGCTTTCGCGCAGGAATATACAGAAAACTGGGAAGTTTCATCATTCCATTCAGACATAACCCTAAATAAAAACGGGATTGTCGACATAGCGGAAAATATAGTCGCGAATTTCACAAACGAAGCTCACCGCGGAATCGCGCGCGTCATTCCATACAAATACACGGACGGCTACGACGCCCGCATCGATTTCAAGTCCGCCACCGACGAAAACGGCATCCCGTGGGCACTAAACGTTTACAGATCCGGCGGCTACCTGAATATCGAGATGACAAACCATGAAGACGAATACAGAAACGACATAAACACTTTTTTGGTGAATTATACGGCGCAAAACGTGATCGGATTTTTCGACGATCATGATGAACTTTATTGGAATGTGAATGGCACTGAGTGGGTCGTTCCCGTCAGCAACGTGACAGCCGAAATTCACCTACCTGTCGCGATAAAACCGGAAGACATAATGCTCGACTGCTTCACCGGAATTTACGGAGCAGAGGAAAAAAACTGCACAATTTCCGCCAAAAACGAAAAAACGGTCGTAGCCACAGCAACAAGAAACCTTTCCCCGTACGAAAACCTCACAATCGTGATCGGCCTGCCAAAAGGAACTTTCACTCCTCCGTCATTCCTCACAAAATTATGGTGGTTCATAAAAGACAACTGGGGCATTCTACTGGGTCCCCTCACTATCATAATAATGCTTTACCTCTGGCACACGCGCGGCCGCGATGAAAAGACAGCAAGAGACACGGTAATTCCTCATTACAAACCGCCAAAAGGCCTCCTCCCGACAGAAACCGGCACAATCATAGACGAAAAAATAGACCCACGCGACATCACCGCGACAATCATAGACTTCGCGGTAAGAGGCTACATCCGCATAAATGAAATTGAAAAAAAGAAATTTCTCGGCACGGAAAAAGACTACGAACTGGAACTCATAAAACCATACATAACCACGAAAGAATTTGAAACAATGGTACTCGAGGGACTTTTCACCCAAAACGCAATCGGCGAAAAAATAACCCTCTCGGCTCTCAAAAACAAATTTTACACAGCCATTCCAAAAATCAAAAAAAACGTAATGAATACCCTAATAAAAGACGGATTCTTCCCGCACAATCCATCGACAGTCAGAGGAATATACGTCGGAATCGGAGTAGCCATAATTTTTTTGTCTTTTAACTTTATCGTCGCCTTCTCAATATCTCTGTTTATAGGAATGCTGATTTCAGGCGCAGCAATCGCGGGAATTGGCTACTTTCTGCCGAGAAAAACCCAGAAAGGAACCGAAACATACTACGTCCTGCGCGGACTTTACGAATACATTAACACCGCGGAAAGAGACCGCATGAAATTTCAGGAGGAGAAAAACATACTTTTTGAAAAACTACTCCCCTATGCCATCTCGTTCGGCCTTATAAAAAAATGGGCCAAAGCCTTTGACGGAATCCTGACAGAACCCCCGGGTTGGTACATTCCGGTACATCCATATGCACTCACCCGGCCTTTTAGAATGGCCGCGTTCGCGGACCAGCTAAGCACGATCAGCACAAAAATGACAACAACCCTGATGTCACGCCCCGGCAGCCGCGGCGGCGGCGCTTGGAGCGGCGGAAGCGGATTTGGCGGCGGCTTTTCCGGCGGCGGCTTCGGCGGCGGCGGTGGAAGAGGATTATAGAATTTTTCCACCCGGGTGGAAAACCTGACTGATTGAATCAATAAACCTCCTTTAGGTAGCATTTTTCACACAAAACGACCTCTGGCCTGTCCGGCGCATAGGAGCTTTCCAGGCCCACACCGCATTTTGCACAGCTTCTTTGCCATAATTTAAGCGGATTTCTTTTTGTCATACGCGCTTTGTGCCTACATGAAGGACATTTTTCAGGAACAGGGATCTGAAGTTTTTTATAAAAATCAGACTCCTGAGAAATAATTTTATAGTTCCTGCCACAGTCACACGTCAGCAATTCCGAAGTCTGCGGCTTCATTCCCGCCTGACCCTCTTCATACCACTTTAAACCTTTTGAAACTGCGCTTTCAACCGTCTCGGGAAAAGCATCCATCACCATCGTTTCATTGTAGCCAAACGGACAAATATCGACAGGAAAAAATTCCCCATATTCACCAGTCTGCTGCATATATTTAATAATTTTCCCCTTCAATTCATGATACTCATCTTTTGAATATTTCTTGTTAAGTATGCAATATTGCTGTTTTTTCAACCCCACACAGCCAAAGCAGTCAGAGCAGCTGAAACATCCGGCGCAATATTCGCAGTTACTCATGTTTGTTGTGCAATTGGTGCAGAATTTTAAGTTATAGCAGTTATCACCGCATCCGGAAGACTGATATATAAGCTCGGATTTATCTCCCCATGAATTGTAATCCATCGAGGATTTAACGCTTAAACTCAGCTTCGCGCAGTATGCACAATCTTCAATGTCCGTACAGTCAAAGCAATGATAAGCATTTTTGGAATTAAAAAGATGATCTCCGATACTATTTTCATTTTGCTCGGCAACGACACGTTCGCGAGGTTGTGTCAGAAAAAATTTAGAACATTCTTCTCCCAGCTTTTCAACTCCAGCCGTAGCGTGAAGCGGAAATTGCGCTTTCAATTTTTCATACTCCTCTTTTGAATGCTGTTTATTAAAAATCATATACTGCTTCTGCCGCTGATTTATGCAGCCAATACAGTCAGAGCATGATGTACAGTTTTTTAGAAAATAACTATCCCGACAATTCTGGCAGTCCTGCGAACAAAGCAAATTATAGCAGCCCGTACAGTCTACACATTCATAACAAAGCTCATCTTCGTAGCAAACAGAGCAATCAACAACGAAATTGCACTTTTTTAGCAGGTTGGAATAATAACATTCCTCATCATAGTCGCTCTCGGCAATAAGATAACAATTTTTCAGATATCCCGTGCAGTTATTATAATCACTATTCTCGATAGTGCCGACAATATTAAACAAAGCAAGGTGAGGAGTTTTATTTTTCAGTTCCAAAAATTGTTCAAAAAACGGCTTATTAAAATCAAAATCCCGACCACGATCCAAAGCATCCCAATCATCACTCCACCACGCTTCCGGACTGTAAACCGGAAAAGACTGATTTCTGTGATACTGCGACAAAGTCTGTTTGCCTGTGAGATCACATTTGCGATAATAAAGCGTTTTCGGGTTGCGTTCCATAAACCGCCTTATCATCCGGCACTCTGGACAATTTTTAGGGAACGGTACCGCTATTTTTTCATAAAACTCCTTATCCCATTCTCTGATCTCAAAGCCCTGTTTGCATTGCTGACATACATTCATAGTACACGTTTTTTAGTCTTCAAAGGTATTGCTTTAATTTCCATTTTATCGATATCAAAAACCAAAACACCATTCGCAAAAGTGCCGTTACCAACGCTTGGACCATAAAGCCAGGTCGGATTATTCGTAAGTTTTACAGCTTTATTAAACGACACCGCATTCATCGTTTTTTCGGTAAAAATCGTCATGCCTTCTCTATGATCATGTCCGGAAATCCCCAACGTACAGCCATGTTTTTTCATAAATCCAAAGTGCTCCCGCACATCTCTCGGAATTTTTGGTTCAAATGTTTTCGTTCCAACCAGATCCGGAAAAGCATAATGCGAAAAAAGAATTTTCAAACTACCATATTTTTTCACAACATATTCTGGCAGCTTGCGGATAAATCTTTTGTCCTCCTTAGTAAGCAAAGCCGACAGATCATTATTCTCATAAAGATAAACCTTATTTTTGGAAAGTTTTTGCCTTGTCCGAAAATCCAAAGAATACCAGTTTTTAGGATACAGAAACCCGGCCTTATACTTGGGCAATTTCCGGACAGCAAATAGATCATGATTACCCACGACAATAACATCGCAGTTTTTTCTGAGCACACGAATAACCTCATACGCATTTCTCGACTGCAAAAAACCATAATATGGAACGGTAAATCCCGTAAAATCCCCCAGACATACGACCCGGCGGCATTTCTCCTTCTTAAAAACCACCAGCGCCTCCTTAAGGCGCTTAATATCCTCATGTATATCTGAAACTAAGCCTATTTTCATAAAATCTACAAATTACCTATACATTAAATACTTTTAGCAGATGTTCATCAACGCTTATTCTATTTCTTTTAGCAAACAATCCAAGGTTAGCAAAGATCTCCTTCTTTTATCTAACAATTTTTTTGTAAAAACTTGTGAATATCTATATCCTTCGGCACGTTGTTTTTTACTAATATACCCATCTTCAAACAGCTTTTTACACTGGCTTGAAGTTTTACCTTCAAAATCTCTACCCTCTTCAAGGATACATAACAAAAGTTTTTCGAGACACGGCGTATTTTCAATTATAATCACATCACTACTATCTGCTTTCATCCTCGCCGATCTCATTTCGCTTTTTGTTTTATCGTTATCCAGAACAACTACTCTCTTTTTATAATCCCCTGGGCAATTAATAGCTCCCTGTACAATACCTTGAGGAGTGCCCCCTTTACCTCTTTTTATGGTAATGGCCTTACCGCTATCGTAGCCATATAACTTCCTCAAATGTTTTAAAAACATCTCTTCTGATTGCCCTTCCCCATAGATCAATACAGTTGTTTTCGCTACGCGACGTTTTTTCTTGTACGGATTTGTTCGGGACATCAATTCTTAGTTAATTTTAGGCGTAGCTCCATAGGTACCTGCAATATATTTGGTGTAATAATTGTCATCAGCTCGTACCCCTTCCATTTCATCAAGTCGCCATGCTTCGCTTGAACCTTTCGAATCCTTTTCGGTAAGAATTATTTGATACTTATCCAATTCACTCAAAATTTGATGACTATGAGAGCTAAATATCATTTGTGCGTTTTTTGGATTGGTTTCAGGAGAAATAAAAAGTTCATACAAAGCTATAACCATATCTGGATGCAGATTTACATCAAATTCATCTATAGCTGCAACTCCACCATTAGCTAAAACTTGCAGAATTGTTTTTAAAAGTACAAAGAGCTGCTTCGTTCCCGCCGATTCATATTTTAACGGCAAGACACACTTTTGACCCTCAAACGAATGAACAACTTGTATATTTATTACAAATCCATCTTCTTTTTTTTCTTTTTTGATATCAAAAGAATCCAAACCAAGATCAAAACGAGAGAGAAGTTTTTCAGCTTCTTTTTTTAGAGTTTCATTTTCACTATAAAAATGCATTGCCTCCGCCAAATTTTGGATAGCATTTGGCAAAAGCTGATCACCAATCCAGCCCGCTTCTGTCACATTTGTTTCAAATTTCTGCCAATACTGAGCTATTTTTTGGCTAATTTTATGATTAAGCAACATCGCAGTTCCTACCACGCTGGCGTTTTTTCGTAATAGGTTTTCAAAATTCTTTGGCAATTCGAACTTACCACCATTAAAATTGTATGTATTTTTTTCGTTATCCCATTGACGTTTAAATAGAGTTTTTGTAGTAACTTTTTCTTTCGTTTTATTTGTGATTTTTAACTCTTCAATAATAATCTTCTCTTCCATAAGGGAGAAAGTATAGGTAAAAATATCTTTTTCGATCTCAAAAGTCACCGATAGTTCTGTCGGCTGACCCTTCAATTTTGCCAAAACAAATGTTTTTACCGGCAACGGAGCAGACGGATTCGCTTTAAATGAATCAACAATAAGCCATTTTAAAAATGGTAACACCTTCAGTAAGTTAGTTTTGCCAGACGCATTAGCGCCTATTACCGTCTCGACCTTCGAAAGACGCATCCCGCTTGGAGCAACAAAATATGAATCATTTTTCGGCACCTTATTATTTACCACAAAACTGACAGAGTTTTCTCCCTCAAATGAATAGAAATTTTTGCACGAAAATGAATGAATCATTGTTTTTGAATGTTATTTCTGCTTAGAGTATATCAAATACCATCCTCTAGGTCAACATTAAACGAAATTTTGTACAAAGTTGCCTTAGCCGTCTACATTCCCAGCTCCTCCCTCAGCTCCTCGATCTCGTCCCTCAGTTCGGCGGCTTTTTCAAACTCAAGATTCTGGCTCGCAAGATCCATCTTAGCCTCAAGAACTTCGATAAGACGCTTCGCCTCGTCTTTTGGAACTTTTTTAACATCAATGCCGGCCTCAAATTTCTCCTTTTTCTTGCCCCCATAATGCGTGATATCCCTGATCGCCTTCACGATTGTCTGCGGCGTGATGCCGTGTTTTTTGTTATATGCAACCTGTTTCTTGCGACGGCGGTCAGTCTCGGAAATCGCGGTCGTCATCGCTTTCGTCATCTTATCGGCATACATAATCACAGAACCGTTCACGTTTCGCGCGCATCGTCCTGTCGTCTGGATCAGCGCGCTCGCGCTTCGCAAAAATCCTTCTTTATCCGCATCCAGAATCGCGACAAGGCTCACTTCCGGCAGATCAAGCCCTTCCCGAAGCAGGTTTATTCCAACCAAAACATCAAATTTTCCAAGCCTCAGATCGCGCAAAATCTCAATTCTTTCAAGCGTATCGATATCGGAATGCAGATAGCGCACCCGCACATCCGCATCCGCCAGAAATTCCGTCAGATCCTCCGCGCTGCGCTTCGTCAGAGTCGTAATCAAAACTCTCTCACCGACTTTCACCCTCTTGCCGATTTCCTTTAGCAGATCCTCAATCTGCCCTTTCGACGGGCGGACAGAGATCTCAGGATCCACAAGCCCGGTCGGTCGCACCACAAGTTCCGCAACAGCTTTCTTGACGGTATGCGTCATCTCATATGCTCCAGGCGTCGCCGACACAAAAACAACATTATTCATATATTCCTCAAATTCATCAAATCGCAGAGGCCTGTTGTCATGCGAGGAAGGAAGCCTGAAACCGTGCTCAATAAGAGTGGTTTTTCTGGAATAATTCCCGTTATGCATTCCGCCAATCTGCGGCACGGTCATGTGGGATTCATCGATAAAAAGCACAAAGTCCTCCGGCAGATAATCCATCAGCGTCGTCGGACGCTCACCCGGCACTTTGCCGTTAAGGTAGCGCGTGTAGTTTTCAATTCCATTGCAATAACCCGTCTCCAGCAAAATCTCGATATCGTATTCCGTGCGCGTCTTGATGCGCTCGGCTTCAAGTTCGCGACCCATTTTTTTAAGCTCCTGATACCTTTTTTCGAGATCCACGCGAATTTCCCCTACCGCTCTTTTTACTTTCTCTTCCGTCGTAACATCATGCTTTGCCGGAAAGATAGTAACGCTTTCAAGCTCACGGATCAGCTCACCGGTAAAAGAATCCACCTCGGAAATCGCCTCAATCTCATCCCCGAAAAATTCAAACCTGAAAACCGTGTCTCTGTCGGGAGGAAAAACCTCAACCGTATCGCCAAGCACATGAAACATGCCGTTTTTGAAATCCATAGAGGAGCGCGTATACTGCAGATCCGTCAGATGCCTGAGAAATTTATCGCGCACAACCGTCTCACCGGTCTTAAGCTTTCTGGCAAGCGCAGTATAATCCTCAACTGAACCCAGCCCGTAAATACACGATACCGAAGCCACTATCAAGACGTCACGCCGCGTAAGAAGATTTGCGGTCGCCGCGTGTCGGAATTTTTCAATCTCCTCATTTATGGCCGCGTCTTTTTCAATATAAGTGTCGGTCTCCGGCTTATAGGCTTCCGGCTGATAATAATCATAATAGGAAACAAAATAGCTAACCGCGTTATCCGGAAAAAACTCGGTGAACTCACTGCAAAGCTGGGCCGCAAGAGTTTTATTGTGAGCAAGAACCAGAGTCGGCCTCTGCACGGCCTCAACAACTTTCGCCATCGCAAAAGTTTTTCCCGATCCGGTAACTCCAAGTAAAGTCTGGAATCTTTCTTTTTTGGAAAGACCTCCCGTCAGTGCCTTTATCGCCCGCGGCTGGTCGCCCTTCGGCTTCATGTCGGTTTTAAGAACAAATTTATCCATAAACTTCCAAAAACAAGTAGAGGAATACTAGCATATTCTATGTTATAATCCAAGCATGAAACTGCTTGAATTCGCCATACAAACGGCTTTGGCCTCCGGAAAAATTATTCTGGAAAAATCGTCAAAACCACTTAAAATTTCCGAAAAAGGAAAAAACGACCTCGTGACGAACGCGGATCTTGCCAGCGAAAAATTTATAAAGAATGCAATTTCAAAAGCATTTCCCGACCACGCGATTTTGGCCGAAGAAAGCGCCGGCACTCCTGCAAAAACCTCGAAACTTTTCACGGATTCGAAATACATCTGGATAGTTGATCCTCTCGACGGAACCACGAATTTCGCGCACGGTCTCCCGATTTTTGCCGTTTCAATAGCACTTTTTAAAACCGCCGCAGCCGAAAGCTCCAGAAATTTCGATTATCTTTCCGGAGAACTTGCAGCCGGAGTCGTGTATGCACCAAAACTAAACGAACTTTTTTATGCGGAAAAAGGCAAAGGCGCCTATCTCAACAAGAAGCGCATAAAAGTTTCATCCGTAAAAAAATTATCACATTCACTCTGTGTAACCGGCTTTCCGCCACAGCACAAAGAAATTAATTTCCCATATTTCGAAAAAATGACTCTGGCCTCACAGGCCGCCCGCAGACTCGGCTCGGCAGCTCTCGACCTGTGTTACATTGCTGCGGGCCGTTTCGACATATTTTGGGAATTCGGACTAAAACCCTGGGATATTGCGGCAGGATCGCTTATAGTCAAGGAAGCCGCCGGCCACGTCACTGACACAAACAGCAATCAGCTCGACCTTTTTGGCGCGGACATCCTCGCGACAAACCGCGCCCTTCACAACCAGGCAATAAAAATGCTAAATTCGCGTTAAAATACTAAAACTCGCGCCCGTAGCTCAGTTGGATAGAGCGTTGGCTTGCGGAGCCAAAGGTCACAGGTTCAAATCCCGTCGGGCGCACCAGAATTACTTCAAGTCCGGATTGCAAAAATCTCCAACCTTGAGCATTACCCTGGAAAACAAAGAATTAAGCGCAGACCTTGCATCATCCACAACAGCAGTCAAAACCTCGGACACAACCGCCGGCACATTGGCTACAGAAGAAGTAACAGCCGAAACTCTGTCCGAAACGCCTTTCCTTATCTCATTTACAAAACCCGCAATAGCGTTCTCCCCCTCTGTCCATCCCCTCACGAAACCAACGTTTACACCTTCAGGCCTATTCATAAAAATCTAAATTAAATAATAAATTAGTGCAAAAATCTAATACTGCCTCCAAAAAATGTCAACGCTTACGCCTCTTTTTCTTCTGCCTGCCGCCGGAACCTCCACGCGCACGGTTCAATAAAGCCTGAAAATCCTCCCCCAGCAACTCTGCCCTAAAAGATCCCAGGCATTTATCCAAAAAAGCAGTCTGCCTCGCAAAAATATTAGGATCAAAAGGCTTGGCAACATCAACAGTATATTTTATACCACCTCCCTTCTGTCTTAAATCTGAAAGAGGTAAAGGAGGCATCCAGCTGGGCCAGATCCCAACGTTTTCACTCCGCCACTTTCGCCCGGCAAGTAGCGGCTCCACAAGAACAAGCGCATCTTCAGGTGTCATATCTTCAGGAACAGAATATCTCCGACCGCCATCACCATTAACATCAATCTGTAAAGATCTCTCTTTTTCAATAAAAACACACATAAGAAGCTTCCTCAGAAGATCCGCAAAAATAACCTTGTGTTCGGGTTCAAGCCCGGACAAAGCTCTCTCTCTCAGTCTGAATTTTTCCGGAAGACTATCGTTATCAGACAAATCAAAAAGATCATGAAAAACTTCGGAAAGTCCCGAGCGCACAGTTGTGGAAACATTCGAAGGATTAGACATCGCCGTATCAAGGCTCACTCCGCTAAAAACAAAATTATGTGCAGCAAGACGCCTGATATCAACATCGATTTCCGCGATAAAACTCATGATTTTTTGACACGCATCCGCAACATCCGAATCATTGCCTTCCTCAAAAAACGCCTGATGGTACGCTCCCAACATAGCTGAGTCCATGTCAGATTTGGACTCAAAAAGCCCCCACACTCCGGATCCATAAATACTGCTGTAGCCATTTTCTCTCAAAGAAACATCCAGCTCAGCCCCACCGCGATCGGCCAAAACCATTTTCCTAAAAGCACAATGAAGTTCCGGTCTTTCAAGCTCGGTTTTTGGCAGCCTCTGCGGAAACAATTCCTTAAACACCTTGAGACCGGTAAGGTACAACTTACAGTCATCAATAACAGGAGAAAAAATAATATAATGCCGGAAAGCTCTCGCATACTCACCGTCCTGCGAAAGCCTGACGGCCGTTTCATAATCCTGATATCTTAATCCAACAGGCCTGAACTCCAGAATATAATCGCGTCCCTCATCAACATTTTCTCCATAAACCTTACAAAGTTTCTCATTAAATTCCTTCATAAACCTCGGGACCATCCGCTCGTTTCTTGAAAGCATCCGTCCGTTTGGACCATGGGAATCAGCAACACGATTAAGATCCGTCCATTTTTTACGCAAATCAGCGTCATCAAAATATATATAATCCAAAAGCCATTCCACAACATTCCACATCCCCAGTTTTTTCGCGACAGCCAGAAAAATAAACACAGTTTCGTCCTTAATTATCTCCTTTCTGGAGTCATCGCTCGAAGCTTCATCCTTGCCCGCGTCGGAAAAAAGCGTTTTGATATTATCAAGTCTGTCCGCAATTTTTACCATAAGAGCCCTCATAGCAGAAAATCTTTTCGCAGCATCCTTATGTCTGAAAATTCTGGCAAAAATTTCCAAAAGCGCACGGTTACGGTCTTTTGTGCTTTTTGTAAGAATATCGAGAAATTCTGAAACACTGAGCCCGTCATCGCCAATCAATTCCTCAAGACGGCATTCCATACCGCGGAATTTCTCAAGCACAAGGTCTTTTTTGTCCTCGGCCTCGCTTCCTCCCCTTTTCAAAGCCCCCTTATCAGAGTCCAAAAAACTGTTAAGCTCAGCATTACTTGATTCAAGAACAGCAGCGAAACCTTTATGGTAATCCTCCCTTGTATCATGCATAAAAGCCGCAACAAGAGATTTCTCGTCCAGAAACCTCATCTTTCTTATAAGACAGTTGAATCCGCTTCTGACCACATGATAAACATAATCTCTTGGCTGACCGGCTTCATCCGTCTCACCTCTTCGTTTTGCACCATAGTGGACAAAAAACACATAATAACAAGCCTGCCTCACAATTCTTTCCCATCCATCACTAAATTTTGCAAAAGAACGATTACTGTGAATAATTTTCCTAAGCCCCGTTATTTCATTTTCAACATAGCCCATAAACAACTTGAGCCTTTCGCGGAAATCCTCCTTGGCACGTTC
>JBDRNZ010000043.1:0-6448 GCA_043810515.1 Candidatus Peregrinibacteria bacterium
ATGTCGCAGTCGCGGCTTATGACAAGTGACGAGTACGCGCGATGGGTTGAGGATTTTATCGGGTGGGGCGATTACACCGAAGCGATGAAAGAACAGATAAGAAACGGTGTTATTGAGATTGGTAAATAAAGGTAGTATAATCTAAAAAAAATAAATTAACCTTCGATAAATGGAAATTTTGTTCGCGGGAGCCGCAGGCGAGGTAACCGGATCCAAACATCTGATTTCTTTTAACGGTAAAAAAATTCTTTTGGACTGCGGAATGTTTCAGGGACACAGAAAAGAGGAATATGAAAAAAACAGCAAGTTTTTGTTCGACCCAAAGGAGCTTGACGCGGTCATACTTTCACACGCGCATATAGACCACAGCGGGCTTCTTCCCATTCTCGCAAAAAGCGGGTACAAAGGACCGATTTATTGCACGCACGCCACAAGGGACCTTTCAAATTACATGCTTACCGACAGCGCGTACATACAGGAACGAGAAATTGAATGGTTAAAAAAACATAACAAACTCACAAAAGAAATGCCCGAGGCTCTTTACGGGCTGGATGACGCGGAGAAAATACTGAAGATGTTTTATGCCGTAAATTACGAACAAAGTTTTACTGTCGAGGATGGCGTGGTCGCGTCCTTTTATGACGCCGGCCATATTCTCGGATCAGCGCTTATCCATATGATTTTTTATGATAAAAAAACAAAAAAGCATCTTAAACTTTGTTTTACAGGCGATCTCGGAAGACGCGGTCTGCCGATCTTGAGAGATCCACAGCCGATTCCTTCAACCGATATTCTTATCAGCGAATGTACTTATGGAAACAGACTTCATCCGGCACTTCAGACTATTGAGGAGGATCTTGCCACAGTAATAAATCAGGTCTGCAATGACGGCGGAAATCTTATTATTCCGGCTTTTGCGCTTGAACGCGCGCAGGAAGTCGTTTATTACCTCAACCTTCTTCACAAAAAGAAAAAAATTCCAGAAATACCTATATACGTTGACAGTCCTCTGGCCGGAAATCTCACCGAGGTTTTCCGCGCGCACATGGAATGTTTCGACAAACGAACCGCTGATGAATTCATACAGCATGGAGAGAATCCTTTCGGTTTTGGAAAACTTCACTACACTCGCAGTGTCGAGGAATCAAAGGCTTTGAACACAAAAAATGGGCCTATGGTAATAATCTCCGCTTCAGGAATGTGCGAACATGGAAGAATTCTCCATCATCTTAAAAATAATATCGAGAATCCGAAAAACGTGGTTCTGATAATCGGATACCAGGCAGAAAATACGCTTGGACGAAAGCTTGTCGACGGGCAGAAGCGGGTTAATATTCTCGGGGACATGCATGATGTAAAAGCAAAAGTTTATGTAATGGACGCTTTTTCGGCTCATGCGGACAGAAGCGATCTTCTTGATTATATCGACAGAATTGAAGGTTTGAAGAAAATCTTCCTTGTTCACGGCGAACACACTCAGCTTGATGCCTTTTCTCAAGCTCTTGATGAAAACGGATATAAAGATGTTCATATCCCGTCTCTTGGCGAAAAGGTTGAAATTGATATTGAAACAATTGGCAGCTGATGATAAAACTTAAATAATTTAACCTCGTTCACTATGTCTGACCTAAAAACCTCGTTCGAAAAAGAACCAAAATCAAAAAAAATAATTCTGGTTGCAGCTGCGGCCGCCTTCATCTCGACTCTTCTGCCGTGGTTCTCAATCTCATTTGGCAGTTTTGGAGCCGCCAGCGTAAACGGATGGCACAGTTTTGGTCTTTTTACCGCTTTGTCTTCTCTTGTTCTGGTTCTTTTGTGGCTTCTTCCAAAAGTTGGCGTAAAATTCACAATGCCTGCCGCGGATGATGTGCTTAACAAGATTTTGTCCGTTATTATGCTTGCCGGACCTGTTATTTTTATTCTGCAGGACAGTTTTAATTTTTCATTTTTCGGTGTCGGAATTTATATAGCTCTGGCCGCCGGAGTAATTGCGACATATTTTTCTTTCGCAGGAAAAAAAGGTATGAAGGCTGAAGCTAAAGCTGGGTCGAAAAAGTAAATTTTTCAGGAAAAAAGCGCATTCAAAGGTATTATCCCGAACATGATCATTACGAGGATCATTGCCGGGATTTGTGCCATGTATATTAAAAGTGTGTGTCTTCCCAGAAATGAAAGCGAGTTTAACGGGTTTGTCTTTTTTGGCTGGAAATCAAATTTTGATCTGAAATTTTTATAAATATTTCCGAAGCTGACGCCAAAGGCAGCTATTCCCATCCATGGAAAAACCGGAAAATAATCGAGCGACGCAATCGAATCCCCTTTCAGACCGACCGCAAAAAGTATGATTGACGATGTCGGAATTTTGCTGATGAAAAAGCTTATTACAAAAATACCGATTCCAAACATCAGAGGTAGATATTTTTTGTCGGCCATAAAACTCAACACAAAAATGCTTACGCCGATCAGGTGAAGCATTCCAAATTTTACATATTCGTCCGGCGCGAAAATGAAGGTAACAAGCGATATTATCATTCCCAGTCCAAAAACCATCAAAGCTCTTTTGAATTGTTTTTTGTAAGATCTGCCAGCGAGCGCGAGTGAAATTCCCACAAGAAAAAGAAAACTGAATTGCACAAATCGCGCCAGCACAAGCCATCCGCCTTCGCGCATCGCGGACGCAAAAATATTAAAATAATTCAGAATGAAGAAAAAATGAAATATTATCATTCCGACGAGCGCTGTTCCGCGCCAGATGTCTATTTCGGAAAATCTTTTATGTGACGGCATGGTTAAAACCTTGATTTAAATTTTCAATACAATAATATGGCATTAATCGTCCTTAATCAAAATTATGATAAATATCTGGCTTTTTTCTTTGGTAAGCGTGGCTGTAGTAAGTCTAATTTCACTTGTCGGGGTTCTGACGCTTCCGGTTCGGGCCGAGAGACTGAAAAATATTCTGATCTATATGATAAGTTTTTCCGCCGGTGCTCTTCTTGGTGATGCTTTTATCCATCTTCTTCCCGAAATCGTAGAGGAAACCGGTTTTACAATTTACGTTTCGCTTTTTGTACTGAGCGGAATTGCCGTTTCATTTATTATCGAAAAAATCATACACTGGCGTCATTGTCATCATCCCACCACCGAAAATCATCCGCACCCTTTCGCGTGGATGAATCTTTTCGGGGACGGTGTGCATAATCTGATTGACGGATTGATTATCGGCGGCTCGTATCTTGTCAGTGTCCATGTCGGAATAGCCACGACGCTGGCAGTTATTTTGCACGAAATACCTCAGGAAATCGGGGACTTCGGCGTTTTGCTGCATGGAGGTTTTTCTAGAAAAAAAGCTTTGCTGGTGAATTTCTTGACGGCCCTGACGGCCGTGCTGGGCGTTGTTATCGCTTTGCTTGTTGGAATTTATGTTGAAAATATTACGGTATTTCTTATACCGTTTGCGGCAGGCGGTTTCATCTATATCGCGTCCTCGGATCTTATTCCCGAGCTTCACAAAACCGTAAAAGTAGCGCACTCATTAATACAGTTTTTGCTGTTTGCGTGCGGAATAGCCCTTATGATGCTGCTTCTTTTGAATGAATAGGCAGATCAAATTTCCCTCAGATATCCCCAGCTGTGAAGTTTGTCGCTGTCTTCAAACCATCTGTCGCCTATATCTTTTCTGTAATACATATTTGGGATGATAATATTGCTTATTCTCTGCCTTAGCTGATGCTGGGCCTGTTTCATTGTCATTCCCGATCCCACAATTACAAGCGCGATACCGGCATGACCTGTCATAAGCCATTCGTCCTTAACCATCTTTACATCTTCTATGTGCACGCCTTCTCTTTTTGGAGTTTTGAAAATAATTACCGCGTCTTTTGAAAATGAATCGAATGTTTTTTTGTCCTTATACGGAAAAGGTGGTACGACTATTCTGGCCCCGACATGAAATCCTTTTTTGACCTTCAGCTCAAAGTTTTCACCGGCCGCCAGTTTATATAAAAATTCTCCAACCGGTGTTATCAGCGAATCCTGCTGAATACTGATTGTCGGAAATCCGAATCTGGCCGTGAATTCAAGCGGATAAATTCCGATTCCGTTTACAATGCAGTTTATATCAATATATCCGACGTAGCCTTCATTTCTAAGAGTCGGCTCCATTTTTTTAAGCGTCATATTAAAAAGCCGGTTAGGCCCGCTCCAGAACATGCTTGTCCCCATTTCACCTGTTGCGACTCCGAGGTCGCCGGGAAACAATTTTTTATGTTCGAAGTTTACATTTATGGGATATATGAATTCTTTTCCGTTAAAAAAAGCGCCGATTGCTATTTCCACACCCGAAGTCACCTTTTTCTGAAGCTGAAAAACTTTAAGCTCCTCGCTCCACGTATTTCTGTACGCGGTCAGGATTCTTATGACATCACTGCCGTTCTCCTCCTGTCCCACAAAAAGAAGTCTTTTTATGTTTTGCGCCTCGCCGCTCGGCTTGAGCACGTATTTCCCAGGATTTTCTTTTATGTAATTGATTCCGTCATCAAAATAATGAAAATCTTTGTAAGGGAGAATCGGAATTTTATGACGCTTCATTTCCTCCTGGCCGAAAGCCCTGTCGTCCTCCAGCATGTCCGTATATGGTGTGCCGCCTATCACAAGTTTTCCGCGTTCCCTCAGAGACTTTGCCTTTTCCCCCTGACCAAGAACATCATCAAAAACGATCACGTCCGCCCAATCAGTTTCATTTTCCCAGTTGTTCGTTTTTGTCACGAACCCATTCGCAATCTGGCGTTCGGATTTCTGGTCTATGAAATATTTTACCCTGTGCCCCTCGCGTTTCACCTGCCAGGCTATGTCCCCTATCAGTCCGGCTAAAGAAACAAATAGAAATTTTTTGTGGTCCATTTTGTTGTTATTTCGAATTTTTTATATACCTTCTGTAAGGAAAGTAAACAAAATTCTTTATTTTACGTATAATACAGTGCGATAAATGTATTTACTTTTTAATTTATTATTATGAAGAAATTATCTGCGGTGATGTTATCGGTTCTTGTCCTGGTTTCTGCCGGATGCAAAAGCACGGTAAATAAACCGGCTGATGATCTGAATTCATCCGATAGCGATGCGTCAATCAACATTTCTACTCCTGCGGACGGTTCTGAAGTTACAAGTCCTATATTGATAACCGGTGAGGCCACCGGTTTGTGGTTTTTTGAGGGAAGTTTTTCCGTTTCGCTTGTTGATTCTTCCGGGGAAAAGCTTGCGGATGAAACCGTTATTTATGCTGACAGCGACTGGATGAGTATGGATTTTGTGCCGTTCCACGGAGAGGTCGTTTATTCAATTACCGATGCCAAAAAAGACGCAAAGCTTATTTTTAATGCAAATAATCCTTCTGACTTGCCGGAAAATGGAAACACATTCGAAATTCCTGTTGTTCTGACAAATAACAGCGCCGGACCACAGACCGAAACAACATCTTTTTATGTTTATTTTACAAACAGCCAGAAAAACCCCGATTCTGTTGATTGCAGCAAAGTTTATCCGGTTGTTCGAACAGTTCCGCACACGAGTGCGGTGGCACAGGCGGCTTTGGAGGAATTGCTGAACGGGCCGACCTCTGCCGAGATGGCTGACGGATATTCGACGACAATAAACGATAATGTGACCCTGAACAGTATAAGTATAGAAAACGGCGTGGCTTCCGCGGATTTTGATTCCCAGCTTGGATACCAGGTTGGCGGATCATGCAGGGTTGCGGCCATCCGTTCGCAGATAGATCATACATTATTGCAGTTTCCGACTGTTGATAATATCGTTGTTTCGATAGACGGAAACAGTGAGGATATTCTTCAGCCGTAAATTAGCGGCCGGCGTAAATGAGGCCGAAACGTTTGTCGTAACGTGAGGGAAATGATTTTACTCTGAATCCGGCTGTGGTCAGGTGATTTTTCAACGTGGTTTCGTTGTGGCCGGGCTGATAATTGTGATATTCGATAATAATTGTGCCGCATTTCTTGAGAATTTCTGGTGGTGTGGCAGCAAAAATTTCAAATTCCGCACCTTCGGCGTCCACTTTCAGGACATCGCATGTGGTGATCCCCTTTTTTGCAAGGCGATCAAAAATTGTTTCGAGTTTTGTGGTGTTTACTTTTTTGGAGGGCGCGTCGGGGCTGTACGGTATGAATGAATGATTGTGTGAGTCGGGACTGATGTAAAGAACGCCTTCGCCGTTATGGCCGGTGACCGCCTGGGAGTGAGGGTAAATATCTTTGAGGTGATTTATTTTGAGGTTTTCTTTCAGATCGCGAAAATTTTCTTCCTCGGGTTCGTAAACAAAAATCGGAACTTTTTCGTTCAGACATCTGGCGTATATGGCGAACATGCCTTTGTGGCCGCCGATATCTATTATGCAGGATTTTGCAGAAATTATGGCGGGGTCGAGGATTTT
>JBDRNZ010000044.1:0-13311 GCA_043810515.1 Candidatus Peregrinibacteria bacterium
TTCCAGATCCGAATTGGCTTTTTTATCTCCTGGCATCGCTTCTCCGGATATTGGAGCTCTTTGATCTTTTTCAGGCGATTTACAACCTGTAAACGAGCTACCAGCCAGTGCTCCTGTCGCAATCAATGCCAGCACTCTCACGCCTTTCATTACTGACGCAACTTTACCTTTTGCGTGTCTTCCTATTCGATTTAATATTCCTCCTTCCTTTCCTGACCTTTTCAAATTTGCTTGTTTTTCAACTGATGTTTTTTTACTATTTTCCATCTTAATTTATGGTTATATTTAGTTTAGTATTATACCTATATTTAATAATTTGTCAATTCGTTAATTCTGCACAGCAAAGTCTATCAGAGGCTTGCTTTGATCCTGATATATTGTCTTTTCAAAGACGTTTCCGTCTACATTTACGGTGACGTGTAATTCTGTACTTTGGTTGCCTATAGGTTGATCGGTAAGAACCTGATATTCAAGGTATGGGACATTTTTATCTGTCTGCGAAATTAACTTATTGCTAAGGAAAAGCGTAAGGAAAGGCTGTTTTATGGAAGGAAGTTTTAAATCACCAAATTGCCCGGGGAGATTTTTAAATATACGCAATTGCTCATAAGTACTGGTGTCTATCCCTAACAGAGTCGGATATAGTAATTGATGATTTGCATCATTTCCAGGATGTGCAAGATTTGGAACGTAATTATTAATACGCCCTTCGGTTATTCCAGAAAAATTTGAATCTATCCTTTCTGGTAGTGATGATGTGATATACTTCACATACTGTATCAGCCCGCATTCCTCATCCGTTCCGCCTTCGTCGCACATGCCGGTGAGCTGCCATTGGACGACGACGTCATCATCGTCAATGCCGCCGACCTTGAGCTCGTAGCGTTCGTTTGGAGACTGGTCGTAATCGTAACAGATAGTCGGATCATCGCCCCTCTCACAAACGCGGTTGATGCCGCCCACCTTATCGGCTGTGTCATAAACACAAGGCAGACATGGCGTGCGGACGCGCAAGGCAAATTTCTGGGCCTGAGGCACGGCGCCGCCGTCACGTTCGGCAGCACTGGAATTAAAAGGGCTCACAATCGTATCTTCATCAACCTGATAATAAAAAGGTATTGCGGCGCGGTCGGTGATGCTGGAGCCGAAAGTCAGCTTGTTCCAGTTGCAGGCATAATCTATCTGGGCAAGGCCGTCCTGACCCTCGATTCCTCCATTCTCCAAAGGCTGGCTGTTGTTGCCGATGAGAGTGTTGGCGGAATCCGAGTCTTCATTCGCAAAAATCGGATTATAAAAATCACATCTGTCGCCCGCAGTACCCGTCCCCGGGGACGGAACCACGTAGCAGTCACCGTCAAATCCGGCCGCCGAACAATCGCCAAATTTTTCTGAAGTCGCGGGACGGCCCTTTATCTCGATTTTGACCTGGATGTTCTTGCCCTGATACTTTTCATTGGAAACCATAGCATCAATATCCTGGCAAAAAGTCGGATTTGATCCACCGCTTCCTTCCGCGAAACTGCCGTAGTTACACACAATCTCGCCGGTGTTGTAGCCCGCATCAAAATCTTTCAACGTGTACAGCAAATATTCCCCTCCGCTAAACGCCAGACCTTCCGCGTCATCGAGATTGCCCCATCTTTTCAGGCTGCCAACCGTGTCCACCATTCTCTGCTGAAGAATAATTCCAAAAAGCGACATCAGCATAAACATCGCTAATGCAACAATCGCGATGAAACCGTCCTCTCTCTTAAGTTTCGCCCTGAGCATAATATCTTGAATATGTTTACCGGCTTCATTATAATCAAAATACGACAAATGGGAAGGCCTGATAAATGAAGTTCATGAAAAAAATACATCTCAGATATAAGATTGTATTCATAGTCGTTTTTCTCGTACTTCTGGTCTTTAATGGTATTTTTCTTATTGATTATTTTAGCATGAAAAGTTATTCAAGAAATAATTTAATCGCTATGGACCACACTAACGAAGCCATTGACGCTATAAAGAGTATTCGCTACAAAAATTTGCTACTTTCTCCTGATGATCCGAATTGCTGGCTGGAATTAAATCCCGATGAAAATCCGGGCTGCGCGGAAAAAGTTACAGCGGGAGAACATTATATTCTCAAAGAAACAGATAACGGATGGGAACTGGTCAATGTTCCCGGAGAATTAAATTTAGACAAAGAAACAGATTACAATTTTGAATATAGGCTTGAGGTAGGCTGTAATGAAGCGATTTTTTATCGGGACATTGAAGCTCTCGAAATTAAAGACAGTAATGGTGACGGCATCGAGAATTCTGCAGTATTTAGAGTAGTCGCGGAATGGACAGGAGGAAGGACAATAATGAGATCGTTAGAAAATTCTTTAGAGAGTTCTTTTACACTGTTTAATTAAGGGCTTTGCATGATTTAGGCTTAAATCCTTTTTTGGTGGACTTATTTATTCCTCTTTGACATCAATGGTAAAAAGTGCCAAGAGAAAAGATCATGCAAAACCCACTTAATATTATCATACAAAAAAATTTTCACAAATTTTCCCTTACATACCATGATAAATTTATGCTAATATCCGCATAGCTTGGTTATAAATAACCTTTATAAAAGTGGATACAGAAGATAAAAAACCACAAAAAAAGGACGATTCCGAAGAAAAAAACTTAGAGCTTTTCACCACGCGCGGCGTGGAGCACCGAAACATATCGGACGAAATGGAAAGTTCATATCTTGAATATGCCATGAGCGTAATAGTTTCACGAGCACTGCCGGACGTGAGAGACGGACTCAAACCGGTTCACCGACGAATCCTCTACGCAATGAACGAAATAGGCCTAAAGTCCAGTGGTTCGTTCAGAAAATCTGCAGCCGTTGTAGGTGAAGTGCTGGCAAAATACCATCCGCATGGAGACTCGGCGGTTTATGACTCAATGGTCAGAATGGCACAGGATTTTGCAATGAGATACCCCCTCGTAAGAGGACAGGGAAACTTCGGCTCAATCGACGGAGATCCACCCGCAGCAATGAGGTATACGGAGGCAAAAATGGAAAAAATCACGGATGAAATGATGGATGATATAGAAAAGGAAACCGTTGACTGGCGAGATAATTACGACGGAAGATACAAAGAACCGACCGTACTGCCAACAAAACTTCCACAGCTCCTACTCAACGGATCAACGGGTATAGCGGTAGGAATGGCAACTTCAATTCCTCCGCACAACCTGGGCGAAATCATTGACGGTATTATGCATCTTTCAGACAACCCAAAAGCCACAATTGACGACCTTATGCAATTCATAAAAGGACCGGACTTTCCTACAGGAGGCCTGATTTACAATGTCGAGGATATAAAAATGGCATACAACACGGGAAGAGGCGGCATGATAACAAGAGCAAAAACTGAAATTGTGGAAAAGAAGAACGGAAAATTCGTCATTCTCGTAACAGAAATTCCGTATCAGGTAAACAAATCAAATCTTGTCAGCAAAATCGCCGATCTTGTAAGAGACAAAAAGGTTACAGGAGTCACGGACATACGGGACGAATCAAACAAAGATGGTATACGCGTAGTTATAGAATTAAAAAAAGACAGTTTTCCGAAAAAAGTTCTGAATCAACTTTTCAAATTCACTCTTCTTCAAACGTCTTTCAATATGAATATGATAGCGCTTGTTGACGAGATTCAGCCGCATCTGCTGGACGTAAAACAGGTTCTTGAACATTTCATAACACACAGAAAAAAAGTCATAACCAGAAGAACGCAGTACGACCTGAAGGTAGCTCGTGCAAGAGCCCACATTCTGGAAGGACTAAAAATTGCGTTAGACAACATCGACGCAATCATCACGACGATCAAAAAATCGGAAACAAAAGAAATTGCGCTTGAGCACCTGATAAAGAAATTTTCGCTCACCGAGGAGCAGGGCAAGGCAATCCTGGAAATGAGACTGCAAACTCTCGCGGGACTTGAAAGGAAAAAAATAGAAGATGAACTTATCGAAAAACTGGCCCTTATAAAGGATCTTGAGGGAATTCTGGCTGATCCGAAAAAAATACTAAAAATCATGCAGGATGAACTAACGGAAATTAGAAAAAAATACGCGGATCCGCGAAGAACAAAGATAATTGCCGGAGCGGTAAACAGTATTTCCCAGAAAGACACAATCCCGAATGAGGAAATGATAGCCGTTCTCTCAAAAGAAAACTACATAAAAAGAATCTCCCCTGCCTCATTCAGAGCTCAAAAAAGAGGCGGAAAAGGAGTCATAGGCGGAACCACCAAGGAAGATGACGAAATAAAAATGATAGTTTACGGCATGAATCACGACGAACTTCTATATTTCACAAACAAAGGACGCGTCTTCAGACTTCCGATGTATGAAATCCAAAAAACCGCAAGACAGGCAAAAGGACAGGCAATAGTAAACATGCTACAGCTTCAGGACGGCGAAAACGTAACCGCCATTCTCAACACCGGCGAAAAATTCTCAGGAGAATCCCTGATAATGGCAACAAAAAACGGCACAATCAAAAAAACACCCGTAGCTGACTTTAAAAACGTAAGAAAAAGCGGATTGATAGCCATAAAACTCAGGGACACCGATTCGCTGGAATGGGTAAAAGAAGTTTCGGGAAAGGAGGAAATTATTCTTGTCACAAAAGAAGGCAAATGCATAAGATTCAACGAAAAAGACGCCCGCCCGCTTGGCCGCGCATCGATAGGAGTGAGAGGAATAAAATTAAAAGCAGGCGACAGAGTTGTTGAAATGAACACAATAAAAAATCCGGAAACCGCCGAACTCCTGGTTGTAATGGAAAACGGTCTGGGAAAAATGACAAAAATAATAGGCTACCGACTACAGACCAGAGGAGGATCAGGCAT
Source organism: Candidatus Peregrinibacteria bacterium (assembly GCA_043810515.1). GTDB lineage: Bacteria > Patescibacteriota > Gracilibacteria > UBA1369 > LOWO2-01-FULL-3 > WJKQ01. The sequence goes on from JBDRNZ010000044.1 coordinate 4,887, forward strand.
AAAAACCGCAAACATAACAGCAAAAACCGGTAAAATTATCGGTGCGAAAATAATGGAAAAAGAAACCGACGCAGACCTAATAATAATATCAAGAAGCGGCCAGGTTATAAGACTGCACACAGGCAACATTCCTTCACAAGGACGCGCAACCCAGGGAGTGTATCTCATGAGAATGAAACCAAATGACAGAGTCGCATCAATATCGCTCATTCATAACAAAGAGGAACAGGAAACAAAAGAATCTACAGAAAAAATGGATAAACCCAAACAAAACCCGTCTGCACAGCCGGAATTGACAAAAATATGAAAATAAAAACAGTTATAATTTTGGGCCTCGCAAGCCTCCTTATAACAACAGGTGAAGCTCTGGCATACAGCGGGGATCTTTCCATAAACAGCCAGAACATCCGTTTTTCAACAAATAATTTTCTTGAAGGAAATACGGTAAGAATATATGCGGTCGTAACAAATTTAAGCTCAAAAGACCTTCTCGGAGTCGCAAGATTTTTCGATAACGGCAAACAGATCGGCGGAGATCAGGGAGTATCAGTTTTCGCAGGAAAAACAGATGACGTTTTTATGGACTGGACCCCATCTTTTGGCGACCACAGAGTCGCGGTTAAAATATATCCTTGGAATACCGAAATAGACGATCCTTCAAATAACTGGATTGTCACGGAAATTTTTGCTGTTCAGGACACAGATCATGACGGAATTCCAAATGAAACCGATGAAGATGACGACAACGACAACGTTATAGACAGCGAAGATGATTTTCCTCTAAATTCAAAAGAACAATATGATACAGACGGAGACGGATTGGGAAATAACACGGATACCGACGACGACAACGATGGAGTGCCTGACGATTTTGACGATATGCCTCTTGATCCCAATGAGACAATGGATACCGACAAGGACGGAACAGGAAATATTGCCGATATCGACGACGATGGCGATGGATTAACAGACAGCGAGGAAGAAAATCTTAAAACAAATCCGCTAAAAGCGGATACCGACGAAGACGGCGTAAACGACAAGGAAGACGCATTCCCTCTGAATAGTGAGGAAACTGTCGATACGGACAAAGATAAAATCGGCAACAACGCAGATACCGACGACGATAATGATGGAACTCCTGATGAGAAAGACTCATATCCTCTAAATAAAGGTCCCGCGATTAAAATAGACAAAACCTCCCCAACTGTAGGCCTTTTTGAAAAGTACACGTTTGACGCGTCAAAATCGTATGACGAGGACGGTGAAGTCGTAAGCTACCTTTGGGATATAGACGGAAAAACTTCAAAAGAAGGAAATTCCACGTCCTATACATTCACGCAAACCGGAAAACACGATGTCAAACTGACCATCACAGACAACACGGGAGAATCAAGAACCATGGATATACAGGCAAACGTTCTCAATCTAAGATTGTACAAACAATTGATAGCAAGCCTGGCTGCGATTCTTCTTGCAATGCTTATTTTTTTCAAGTATATTTCGAAGGCTAAAAAATCAGAATCATGAAAAAAGACATACATCCGACATATAAAGACACAAAATTCACATGCGCCTGCGGCGCTACTTTCACCGCGGGGTCAACATTAAAAAACGATTTCGAAACTGAAATCTGTTCGAATTGCCATCCTTTCTATACAGGAAAACAAAAACTCATAGACACATCCGGACGCGTGGATAAATTCATGGCAAAAATGAAAAAAGCGCAGGAAATAGGCGAAAACAAAGTTAAAACGGTAAAACAAGGAAAAGCAGAAGAGACCGCAAAAACTTCAGCAAAAGGGAAAAAAACAACAAAAACAGCCAAAACAACAAAGACAGCCAAGACACCGGCAAAGACTAAAAAACCAACAGCCAAGACTTCAAAAAAATAGCAGTTAAAAATGGCTTCAAACAGCATAGGAACAAGATTCAAAGTAACTACATGGGGTGAATCGCACGGCCCGGCAATCGGGGTCGTTATTGATGGATGCCCACCAAACCTGAAACTCTCGGAAAAAGATATTCAGGCGGAAGTCGACAGAAGAAAACCTTCTAAACATTCCAAAATAAGCACAAAAAGATGCGAACAAGACTCTGTCCACATACTTTCAGGGATTTTTGAAGGGAAAACACTTGGCACACCGATCTCGATAATGGTCGAGAACGTCGACATCCTATCAAAAGATTACTCAAACCTTAAAAACACATTCAGGCCCGGACACGCGGATTTTACATACAATCTGAAATACGGCCACAGAGATTATCGCGGAGGCGGACGCGCTTCCGGACGTGAAACTGTCGCACGGGTAATGGCAGGAGCAGTCGCCAAAAAAATTCTTAAGGAAAAATCAAAAACAGAAATTTTCGGCCATACAGTCCAGATCGGAAAAATTTCGGCCAAAACCTTCACAAAATCCGAGATCGAAAAAAACGATTTTCGCTGTGCGGATAAAGGCATAGCAAAAGAAATGAATAAATTAATTGAACAGATTGCCGCGGAGCATGATTCAATCGGAGCAATAATTGAAATAATCATAAAAAATCCTCCGTCAGGCCTCGGCAATCCCGTTTTTGAAAAACTCGACGCACAGCTCGCAAAAGCAATGATGTCCATCGGCGCTGTAAAAGGCGTAGAAATCGGAGCGGGTATGCGCGTAGCAGAAATGAAAGGCAGCGAAAACAACGACAAAATAGAGATAAAAAACGGCAAACCTCACTTTCTCTCAAACAATGCCGGCGGAATCCTCGGCGGCATCTCAACCGGCCAGGACATAATAATAAGACTCGCCATAAAACCTGTCCCAAGCATCGGAAAACAACAAAAAACCATAACATCTTTCGGAAAAAACACCCTCCTGAAAATCACCGGCCGCCACGACATCTGTCTCGCCCCGCGCATAATATCAGTAGCCGAAAGCATGGCCGCAATAGTCCTGGCAGACAGCCTTTTGCGAAAATAGAAAGGTTGACTAGTTTAAAGGCATATGGTATAAAACGATACTCATTATTTTTACAAACATGGCCAACGGAGAAGCAAAACCAGAAACGCCGTCATCACCGGAAGCCCCCTCTTCAGGAGGAGGAGCTGAACGCAGCATCTCAAAAGCGGGAAGCTGGGTAAAAGGTGCAGCCGCCAAAACAAGAGAAAAAGCATTAGCAGCCACCGGATATCTGAATACAAACGCTTCAGATCTACTCAGATTTGAGGACCCCGGAAACGCAAACGAAGTTTCCTTCATAAAAACACCATTTTACGCCGCAGGAGATGTTCTTGACGGTACCGCTTTGACAGCCGGACGAAGAGTATGGGAAATGACAAGAGATACGGCAGCAAACGCACGTGCGATATACAGAACAATCACCAGACCATTCCTGCATCCGGCAAACACACTAAGACATCCGATAAAATACGCGGAAAATGGCGGACGCATATTAACAACACAGGCAAAAATCGCATCCGACATAGTAAATGCACTCCCCCGCTCAATTGACGAATTCGCAAACAGAACAATAAAAAGACCTCTTCAGCGAATCGGAGCGAAAATCCCGGTTATCGGAAGAATATTATCAGGGATAGGAAGTATTGCAGGAAAAGTGGCCGGAATCCCGAGAGCAGTCACACAGTGGGTTACAAGCCCGATAGAAAAACTGGACAACTGGATGTCTTCAAAGCAGAACGGCTAGATTTAAACCGGTAAAATGCTATTCTTTAGTCAACTTTTGTTTTTGACATGTTTGAATTTAAAATAAAACACACGGATAAGAATTCCAAAGCCCGCACCGGCGTATTCAAAACACCGCACGGTGAAATTAAAACGCCTGTTTTTATGCCGGTCGGCACAAAAGCCACTGTAAAAACACTCTCGCCGGATGACCTAAAGCAGCTGAACGCGGAAATAATTCTCGCAAACACATATCACCTTTTTTTGCGACCAGGCGAAAAAGTAATAAAATCGCTCGGCGGACTGCATAAATGGATGAACTGGGACAGGCCTATTCTTACGGATTCCGGCGGATTTCAGGTGTTTTCGCTCGCACAGAAAAAAGGATTCGCAAAAAACGCGAAATTTAAAACGACCGTAAAAATAGACGAAAACGGCGTACAGTTTAAGTCGCACCTTGACGGCGCGCTTCATTACCTCACACCGGAAAAAGCTATCAAAATCCAGCACGACCTCGGCGCGGACATCATCATGGCTTTTGACGAATGCGCGCCGGCCTCCAGTTCCAAAACATATTTCGCAGAGGCAATGCGCAGAACACACGACTGGGCGAAAAAATGCAAAAAAGAGTACGAAAAACTTGAAGCAAAATCAGCCGGATCACACCATCCGCAAGCCCTTTTCCCAATAGTCCAGGGCGGCCTGCACGCTTCGCTCCGTATTCAGTCCGCGAAATTCACAGACGCACTCGACCTCCCCGGAAACGCAATCGGCGGCCTTTCAGTCGGCGAGAGCAAAAGCCAGATGCTCGAAATGATTGAAACCGTAATCCCCCACCTTTCCGACAAAAAACCAAGATACCTGATGGGCGTCGGCACACCGGAAGATCTGCTTGAATGCGTTGAGAGAGGAATCGATATGTTTGACTGCGTCCATCCGACAAGAATGGCAAGACACGGTACTTTCTGGACAGCCAAAGGAAGATTTTCAATCAAAAATATGATATTCAAAAAATCCGACAAATCTCTTCAGAAAAACTGTGACTGTTACACCTGCAAAAACTTTTCCCAGAGCTACCTCCGCCACCTCATTTTTGAGAATGAAATCCTAGGCCTACGTTTAATGTCTATCCACAACCTTCACTTTTTGATAAACTTGATGCACGAAATCCGGAAACACATAGAGCACGACACGTTCGCAAAATTCAAAAAAGATTTCCTGAAAAATTTTCACACAAAAAATGCCGGAATATAACCACCTCGAGAAAAAAGTAGAAAAAAAATATTCACAGAGAGACAAAAAGCGTAAACCAAAAATGAAAGTCTCAGGAAAAAGCGTATTTCATCTTCGCGAATTAATCCATAAAAAACATGATAGCGCATCTAAAGGGAAAAGTTCTCAAAAAAACAGATAAAGGCATCATCCTGAGCGCCGGAAACGTAGGATATTTTGTCCGCATCACAAAAGATCAGCTTGAAAAAACCGCAGAAAAGCAGGAAGCTGAATTTTTCATCCACACCAACGTAAAAGAGGATGCTCTGGACCTTTACGGATTCGCCGAATATGACGATCTTGAATTTTTCAACCAACTCATATCCATAAACGGCATCGGCCCCAAAGTCGGAATGGAAATCCTAAATGTTCCCCGCGAAAAAACAGCCGCCGCAATCGCAAACGAGGACGAGGCATTCATCTGCAAAATTCCGGGAATCGGCAAAAAAACCGCAAAAAGAGTAATAATGGAACTCAAGGACAAAATACAAATCATTCAGGACAGACCTTACAGATCCATCTCGCAGGAAACGCATGGCGAAGCCGTTGACGCGCTCATAAAACTCGGCTATCAGAGACACGAAGTAAAAAGACTGTTGGGCTCAGTTCCGGAAGAAATTTCAGAAACCGAGGAAATTATCACATACATCCTCAAAAACTCATGAAGCACCGCCCGCAGGCATTTCTCATAACGGACAAATCCAATATCAAATATTTGTCGAATTTTTCAGGTTCGCACGGATTCATGCTTCTGACAAAGTCCGCCCGCTATCTTTTCACGGATTTTAGATACCTTCAGAGAGCAAGAAAGTCGGTCAAAAAAAACATACGCGTTTTAGATGTTAAAGAAGATTTTAAAAGCATTCTCGTCCGCCATCGCGTCAGATTTTTGGGAATTGAGGAATCAAACCTGACAATCGCAAAATTCAAAAAAATAAAAACTCTCGCAGGAAAAATTCGCTTCACAGACATTTCCGGAAAAAGCGAATCCCTGCGGGAAATTAAATCAAAAGAGGAAATAAAATTAATCACAAAAAGCCAGCGTATAAACGAAAAAGTCTTCCTTGCGATCAAAAAAATTATTCAGACGGAAACGCACCTGACAGAACTAAAACTCGCCCATCGCGTCCGCCTTCTCGCGTATGAATTCGGAGCAGATGATGTATCTTTTGAACCGATAGTCGCGTTCGGCAATCACACATCAATTCCGCATCACGAACCCGACAACACGAAACTAAAAAAAGGCGACATAATAATGATAGACATGGGAATGAAATACAAAGGTTACTGTTCCGACATGACCCGCATGATATTCACAGCGCCCCCGACAAAAAAACAAAGAGAAATCTACAATCTCGTTCTGAAAGCCCAACTCTCAGCGATCAAAGGCATATCGTCCGGAATCACAGGCCGCAAAGCCGACAGTCTAGCCCGCAAAATCATAGAAAAAGCCGGATACGGTGAAAACTACGGCCACGCCGGCGGCCACGGAGTCGGCCTGGACATCCACGAATCCCCTTCCCTTTCGGAAAAATACACGAAACGCCTCAAAGTAAACTCAATAATCACGGTCGAACCAGGCATCTACTTCGAAGGCAAATTCGGCGTCCGCATAGAAGACATGATTCTGATCACAAAAACCGGAAACAAAAACCTAACAAGCCTCCCTAAAACCATTTAAAAAAGCTTTCAGCCAGGCCGCTCTACGGGTAAGATAAAAATCAATCAATCTGCCATCCGGACGAATACGAAGACTACACGGAAATTCAGATCTGCGAACATAATCCCCGGGAACATAAATATTGCAATAAAAATACTCACCTTCCTTATCGCGAAGAGAACCAACCCTCACGCATACATCCTCCCCATCATACTTGACCTCAACATCTCTATCCCTAGGAAGCTCAAACAAACGCTGAAAATTAATATGTTCCATTCCCTCCATCTGGGGAGAAGCATCCTCACTTCTTTGTGTCTCCATGTACGTCATGTATTAATTAAATCGGTCCGGAATTATGGCTACGTTTTAACTTTTTGTCAACCTTTCCTCCTCCACATAACGCACGTTTTCGACTAAACTTAGCAGGTTCTAAATTTAAATATATGTGTGGAATATTTGCGTATCACGGGCCAAAACATAATGCGCCGGAAATAGTGATTGAGGGACTCAAACGCCTTGAATACAGAGGCTACGATTCCTGGGGCGTTGCATACAAGAGCAAAGACGGAATCAAAATTCACAAAAGAGTCGGAAAGATCGGCCAAATCAAAGCAAAATCATTCGCAAAAACAGATTCAAACCTTGCGATAGGCCACTCCAGATGGGCCACACACGGCGGCGTAAACCAAAAAAACGCCCATCCCCATTCCACGGAAAACAATGAAATCGTGCTCGTCCACAACGGAATATTTGAAAACTATCTCGACATAAAAAAATTCCTCACACGTCGCGGCCACAAATTCACTTCCCAGACAGATACTGAAGTAATCGCCCATCTGATTGAAGAACACGCCAAAACCCACTCGTTCACCGACAGCGTGGAACTGGCCGCAAAAGAAATCGAAGGCAGATACGCGATTGTCGTAATAAAAAAAGATGAAAACAAACTTATAGCAGCCAGAAAAGGTTCGCCACTGATAATCGGCGTGGGAAAAACAAAAGGCGAATATTTCATAGCCTCGGACATTCCCGCCTTTCTCCCCTACACAAACAAAGTTATTTACCTCGACGACAATCAGATTGCGATAGTCGACGGAAAAAACATAAAATTTTTTGACACGGAAAAAGAGGAAAAAGTAAAAAAGAGAATTATAGAAATAGACTGGGACACGCAGAGTGCAGAAAAAGGCGCTTTCCCTCATTTTATGATAAAGGAGATCATGGAACAGAAAGACACGCTTCAGAGAGCCATAAACCAGGATCCGAAAATTATAGAAAAAGTCGCGGACTCGATAAAGCGTGCCAAAGGAACTTATCTCGTCGGATGCGGAACAGCCGGAAAAGTCTGCATGGTCGGAGAATATCTGTTCGCAAAAATCTCTAAAAAACATATAAACTTCTCATTCGGATCCGAATTTCCAAATTATCAGGAATTCCTCACGGATAAAACACTTGTGATCGCAGTATCACAGTCCGGCGAAACCGCTGACACTCTTGAAGCCCTGGAAGTTGCAAAAGAAAAAGGAGTAAAAGTCATCTCGATTGTGAATGTTGAAAGCTCCACAATGGCAAGAATATCAGACATAGTTATCCCGATAAAAGCCGGCCCTGAAAAAGCGGTCGCATCAACCAAAGCCACGACATCACAGCTAGCAATTCTGACTCTGCTCGCATATGCCTGCGACGGCGGCGTCGCGGATGGAAAACAGCTTCTTATAAACACTGCCAGCCAGATAAACGACATGTTAAATCCGAGATACGAGGAGCACATCATGAAAATCGCAAAACGCTTCAAAGACGTGGAATCCATGTACATAATCGGCCGCGGCGC
>JBDRNZ010000045.1:0-2962 GCA_043810515.1 Candidatus Peregrinibacteria bacterium
GAATGGTTTTTTTAATGTGAACGCTTTATATGGTGACGGCGGCAATTACCACTTTTGTCTTGCCAATTTTGAAAATGACTATGTGAGCGAGTGGTATTGGAAATATTTTTATGTTACTGACAATTTTTGTTTGATTCCTGATTATGTGAATGGAATATATGGCTTTGCTCCGGGGTTTTTGGTAACACGCGGGGATATGGCCGAAATGCTTTATCGTGCAAAAGCCTCCCATGATAATGGGAATGTTAAATATGTTGAAGGAATTGAGCCGGATAGTGTTTTAACTTCTGAACAACAAAGTGCTCATAATAAGTGTCTTGAATTGGGTGGTGAGCCGTATGTTGCGTATAGTGAGTTGTATGGAGTGGATCAAGCTTTCTGTCATTTTGGAGAACTCTCGGAATGTACGCAGAATGAACTTAATTCTGGCGAATGCTTTATGGAAGAGTAATTTATAACGGTTGACAGGTGGTTGAGTGGGGGTGTACTATGTAGTCGAAAGTATTACTAAGTAATTTTACTATGACTACGATTTCTTTTAAGGCTGAAGAAGATTTTAAGAAGGAGCTTGATACTTTGGCGAAGAAGAAAGGTATAAATACATCTGCTTATATTAAGCTGATTTTGACGAAAGAGCTTAATGGCGAGCTCTCGGAAATTACTGAAAATGGGCTTACGGTTGCGGAGGAACTTGAAATTCTTTCGTCTGATGCGAATGATGAGGTTTTTGGACCGTTTAGAACCTCTAAAGCAATGATGAAAGCTCTCAAAAAATAATTATGGAAGTCCTTTTTACCCAAAAATTTAAGAAACGGTTTAGTAAACTTCCAAAGAAGATTCAGAATCAGTTTGAGAGTCGTTTTTATCTTTTTATTAAAAATCCTGCCAGTCTCCAGTTAAAAAACCATCCTTTAAAGGGCTATCTTGTGGGATTGCGAGCTTTTTCAATTAGCGGGGATTATCGTGTGATATATCGGATTCTGGGTCCGGATAGTGTGAAATTTATTGATGTGGGAACGCACAATCAGGTGTATTGATCTCTATTCCGCTTTCAGCACCTCGATTCCCGGGAGGGCTTTTCCGGCAAGGAATTCCATGCAGGCGCCGCCGCCGGTTGAAATGTGGGTGAATTTTTCGGGTGGAACGTTGATGCGTTTCAGGGCATCGATTGTGTCGCCGCCGCCTATGATTGAGATGCAGTCTGTTTTTGCCATTGCGGTTGCGACTATTTTTGTGCCGTACTGAAACGGTTCGTGTTCACACATGCCGAGCGGGCCGTTCCAGATCACTGTGCCGGAATCGACCACGATATTCGCAAATTTCTCAGCTGTCCATTTTCCAATGTCCAGAATTCTCATGTCGCCCAAAACGTCTTCTATCGGTACATTCGCGGTTTCCGCGTCATCCGAGATCTCGCTGGCGACCGTAACGTCATGCGGGAGGATAAATCTCTCGTGATGTTTTTCACATTCCAGCATTATTTCGCGGGCAACTTCCAGCTTGTCTTTTTCAAAAAGCGAATATCCGATATTGTATCCCGCCGCGGCCAGAAAAGTGTTCGCGAGTGCGCCGCCGATCAGGAAATGGTCGGCTTTTTCGATGAAGTATTTTATGGTGTCGATTTTTGTGTCGATCTTCGCGCCGCCGAAAATCAGGGTCAGCGGTCTTATTGGTTCCTCCTCAACTATTGGCGCGAGATGAAGAATTTCTCGTTCCATCAAAAATCCTCCGTATGCCGGAAGATGCTCCGCGATTCCGGCCGTGGACGCGTGTCTGCGGTGTGCCGCTGAAAAAGCGTCGTTTACAAATATGTCGCCGAGCGCCGCGAGGGCTGAAGTGAATGTCTCGTCGCAGGCCTCCTCGCCGGGCTCAAACCTCACGTTTTCAAGCATGATGATGTCGCCGTATGACATTTCCGAAACGGCCTGCGTGACCTGCGTTCCGATGACTTCGTCGAGTTTTTTGACGGGGCAGCCCAGAAGTTCAGAAAGGTATTTCGCGATTTTGGTAAGCCTCAGATCCTCTTTTACCTTGCCATCCGGACGTCCGAGATGGCTTATTATTATGAGCTTCGCGCCGTGTTCGCGCAGATAATTTATCGTTTCAAGAGATTCGGTAATGCGAGTATCGTCCTGGATGTCGCCGTTTTCCTTGAGCGGCACGTTAAAATCGACGCGCAGAAGGACTTTTTTGCCTTTCAGATCTTGGATGTCTTTGAGAGTTCGTATTTTCATAGTGAATGATTAGAGGGTTGTTTGAATGAGAACCGCCTGTGCTGAGTGTCTGCCTTTCTTTTCGGCTCTTTTTTCGGCCTGCTGTGTGTTTTCGCAGGTCAGAACGCCAAATGCGATTGGGACACCTGTGTCGAGCTGAACTTTCATCAGGCCGCGGTAGGTATTTTCGCAGACCATGTCGTAGTGCGACGTTTCGCCTCTTATTATAACTCCCAGTGCGATTATTGCATCAGGTTTTTTTGTCGTGATGATTTTCTGGCATGCGAATGGGATTTCCAGAGCTCCGGCCACGCGGACGATTTCTATATTTTCTTTGCGAACTTTATTTCGTATAAGTTCTTTTTCTGAACTTTCCAGCATTTTCAGACCGATATTTTCGTTGAAATAGGGGAGGATGATTGTGATTCTCAGCTTGCTCCCGTCGATTTTTTCTATATTTGTTTCATCTGTTTGCATTTATATGAGGTTTCGTTCTTTTAAATATTCGTATTTTGCTTCGGCCTCTTTGCAGTCCAGAAGTCTTTCCAGATATCTCGCCACCATATCGATTTCCAGGTTTACCTTGTCGCCTTTTTTTAATTTTCCAAGGTTTGTTTTTTTCAGGGTCAGCGGTATCAGGTCTACCGAAAAAGTATTTTCCTGCAGATTGGAAATCGTGAGGCTCACGCCGTTTATGGTTATCGAACCTTTAAATGCCAGATATCTTGAAATATTCGCCGGAAATTTTA
>JBDRNZ010000046.1:0-24374 GCA_043810515.1 Candidatus Peregrinibacteria bacterium
ACTTCGCCGATGACCTGGGTTTCTATTTCGTGGCGGGCGCAGATTTCAGCAATCTGATCTACGTCGTTGCTTATGAGGATCATGCCAACACCCATGTTCCAGGTTCGGTAGGCTTCTTCTTTTGGAACGCTGCCTATTTCCATGAGGCGATTCATGACTTCCAGAGGCGCGGGAAGGTTGTCGAGTTTCGCGCCGAGTTTGTTTTTCTTTAAGACGCGCTTGAGGTTGCCTTCTATGCCGCCGCCGGTTACGTGGGCAATGCCTTTAAGTGCGACGAGGCCATTATGTTTGTAGCGGCCGTGCATTTCCATGACGGCGCTGGTGAAGATTTTTGAAGGCGTAAGAGTGATTTCGCCCCAGGTACGTGAGTCATCGTATTTTTCTTTGTGCCAGGTGTCGCCGAATTTTTCGCGGAGGATGTGGCGGACGAGTGAGAATCCGTTTGAGCGGAAACCGACTGATTTAAGGCCGATGATTTTGTCGCCGGGACGAATGTCTTTGCCGGTTATCAGTTTTTCTTTTTCAACTATTCCGACGCAGGTCGCGTTCCAAATATATCCGTTGCAGGCTTTGCCGAGTTCGGCAATTTCGCCGCCGGGAATTACGATTTTGTGTTTTAATGCGGCCGATTCCAAACCTTTCATCATGGCCGAGATTTTATTTTCGTCCAGATGGTCCGCGTCTATTGTGTTTGTTATTGACAGCGGCTCGGCACCGATACAAATTGCATCGTCCGCAACCATTGCAACAAGATCAAAACCAAGTGTGTCGAGGATACCCGTGACTTCAGCTATTTCCATCTTTGTTCCAACACCATCATCATTCTGAACGAGATAATAATCGCCCATGTCGAGCGCGCCGGAAAATCCTCCGTCGTCTATAAGTGGCTCACCGATCATGCCCTTTCGCGACGCAAAGGTGTTTTTTGCGGCCTGATATGCAATAGCTGAACATTTGTCGCCGAGATCTATGTCAACTCCCGATTCTTTGTATGTTGCCATTTTAAAAAGGTTATTTGTATCCTGAATTCTTTTTATCGCTTACGATAGCGCCGTTTTCGAGCGTGATAACGCGGCGCGTCATCGCGTTTACAATGTCTTTGTTGTGCGTGGCTATGAGCACGGTTGTGCCGGATTTGTTTATTTTTAAGAGAAGTTTTCCGAGGGCGAGCGCGTTGTCGGGGTCGAGATTTCCGCTCGGCTCGTCGGCGAGGAGAAGCTGGGGGGCGTGCACAAGCGCTCTTGCGATTGCGGTCCTCTGCTGTTCTCCTCCGGAAAGCTGGTGCGGAAAGTGGTTTCTCTGTTCCTCAAGTCCGGTGAGGCGTAGAACGTCTCTTGTTCTTTCGTGTATGAATTTTTTCGGATAACCGGCTACCTCAAGGGCGAATGCCACATTCTCAAAAACGGTTTTTTTGGGAAGAAGTTTGTAGTCCTGAAAAACTATTCCTATTTTTCTTCTGTATTCCTGAATTTTTGAAGTTTTGAGTTTGCTTACCTCGTAATCGTCGACGAGAATTTTCCCGGAAGTGATTTCCTGCGCGCCTATAAGCGCATGAAACAATGTGGTTTTTCCCGCACCGGACGGCCCTACAATCGAAACGAGCTCGCCGCCTTCCACTTTGAAAGACACGTTATCCAGGACTTTTTTGCGGCCGTAGGTTTTTGTGACGCTGTCGATGACGATCATTTGGAATTTTTTATGATGGGCTGATTATAACAGCAGGTATGGGACTTTTCAATTTCCACCCGGGTGGGAAAATTATCTGTGGTATTTTTCGTGAATTTGCCTGAGGGCTTTGTTGGTGACGTGGGTGTAGACCTGCGTTGTGGTTATTGAGCTGTGGCCGAGCATTTCCTGGACCGAGCGGATGTCGGCGCCGTTTATTAAAAGCTCGGTGGCGTAGCTGTGGCGCAGGGTATGCGGCGTGACTTTTTTTATGATGCCGGCTTTGAGCGCGTACTTTCGGACAAGTTTTTCAATACTGACGGTGCTTAAGCGGCGGGATTCGTCGTCAAGAATCTCGGAGGTTTTCCGGCCGCGGCCGCTGTTCAAAAAAAGCGGTTTAAAATGGTCGTCGCGGCGTTTTAAGTAATCATGGATTGCCTGTGCGGCTTGTGCTGAAAGGAAAACTATGCGCGGTTTCCTGCCTTTTCCGCGTACCATAAATTCGCGGCGTTTTAAGTCGACCTGATCGCGGTTTAAAGACACAAGTTCGCTTACGCGCAGTCCGGTTGAATAGAGAGTCTTGAGAATTGCGATGTCGCGGTGGCCGGATAGGTTTTTTGCTGAAACCGACACAAAAATTCTGTCGAGCTCTTCGCGGGAAAGAACCTCCACGGTGCGCTGCGGTGTGCGCGAAAGCTCTATCTTTTCCGGCGCGAGCGTGTCGATGTCGGATTTTCTCAGGTATTTGAGAAATGCTCTTAGCGCGATGACGTGATAATTTTGAGTTTTCTGGCCGAGCGGACGACCGTGTACGTCTTTTAGCCGGTTTAGGTGCAGACGATAATCGTTTACTTTTTTGAGAGTGATTGCGGAGGGCGAGGATAAGTTCCCAAAAAATTCCTCAAATCTGTTAAGGTAATGCCGGTAATTTGAAAGCGTGCGGCGCGATTTCCCACGGAGAATTTCCATATATTCGAGAAATTCATTTATGTGACCGGAGATTTTCATAAAAATGACCTTATTTCAAAACAGGGTCATTATAAATTGTGCAAACTTTTCTAGCCAGCTATTTCTTTGTCGAGCTTTGAGGCGTAATTGGAAATGATGTTCTGGCCTCTTTTTTCCTTTTCGGCAATAAGCATGTCGCTTTTTATCTGCGCGAGATGGAGCCTGAAATCCACTTTTTCGGATGACGTGTCCAGCCCCTCCATTTCCTTTTCTATTATTTCATTCGCGAGGTTTATAAGGGATTTATTCGTAACGTCACTTATTTCCTCCCTCATTTTTTCATGAATTTTTTGCAGGTACGGGGCAACTTCCTGAGCCACCGGGGAGAGATTTGATTTTTGTTTTTCAATATCAGCCATAATTAAAAGTTTTTGTTTTTAAATTAGTATATTGTATCATATTAAGGTCGATAGTTCAACCGTGTAATATCCAAAAAATCATGCTGATGACAAGGAAAATGCTTGAGGCCATAGAGGCGAAAAATCTCGCTGATTACGCCGTTAAAAGCGCTGACAGCCGCGGACGCAAATATAAAGAAGAACCTTCCGACGGAAGGCTGTGTTTTCAGAGGGACAAGGACAGAATCGTGCATTGCAAGGCGTTTCGCCGGCTTGATGCCAAAACCCAGGTTTTTATAGCGGGAAGCGGCGATCATTACAGAACCAGGCTTACTCATACTCTTGAGGTCGCGCAGATAAGTCGCGATATAGCGCGGCGGCTCGCGTTGAACGAGGACCTTTGCGAGGCGATAGCGCTGGCGCATGATCTCGGGCATCCGCCTTTCGGGCACGGCGGCGAGGAGGCGCTAAATGAAATCATGGAAGGTTACGGCATGCATTTCGAGCATAATGAGCAGAGCCGCAGAATCGTTGAGCATCTTGAAAAAGCTTATCCGGATTTTGACGGACTTAATCTGACCAGAGAAGTGCTTGACGGGCTGATGAAGCATCAGACGGCCTGGGATCAGCAGGGGAAAAAATTTGAAGTTTCGGCGCATCTGGAAGCGCAGGCCGTAAACATCGCGGATGAAATTGCTTATACAAACCATGACATGGATGACGGGCTGAGATCCGGCGTTATAAAAACGGAGGATCTGGCCAAGTTTAAGCTGTGGAAAATGGCTGAGGATGATATTGAACGAAAATATGGCGGTAAAATCGACAGCCGCGTGAAGATTTCAAGAATGATAAGCTCGATAATTTCCATGATGATTGATGATTTTTGCAAAAATACCGAGAAAAATCTGGCGCAGAAACGTGATGGAGAGATCGGCAGTTTTACACAGGAGATGAAGGATATGATTGGGGAACTGAGACGATTTTTGTACGATAATTTTTATATGAATCCCGCAATAAGTATGTTCGTTGAAAAAGGTAAATCCGCAATAAAAAGACTTTTTGAATATTACATGAAAAATCCCGACAAATTCCCCGGCGAGGAGCGGCATGGAAAAGACGAGGAGTTTGTCATAACGGTAAAAGATTATATCGCAGGTATGACAGATGGATTTTTAATGTCAAATCTGTTAGAATCGGACCAATGATATGTCCAAAATGCCAACATAATGATACGCGCGTTCTTGATTCCAGAGAAACTGACGGCCATAAAGCTGTCAGAAGACGCCGCGAATGCGATAGCTGTAAACATAGGTTTACGACTTTTGAAAGAGCCGAAAGTAGCAAATTTCTTATTATAAAAAAAGACGGAACGCGTGAAAATTATGATCGCGAGAAAGTTGAAAAGGGCATCTGGAAGGCGTGCGAAAAGCGAAAAATCACGGAGGACCAGGTTACAAATATAATAAACGCCCTTGAGGAATCATGGACAAGTTTCGGAAAAGAAGTTCCAAGCAAGCTTATCGGAGAAGGAATTATGGATGCCCTGAGAAAGCTTGATGAGGTGGCCTATATACGATTTGCGTCTGTTTACAGGCAATTTAGAGATCTGGACAGTTTCAAAAAAGAATTCAAAAAATTATCAAAAGAAGTCTGAATGAGTATTAATGCCGGCTTTACCGCGCTTGCTTTATTGGAGGTTTTGTTGTATAATAACATTGTACAAAAATAAAAACTAACCTGCCATTATGAAATACAGATTCTTATTTTATTTATCCGCCGCTCTTTGCGCGTTTTTCATTTTCTCAGGTGGTTCGTTCGCCGCAACTATCGAAACCGCACAAGCCGCTGGTGATCGTGAGACATGCGGCTTTGATGTTCCGGAAAATAAAGCTTATGACGCGGAACTTATTGCGGTCAGGCGTAAACTGCATGTTGAAACGGATGAAATTTTCAGGGTAAAAGTATTCGTGAGAAATAACGGTAATATGCCGTGGTTTTCAAATGAAAGCGCCTGTCCCGGTCCAAGAATGTCTTTGGGATCAGACGTGCCACGAGACAGAAACAGCTCTCTTTATGCCGACACCCTTTCCGGTGTTTCTGATACAAATTGGGAAGCGCAAAACAGAATCGGCATGGATCAGCTAAGAGTTGATCCCGGAGAAATAGCTTCCTTTACTTTTTATTCACAAGCGCCGTCAGATCCGGATGTAATAAAGGAGTATTTTACACCGGTTCTCACCGCGATTCAGTGGCTGGACAACGCGGAATTTTCTTTTGAAACTGTAGTAGGCGGTATCCAGGAGGATGTTTCGGCTCTGAGAACAAAGCTTTTATATGCTAATGAAAGCGGTTCTGTTCTTGATATAAATCTTAACGGTCAAAAATCTATCCTTATTGATCTCTCGTCCCAACAAATGTTTTTGAAGCTTGATGACCGCGTTATAAGACAATTTCCGGTAAGCACGGGAAAAGCTTCGACTCCTACTCCGACCGGCAACACAAAAATAATTCTTAAACAGGAAGTACGAGTTGGCGGCGAATCACCTCACTATATAATGCCTAAATTCATGATGTTCAGAGCCGGCGGATATGGAATTCATGCGCTTCCAAGCCTTGGGCACGATGGCGGATGGTTCTGGACCGAGGCACGAAATCATATTGGAATTCCTGTAAGTCACGGCTGCATCAGGCTTCTTCCCGAAGATGCGGATTTTGCCTTTGAATTCGGGGAAGTCGGCATGCCCGTCACCGTACAGCGGTAAACTTGCCGATTTCGCAAAAAAGTGTTATAATACGAATATAAAAATATAAACAAAAACAAATATGGAAGAACTAAATGTTCAAAATCTAACTCCTGAAAAGCCGAAAAAGTCAGGCCTGAAATCGTGGCACCTTGTCGTGGCTTTTGTTCTGGGCGCTTTGGTGGTTGGCGGCGCGTATTTCGTGCCTTCTCTCGGCTTAAGAGGATTTATAGGCCTTAATATTGGCGATGAAAATTGTAATCTTGAAGGTCTTGGTCTTTATGCCGAACCTTTTGGCACTTATACCGTTCCGCTGACTCTTTATTCTTCAGCTCCTTTCCAGGGTACTGATGTATTTGGAATTGAGGAAGTTTCGAAAGAGGATGCCGGTGACAAGGAAACAAATCAGCAATTTAATACTTTGAACGCTCCGAATAGAGATACTGTCCCGAGCGAAGGCTTTGAAGATGTTCCAAAAAATGACGATCAGGATATTCCTGCCGATGAGGCGGCTCCTGCCGATGAGGTAGCTCCTGCCGAGGAGGTAGCTCCTGCCGAGGAGGTAGCTCCTGCCGAGGAGGTAGCTCCTGCTGACGAAGCGGCTCCTGCCGATGAAGAAAAAGTATCGGAAGACAGGCCGACTGATATTCAGCAAACTACAATCCTTCCTACCGACAATAGGGTAAAAAGGCAGTAAGAAGAGTTTAAAATTTGTTTAATTCGTCGATTATCGCTGGATTTGTGGGAGCAAGTTCGTTTGCCTTTTTGAACAAGCTTTCGGCTTCTGTATAGTTTCCGGCGGCGGCGGCGATTTTGCCTTTGAAGTAGTAATATCTGAAATCGAAATTCGTAAATTCCCCGCCGTATTCCACCATTTCGTCCGCTTTTTCCAGAATTTCCGAATTTGATGAGGCTCTTGAAATTTCCACGAGAATGGCGGAAAGCTCATAAAAAGTTTCAGCCTGATTCGGATTAAGCCGTGCCGATGAAAAAATTTCATTCACGCCTTCTTCGACCTGCCCAAATTGAACATGTTTTATTCCCCGGGCGAGAAGCGTGTCGGCGTAAACCAGCTTTGCTGAATTGTATATATTCAAAAAAGAGAAGACGGCAAGCATTCCCGATATGAATACCGATATGATGTTTATTTTCATCGTGATTATTTTGAATTTTACTGTGCGCGAAAGAATTATCGCTACGAGCAAAACGAAAACCAGATAGTGCACCGTCACCGGAAAGCTGAAAAAATTCGAAATTATCGTTGAGATGAGGGCGCACGCGGAAATGAGAAGAATTTTGTCGGATTTAAGCTCTTTTTTATTTCTGAATATGAGATAAAAAATTCCGGCCAGAACGGCAAGAAATATCGCGAGGCCGAGCGCTCCCTGCGTAACAAGAATGTCGAGAAACTGGTTATGCGCCCTGTCCGCTACGGAATATGTTTTTTCCAGAGTCAGGAGTTTTTCGGGCGATGTTTTTTGAAAAACTATCTGAAAAGTTTCAAGCCCAGAGCCTATTATCGGATGCTCCGTGAACGCCGCGAGCGAGCCTTTCCAGATATATAAACGACTGAGGAGTGAGCGCATGGTCGGCGCAAAAAATACTATAAAACCGGCAAAGGCCGCCATCAGCCCTCCGGAAATAAGATATTTGTATATAGATTTTATTTTTGACACTAACAGAATGAGGAAGACCGCGCCGATTATAATTCCCAAAATTGAGGCGCGATTTTGCGTAAGCATAAGCCCGACGAGGAGCAACGATGTGACGGCGGCGTAAGTGAGTTTTTGGCGGAATTTTTTTTCTTTAAGAACAAAATAAACTCCGCCCCAAATAGGAAAAATTAAAAACTGTCCGAGATAATTCGGCTGCCCGAGCGTTGAAAAACTTCTTCCATAAAATTCCTGATCTATAAGCGCCTGTGTGGAGAACGCGAGTATGCCAAAATGCTCCAGAACTGCATGTACGGCCGTGACCGCGGACAGCAGCACCAGAACTTTGAGAGTCGCTTCCTGTTCTTTTTCCGTTTTGAGAAAATTGATAAAAATCAGGAAGAAAATAACGTATATCAAATAACTGTAAAGCCCCTGGATTCTTATATAGCTTCCCCAGAAACTTAAGGACGGAGCGATTGAGAAAACCGTTGAAATCACAAGGCTCAGCAAAAAAAATCCGAGCAGAATTAAAACGGGCACGGAGTACCTTACTGAGAATTCCCGCTTTTTAAAAAACCTTACAATGCGCCATATCGCGATCACGGAAAGAGATATTGAAAGAAAATGGATTTTGGGCAATTCGAAAATACTTTTCCCAAAAGGGTTGATTATGAATACCACAAGGAAGACCAGCAATAAAAGGTATGTTTTGCGATTTTTCATAAAGGGTTTTTCTTTGCCGGTTATCATATTATAATCAAAGTCCAAAAAGTACAAACATGAGCGAAATTTTAAAAAATTTGAACGACAGGCAAATCGAGGCTGTAACCTGTTTTAAGGGCCCGATGCTTGTAATCGCGGGCGCGGGAAGCGGAAAAACCCGCGTTTTGACGCACAGAATCGCTTATCTGATTCAGGAAAAAGGCATAAATCCGTGGAATATTTTGGCCGTGACATTCACAAACAAAGCGGCAAACGAGATGAAAACGCGGATCGTCAGACTTGTGGGCGATATTAATCGTGACGGCGTGGAAGCCGCGATCCCGACTGTCGGCACTTTTCATTCCGTGTGCGTCAGAATCTTAAGAAAAAATATCCACCTTCTCGGAGGCGACAATTCGTTCGCGATTTATGACACGGCGGATCAGCAAATTCTCATGAAAAGGATTGTGAATGAACTAATGCTTGATCCGAAAAAGATAAACCCGAAGGCGGTGCTCGCCCATATTTCAAACGCAAAAAACGCTCTTATCGGGTCAAAGGAATATTCCAGCTACGCGAATGATTATTTCACCGAAAAAGTCGCGGAGATTTATCCGCGTTATCATCTGGCGCTTGCCCAGAACAACGCTCTGGATTTTGATGATATTATCATGAAAACCGTTGAGCTTTTTCAGAAATTTCCCGATATTCTCGACGAATATCAGGAAAAATTCAGATTTATTTCGGTGGACGAATATCAGGACACAAACAAGGCGCAGTATGTTCTCATAAATCTTTTGGCCGCAAAATACCGCAATCTCTGCGTGATCGGGGATGAGGATCAGAGTATTTACAGCTGGCGCGGCGCGACTCTGCAAAATATTCTCGATTTTGAAAAAGATTACCCGGAGGTGAAAGTCGTGAAACTTGAGCAAAATTACAGGTCTACGCAGGTTATTCTTGACGCGTCCAACAATATTATCAGCAAAAATCTGCAGAGAAAGGACAAAAAACTCTGGACCGAAAAAGAGGGTGGTGAAAAAGTCCGCCACTGGCTGGCTGACAATGAAAGGCATGAAGGCGAGCTTGTCGCTCATGAAATTTCAAATCTTCTCGTCGGAAGCGAATATCCGGCTTACAACGATTTTGTTGTTTTGTACCGAACAAACGCCCAGTCCCGTATTTTTGAGGAGGTGTTTTTGAGATATGGAATCCCATACCGGATCGTCGGCGGCATTAAATTTTACGAAAGAAAGGAGATAAAGGATATTCTCGCGTATTTAAGGATTATACAAAACCCGAATGATTCCGTCAGCCTTATGCGGATTATTAATGTTCCGACCAGGAAGATTGGAGCAAAACCCTGGAATCCATACTTAATTTTTCAACAAAAAATAATCTGTCTTTTTTTAACGCGATGCTTCTCGTCAATGAAGTTCCCGGTATAAGCAAGCCAAAGGCTGAGATTATCGACAGATTTGTAAAACTTATTAAGTCCCTGAAAAATCTTAACGGCGAATTTTCCGCTTCCGGAATGATAAAACATGTCCTTGAAAAAAGCGGATATAAAAAAATGATAGATGACGGAAGCGTTGAAGGAGAGGCGAGGCTGGAAAATATAGCCGAACTTGTTTCGGTTGCGCAAAAATACGACAGCCTTGAAGCCGGAATTTCTTTGAATATTTTTCTTGAAGAAGTGAGCCTCATTACCGATCTTGATACGCTTGATGAAAGCGATAACGCCGTGACTTTGATGACTGTTCATTCGGCAAAAGGACTTGAATTCCCATATGTTTTCATAGCCGGATGCGAGGAAGGTGTTTTTCCGCACAGCAGGAGTATGCTGGACCGCAGTGAACTGGAGGAGGAGCGGCGGCTTATGTATGTCGCGATGACGAGAGCCAAGGAGCGGCTTTATCTTCTGCATGCGCGGGAAAGAATGCTTTACGGGGAGTCGAAAGCAAACGCACCTTCGCAGTTTTTATCTGATATCGACGGTGAGCTTGTGGAAGCGAATTACGGCGGGGCCGGGAACAGACAGCATCTTTCAATTTCCGATATTCTGGAGAGACCCGTGCCCGTCGAACTTGATAAAGGTTTTGATATAGAGCTTGCGACGGGCGATAAAGTTTCTCATAATACTTTTGGAAAAGGAATTGTTATAGATGTTAAAGGAGGGGTCGCGACGGTTGCTTTTGAGGACAGCGGAGTGGGTGTAAAAAAGCTGGCTTTAAGCGTTGCTCCAATTAAAAAAATATAAATTCAAAATAGATGAAAATTTTATTTATAAGCGACATTGTCGCGAAGCCCGGCCGGGAGACTGTAAAGAAGATTTTGCCGGGCGTGTTGGAAGAATACGGTCCTGATATCGTGATCGCGAACGGTGAAAATCTTGCCCATGGAAAAGGGTTTTCTCCGGATCATATTGCCGAAATGCGCGAGGTTGGAATTGATTTTTTTACCGCGGGAAATCATGTCTGGGGAAATTCCACAGGCGCGGAAATGCTTGATGATCCTGACTTTCCGGTGATAAGACCCGCCAATTATCCTCAAAAAGGCGTGCCGGGACGCGGATATGATATCGTCACGGATAAGGAAGGAAGGCGTCTTCTTGTTATAAATCTTATTGGCCGCGTGTTCATGAGAAATTGTCCGGACTGTCCTTTTCGGGCGGCCGATAAAATTCTGGAAAAATTTGCAAATGAGGATCTGGCCGGAATTTTTGTTGATTTTCATGCCGAAACTACTTCTGAAAAATATGCTTTAAAGTTTTATCTGGACGGAAGAGTGAGCGCAATAATGGGCACTCATACTCATGTGCCAACGAGTGATGCCGGCGTTTCCGAGGCCGGCACCGCTTTTATGGCGGACGTTGGAATGGTGGGGTCTCTGGACAGCGTTATAGGAGTTAAAAAGGAGATTATTATAGAACACTTTTTGACGCAAATGCCTGTGAAGCACGAGCCTGAGACTGAAGGGAAAATGGTCCTTAACGCCGCCCTGGTTACGCTTGACGAGAAAAGCAGAAAAGCATTAAATGTTTTGCACGTACAAAAATTTATTTAACTTATTCTTATGTATAAAACCGGACGGTATCATTTTCTTGTTTATGTCGTCACGGCGGCTTTAAGTTTTGTTCTTGGATGGCAGGCGACTTCTTTTGGATTTCTTGGCGATTATACACCGTATACCGTTGAGGGCGAAAATGACATGACAGATGCTAATAATGCGAAAAGCACCGTTGATCTCGGCCTGTTCTGGCAGGTGTGGGAAGAATTGAGTACGAATTATGTGGATGATAATACAGCAAGCGATTCTGACCGTGTTTATGGCTCAATCAAAGGCATGGTTAATTCTTTTGATGATCCCTACACTGTTTTTATGACTCCCGATGAAAGCAAAGATTTTACGGCAAGCCTGAATGGGACCCTTGAAGGTATTGGCGCCGAGCTGACCGTTAAAGATCACAATCTCGTCATTGTGTCGCCTTTGCGCGATAGCCCGGCTGAAAAAGCCGGTCTGCTTCCCGGTGATATTATTTATATGATAGATGATTCGCTTGCCAATGAAATGACTCTTTTTGACGCGATAATGCAAATTCGCGGTGCGAAAGGCACAACGGTGACTCTTACCATAATTCGCGAGGGCGTTGATGAGCCTTTTGACGTTTCAATTGTGCGCGACAGTATTGATGTTGAAAGTGTGACTGTTGAAGAAATGGATGACGGCATTGTTTATGTCAGCGTCAATCAGTTTAACGACAAAACTATTGAAGAATTCGGAAAGGCCGTTAGTGAAATGCTTCTTGATGAACCGAAAGGGCTGATCATTGACCTCAGATTTAACGGCGGCGGGTATCTGGATATAGCGGTTGATCTTCTTTCGTATGTTCTTCCAAGCAATACGATGGCAGTTGTTATCAAGAAAAGGGATAATGAGGAGGAATATATGTACACCAACGGAAAACCAAAGATTACCGATGTGCCGCTTGTTGTTCTCGTGAACGAGGGAAGCGCTTCAGCTTCGGAAATTGTTGCAGGCGCTGTGCAGGATCATAAACGCGGGATTATAATGGGCGTAAAAACTTTTGGAAAGGGAACTGTTCAGGAAGTCACCGGCTTTGGCGACGGCTCAAGCTTAAGGATGACGATTGCTAAATGGTTTACGCCTCTCGGAAGAAGCATAAACGAAGTCGGACTTGATCCTGATATTGTCGTTGAAATCACTGATGAGGATATTGCGAACGAATTTGATTCCCAAAAAGACGCAGCCGTTAAGTATCTTGAAAATCTATAAACGCTAACGGAGGCCGCGGGTATGGCTGACTTTCCCTCCGTGATTACACGGCTTCTATGGCTTTTTCTCGTCTTTTTATGTGTTTTTTAATGGCGGAGAGGGGGGGATTCGAACCCCCGCGGGGATAAAAACATCCCCCTACAGGTTTAGCAAACCCGCCTCTTCAGCCTCTTGAGTACCTCTCCATTTTTGTCTGCCTATTCTCAAAAAGCCTATTAAATATATGTAAATGCCGGCTTAAAGTCTAGGGGTTTTTCTAACGGTTTTGTTGTATACTCGAAATTGCAATTAAAATAAATTTTTATGGGAAAAAAGTTTTTATTGTTTTTTACCTTCTGCTTATCTCTTTTCGCAGGATGCTCGGGCATTTCCGGTAATGCGAACATTGATGTCGTCGTTGATAAAGTCATTTATAAGGATCTTGGAATTGAGGGGACTGACAATATTCTTGAGTTTTATATTTATTTTGGACGGCCGGATCAGTCCATCAAGCAGCCTCAAAATACTGATGGTCTTCTTACCTCCGACCTTCCGCCGGAATTGCAGCCAAAGGTTATTTATGCGAACGGAACCATGTGCGACGTTCCACGTTTTCCCCACGACTGCAGAATTCCCGTTACCGCTGAGGAGCTTAAAAACGGTAGTGGTAAGTTCTTAATTGATGTTACGTTTGTAGACGGGGCTCATTCCCAAAAAGAAATTACAGTCCCCTATCCGACTCCTCTTGCAAAACCGTATATCACCGAGCCGAAGTCTACTCCTTCCCAAAAAGATACTTTCAGAGTGAAATTTACAGATGTCGGCGCCGACTATTACGATGTCGGCGTAAGTTTATGCGGAAAATATGAGGACGACGGCATAAACCCCTGTCTGGACGGCATTTCCTACCGTCTCGTAAAGGATGGCGATGACTTTTTCGCGAAAGATGACAGTCTTTATTCGCCGGACATAGTATCGGAAAATGGCGTTATTGAAGTAATGTCCGATTTCGTGCTCATGTTTGAAGACAGCGTCCAGTATTTTGTAACCGCCGGAAACGGCAGCTCCGAGAGCAATGACATGAAGGCTTTTTCCGCTGAAAATTAAATTTTGTTGTCCGCGCCGATAGCCTCTTTGATGTTTTTTAGTCCGTCTTTTTCGAGCAGTTCGGCTAGACCACGGTTTATTTCGCTCATCAACTGGGGTCCTTCAAAAATCATTCCGGTTATGAGTTCGACCAGAGAGGCTCCAAGCCTGATTTTTTCGTAAGCATCTTCTGCTGAGGATATTCCGCCGCAGCCGATTATTATGTATTTGCCCTGCGATTCGCGGTAGATATATTTTATCTGTTCGTTCGAAAGGGTCTCTATCGGCTTTCCGCTCACGCCACCGAGCTTGGGAATGCCTTTGTCGAGTATTTTTTCTTTTATCTGTTTATTGCCTCTATCTTTCGTGAGGTTTGTGCAGACGAATCCGGCGATGTGGTGAGATCCTGCGACGTGGAGAATTTCTTTGATCTGCGGATGCGTCAGGTCGGGCGGAAGTTTTATAAAAACGGGATTTGAAGATTTTATCTTTCCTATTTTAGAAAGAAGAACGTCAAGGTCGTGAGGTTTTGTGAATGGCTGGCCGCCAAACGCGTTGGGGCAGCTTATGTTTATTACAAAAAAATCACCGATCCCCTGCATGGTTTTATAGGCTTTAACGTAATCTTTTATTCCTTCCTCCTTTTTTACCGTATTTTTGCTGTTTGTTTTTGCCACGCTTACTCCGATCGGAACGTGGAATTTTTCGTTTTTCAGTCTGGCCGCTATCTGAGCGCATCCTTCATTTTTAAGGCCGTAGTAAACCACGAGCCCTTTTGATTTTTTCAGTCTCCATAATCTTGGGCGCGGGTTGCCTTCGCACTTTTCACCTGTAATTGATCCTATTTCCCCAAATCCAAATCCGGTGTGCGGCAGGATATTTGTCATTACTCCGTCTTTGTCGAATCCGGCGGCAAGACCGATTGGATTGCGAAATTTCATTCCAAGAATTTTTTGCTCAAGTGAAGCGTTTCGGTAAGAAAAAAATATTGCCGTCAGACTTTTTGTGAATAAATTTGTTCCAAGAAAATGTCCGATTTTCAAAAACGCGTCGTGCACTTTTTCCGGATCGAATTTAAAAAGTATCGGTTTTACAAGCCCTTTATAAACTCCCCGCGATATTATATTTCTGATTTTTACCAGCGTTTCTTTAATCATTTTGAAGATGTAAATTGGACAATGTCGCCTTTCTTTATTCCCCATTCATCGGCAAATCCGGCGTTTACTTCGAGTACATATCTCGCCGGTTCCACGGACGGAATCGGAGTTTGTGACAATGGTTCGGTATGGCCCTGAATATTCGAAATATTAAAATTTTCATCAATGAAAACAATATCCAGAGGAATTTCCGTGTCTTTCATCCAGAATGATCTTTGTTCCGAAGTGTCATACACAAAAAGCATTCCGTAGTCCTCGGGCATGGATTCCCGATTCATAAGTCCGCGGGAAATTTCCTCATCCGTCTGCGCGAATTCTATGTCTATCCCCGTAATCGCGGAGGAGTTTTCCGGATCTATAAATACCAGGTTTCCTTCTTTTGTCGCGGTGTCCGTTTCCTGCAAAATTGCAATAACTGAAATTGCCGATGTAGCTACAAGAGCTGTCACAAGCACTATTCCCATTGTTTTTTGAAGAAGTGTTTTGCGCATATTTCGAATTTACCAGATATACGGGATCAAACGCCAGCGCACTTTTTGGCAGTATTCTTTGTAGCCGTTCAGGTCTCTGCGCAATACTTT
Organism: Candidatus Peregrinibacteria bacterium; assembly: GCA_043810515.1. Taxonomy (GTDB): domain Bacteria; phylum Patescibacteriota; class Gracilibacteria; order UBA1369; family LOWO2-01-FULL-3; genus WJKQ01. The sequence goes on from JBDRNZ010000046.1 coordinate 15,209, forward strand.
TTCTTCATTCAGAATTCTGAAAACCAGCAGAGCCGGCAGTGGAAGAAACGGTATGATTGCCCAAAAAGATCCAAGCGCTATGGGCGTTGCAAGAAACATAATTATTGTTCCGAAGTACATCGGGTGCCGGACAACCGCATAAGGTCCCGTGGAAATCACTTTCTGGTTTTTCTCAACCTCGATAATCCTTGAAGCATAGCTGTTTTCTTTAAAAACAAGCACTATCATGGCGTAGCTGAGTAAAACTATAATATTTGCGATTATTACACCCGCCACCGGCACGTCCGACCAGCCAAAACGGTGGTCAAAGCCGGGCAGGACGAAGCCAATCGCAAAAAGTGTTGTGGAAATTGTTATTATAATGCTTTGCTCATGTTCGCGCTCTTTCCATTTCATCCGGCGCTCAAGGAACTCCGGATCTTTTTTCAAAAAATATATGACTGTAAAAACCGCCGGTATCATTATAACCGCGGAGTACAGCCATCCCTCCCAGTAGTCCAGCGACCAGGCCGGTAAAAAAAGAAACGCCCAGATAATTATCAGGGCCGCGGGAAGGCTTAGTATCGCTTTTATTCTTATTTTTGTTAAAGGTGATTTTGTATTTTTCATATTTTTTTCTTCAATTCCATTCCCATATCTATAACGGCCAGTACGGCGATGGATGTGAGTATATAAATCTGCGGGCTGTTCATACGTAATTTATACCATACTCTTCTCCGTCTTTATACAATTCTTCGTAGGGTTTTGCCTGTGGTACTGCCGGAATGAATAAAAGCGCAAAATAGGAGATCAAATGATCATAACGTCCCGGCACATATGAACTTGTGCGGAGGCATAATATGCTAAGGGCATATCTTCGCACAAGTGGGGATAGGTTTTTCCAAATGAAAGGCCAAACCGTATACACGGGGTTGTAAAAAGAATCTCCCTTAGAAAGAAAATGCGAATTTGATTTTTTATCGCTCTACTTTCTTAGCGTCTTCAAGAACAGTAAGTCCTGCCTCTCGTACGGCGGCCAGGATAGCTTTTCTCTCTGCGTTAAGGCATACCTCAATAGCAACTCGGGTATCGTCTACAGTAACGTAGACTACTCTAAATCCAATAAATTTACCTTCAGCCAGGGCCTCTTGTACTTTTTTTAGCCTTGGATCTAATACGTCGGCAGCATCGACAATAACTCTTTCAGCAGCCACGATTGTAATAATTAATGATAAGGGGTGTGTATACCAAATATTTATTATTTAGGCAATAAAAACTTCACCTTTTCTTCTTTCTGAAAGTTGATTGATAGGTCAAAAGAGTGGAAAGATATATTACTCAACGTCCGTGCGTTGCCGAAGGTGGATCGCCTTACACATTGCCCAAATTATTTTTTTGCCCTTTTGGCCTCCTTTTTTTCTTTCAATGTTTTCATTGGCTTCTTTCTAATGTTTTTTTTAGCATTTCTTTCTTTTCCCATGATATTATTTTTTTAAATATTATTTATTATATACGTTTTTAACTCTTGCCTGGTGGGATAATACTCCAAAGGCGTACCACTGGCAAAAAGTTAGGTGCAGCGAGCCGGCGCAGCCGGTGAGCGGAACCGCATAATCAGCCGTTATGTTGAGGGTGATTTGCGCAGTTGACAAAAATAGATATTAGCGTAAAGTGTACCCTTAATTATTAAATTGTCATGGAAGAGGTTTCGCCAAGCGAAAAAATAGATGCGTTATTATTAGAGCTTCAAGATGAAGTTACATTAAGTGGTAATGAGTTATTAGAACTTCATTCGTTGCTTCAGGTATTGGAAGCTGAATTTGGTGATATAACTGATAAAAAAGAGGAAATATTTTATGAATTTAGAGAACTATATCATCAAGTACCAAAAGATTCACCATTCAAAATACCTCTTTCGCAAGATTCTCCTGCACGAATGCGCGATGTAAGCTATTATGAGCAAAGGAACCCAGAAGTACTTCAAAGATTGTTGTTCAGTGAAAGACAGATTTTAGAGCAATGGAGCATCTATTTTTTCCAGGTAATTTTGCCAAGATCATTCGGTCATTTAAATGGTGTAATCCAAAATGGTGGTGTTAAATCATTAGATAGCATTAATGAAAGGATTACTTCACGAGATGCAGATGGCAGATCACAGCCTTTAAATTTTATGAGAGATTTATTAAGAGGGAGGTTCGTAGGTGAAACACTAAAAGATGTTGAAAATGCAATGAAGATTTTACGAGAAACATCAATGGAGCAAATGGTTACTATTCTTAATGCATATCATTCATTATTATTTATTGATTGGCGTGGATCTGGAGAGGCGAAACCTTATGTAGCAGCGAATTTTGTATTAAAAATAGATGATAATTTAACATACGAACTACAATTACTTACAAAACGTGCTGCACTAATTGGCAAACTAGATCATCCGGTTAGAATTAAAAGAAAAGTTGAATTATCTGCTGAGTTAAAAAATTATCTCGAAGCACTTTCGTGGGGAAGTCATTTAATTGATTTTCGGGAATATTTGGAGAAGTAATAAATCACATTTCATCTAACGTCTGGCGCTGTGCGATGTTCACTGGTGGTATAATATTGCGCGAAGCGCTTAACCGCAACAATATGGGCGGAGCGACTGTAAGGAGCGAATCCGCATAGTGCTTGTTAGCCGATGTTGGGCTGATTTTTATTTAGCCTGAATACTTGGTATTAAAATGTCTTCAATATACGATTGGTATAGATCAGGATGAGCATAGATTACAAAGTGTTTTTCATTAGGCTTCTGGCTTTCCCCAAGGCCATCAATGCCGCCAGGCACTAAAGTATATACGTCAGCGATTTGACCAAGACCAAAATCAAGGTCGCTCAGGACACCAATGTAATAATTTGTTGCTTGCGTTACCAATTTCTCACCCCATTGTGATTCAGGACCTTGGTGCAATTGTGCGGCAGTTGACCATTCTTCTTCAGCCGCCCAAGTATCCTTAATAATTTTAATTTCGTATGTTGCGCCAAATTCTGCCGCAGGACTTTCAAAATTGGGTCTGATGTAAATGGTGTTGTCTTGCCTTGTTACTTCCCACTGTTCGCTACCGAGATTTTGGTCGAAATTTTCCTGCATTGAGGTTCCCAAAAATGTTTTGGGATAAGTGAAAGTCACGTCGTTATCACTGTAAGTGAGCCATTCTATGCCGTTAGGTAAGGAGGTGGCGTTTTCTTCCCGTAATTCTTTAATCGAATTTTGCTGCAAGAAGAAAATACCGCCTCCGACAACGACAGCCGTAAGGATGACGGCGACAATGATTTTCCATGTTTGGTTCATAAAATTTCAGGTTAAGATTTATTTGAATTATACGTTAGCCGCTTTTTAAAAACAGCCCAATTTCAGCTAACGTCCGCGTGTATGCGAACTTTGGCCGGGGTAAAATTAGCACTAAGTGCTTACCAAAGTCAAAGGTGTGCGAAAAGGATAAAAACCCAAATTACCCAACGGGTAATAAATTTTTTGGCCATTCTGTAGTTGACTTATCAAAGAATATATCGTAAAGTAACTTTCTGTTAATTTTTGATTATGCAGATACATTTAGTAGGTGCTTTACATAACGATCCTCAAGGTTATGTTCGTACAAAGCGAGCACTCAACAAATTTCAACCTGATATTGTTGGAGTTGAGTGGGCAGGTGATGAATATGATCGATTTACACAAAGTACCGAAATAAAACAATTACAAGCTAAAATGGAAAAAGCAATCAAGGCTGTTTTTGCTAGGTTGGGCCTAGATCCAAGCTTGTATGAACGTGCAAATAAAATAAGTGCTCAAAATTCGAACAGTGAAGTGATGGCTGCACGTGAATATGCATTTAATTCTGATTTATTACTCATGCCAACTGAATCTGCTGAACTTAAAATCGAAATGAAGCGTAATCAACTGCACAATGTTGATGATGCATGTCAACAATATCATGACTGGCTTACCCATTTGACGGAATCAGGTGAAAAGTATGATCCAGAAACGATAACTTCTTTTGATCCTAGGGAATATGATTATTTCGAAGCACATTTGGCAGGACAAATGCCTCAAGAAGATGTCCGACAGTGGTTGAACGATGGGTATATACCAGATGCCATAAATGAACCTAGAGTTAGATATCAAGTGGAACAGATCCGTGAAGGGATTGAACTATTATATGAAGGGGAGGTTTTAGTTCATGTTGGAGGATTAGCGCATTTAATAGATGATGGACTTGCTGAAACTGCAAGAGGACCAATAAATTTATGGCAGCATTTGGTCAACCAGTTTCGTGAAAGAGTTTTAAGGCATAGTCTTCGAGCTGTATAAAAAATGGCCAAAAAATTTCATTCTTGGGCTTATCCTTTTCGCATAACGGCGGAGACTATGAGAAGTTTGGCGGTGGTATAATTTGCGCGCTAGCGCTCACCACCGTCAAATTTGGGTGAGTGAGCGTTAAAAATAAAATTATTCTTTCAGCTAGCTATACCTTAAATAATCTAACGTTTGATGTCGCAATTAAACCGATTCCTATAATACCGATCGTAATCCTTGCGGATGTTGGTAGAATTCCAAAAAACATCAAGAATCCGCCAGTTAGTGCTAAAATAAGTCCTACTATAAACTGAATTAGATTTATTGTTTTTTTGTTCATAGTTATAGCGGTTTTATTTCACTTCCTTATTTATCCAAGATTCATAATCATCGTTCGCTTTGACATCCATTTTCATTATGCAAGGCGTTTCATAGGGATGAAGTTTAATAACCGCCGACTTAACCTTTTCCCAATTCTTCGTTTTCGTTTTTACAATAGAAACAACTTCTTTTGAATTCTCAATTTTGCCATTCCACCAATAGGTTGAATTAATTGGGAAAAAGTTGCCACAAGCAATTAGGCGATCCTTCATCAGAGACGCCACGATTTTCTTCGCAGTTTTTAAATCAGGGTAGGGAATGTAGATGATTATGAATCCCATGTTTTTAGTATAAACGTTTATTTTAGCAGGAGTTAGCCCGAGAAAATTTCACCTAACGTTCGCGTGTATGCGATGTTGCGACTGAAAGGAGCAATATGGGCGAAACAAAGTGGAGCCAGATATACGCTGTTGTACGATGTTTTCTCAGGGCGCATTCTTTATTCCATGAATAATATAAATTGTCCCTCCATTATATTGCTTCATTTTTATATTGCTAATCAATTGTCGCAAATCCTCTGGAATATTTTTAGTGTAATCCCAGTTTGCCCAATGCTTGTATACATAGGCGATCAGTGGATTGAACATACTCCAAAATCCGGAAGGAAGTTGTGCGTCTAGTATTGAGATTATTTTGTTGACCTTGAGAGCATCTATGGCTTTTTTAAGAGCTTCTTTATGTTGAGGGATTGCGCTAATACCTAATGTTGAAAGTACTCCGTCCACGTTAGTATCCAGCGACAATTGGGCGGCATCCCCTTGCACGAAGATTATATTGTTCCATTTATTTTCTTTTGCTCTCTGTTTTGCTGCTGTAAGCATTTCATTTGAATAATCAAACGCAATAATTTTCCCATCAGGTCCAATGACATCCTCTAGGAATTTATGATTTAAACCTGTGCCGCAAGCTAGGTCCAGTACAGTATCGCCTTGTTTAAGTCCCAGTTTTTCAACTGTTAGTTTGCGCAGTTTATTCTCTTGACCTATAAAAGTGATGATGCAAGCAAATTTGTACCAAAGGGGATGCCGCCCCCATAGACGGTACGTCTTTTTGGCATGTTCAAGCGAATATTTCATATTGTAATTTTGTAAATTGGCGCCCTGAGAAAATTTCACCTAACGTTCCTGAATATCTGAAGTTTACTTGGAACGAAGTGGAAAGTAAATTTGGGTGGAGTCCGCCGCGGTGGACGGAACCAGATATTCAGTGTTAGCTGATGTTTTTTATCAAAATTGTGTATATTGGTTTTGTTATTTTATGTAATCAAGGGCCTTTTCTACCTCGATTTCTTTAAACTTATTACCATCTTTTATAAAAGCTCGCCCTTTCTCATTTGAACGAGGGGTTATCATTAGCAATATTTTTTCTTCTGGAATCACGCTTACAAAATTTTCATAATTTTTATAATCTTTATCTTGGTCATCTTTGTGCCTGACATAAACCATGATTGATTTTTCAGATGTATTCTCTGTGATAAATTCACATTTTATATCTGAAAAATCCGATATGGTACCTCCTTGAATGCCAAATTCTTTGATTAATTGACAGGCTTCAATTTCTTGTTCAGTTTCTCCCTCAACCACATTACTATTGCTTGAACCACATCCACTGATAAGGATGAGTATTAAAACTATTGATATAATAATATTTTTCATAGTGTTTAATTGTAATTTTGATAAAAATGTCGCCTAACGTCCCTGCATATCCGATGTTCGCTGGCTGTATAATATATCGCGAAGAGATTCACCGCCAGTAAATATGGGTGAGTGAACCACCGGCGAACGAACCGCTTAGTCGCTGTTAGCTGATGTTTGGTCTTTTTTGGTTGCAATTTCGCATAACGTTTGGTATTCTACGAATAGAGAAAAGCTTTCGGCCGAGGTTTATAAGCCTCCATCTGGCGGAAGGTTTTTTTCTTTTATTTTTCCAATGGAAAGACTGAGATAAGATATTTTTGTCCATTTCGTTTAATCTCTTTGATCTGAACAAGGAAAACTTCATTTTCCGATGTTATTCCCATAAATCTATGTAACGTTTCTGATTTCTTATCAACGTTTTCAATTGAAGTGGGGTCAAATTTGGAATTGCGTATTAATTCAAGTGCGCATGGAAAATATTTCAATCTTCGTATTCTATCTTTATGGTGTTTATCTCCTAAGTGTTGCCAGAAGAGTGACAAAAATATCTTATCTTTTTTGAAATACGCAGATCTTATGTGCGTTCTTCTTCTTGGATTTCGTTTTTGTATTGTAGAATATTGGCCGAAGGCTTTTCTGTAAACTTCCGCGTAGTTTGTTCCAGCTAGTTTTTTCGATTTTACTTTATATGCCTTCACAGTTTTCATGATGGCATCTTACTTGTTTCTTTGCATTAGAGCAAAAAGACCAAATTTCATCTAACGTTCAGCACTATGCGATGTTGGGCAGTGGTAAAATTAGGAGCGGAGCGACCTACCACCGCCCAATTTGGGAGAACGACTGAAGCGTTAGCTGAAGGAGTGAACCGCATAGTGCTTGTTAGGCGATGAAACACAATAAATTTACATGTGCAGGATCCAGTCCTCGTAATATAGCATAATTCCTGTTTTTTCAAATATCCAAATATTTGCGACAAAAAGTAAACTTAATATTCCAGAAATAACGAATATTTTTTTAGCTTTTTTATTTGATTTAATTGCATAAGCCAAAACAAATGTAATTGCTGAGAACATCAAATATACTATTTTAACTTTTATTAAATCCAATCCCGTATGGTTTGATTGATTTTCAATAAGTGAATAATAATTATAAAAAATTATTGAAACTGTAATAAAAGCCAAAAATATTATGCTTAATATTAAATTTAGTTTTTTCATATAAAGTGATTTATTGTGTTTTTTTCGCCTAACGTCCCGGCATATACGATGTTGCACGGGTGTATAATAGCCGTCAGGCTACACCCGTGCAATATGCGCGAAGGTTTGCGTAGCAAACCGTAGCCGTATATGCCGTGTTATATGATGTAGAAAATATTGAAACAAAAATTCGCAATTTTATTTTCATAAAAACGATAGTACGAAACATACCAAGACATTCAATACAAGTTTATCGAACATGAATATTATTACAGCCCTACGTGCCCATGTATTTTTGTGATTCCATGATTTTGTAGCAAGCATGGCAAGAGCCGCCCACCACACAAAATGAAGCATCCATATTATTATCTTACCAAGCAATGCCGTTATCGGCTTTGTTTCGTATGAGGTATATGTGTCTATTTCAAGCCGTAACCATGGCGATGTGACAAGGATAAAGTCGTTGTACGGTGGAACAAGCTCGTTATAATATTCAGAATAGACATCATCAACAGTATGTAATGCTGAGTATACAGAGGGGATAAGAGCTGCAAAAGGTTGTAGCGTTATGTCATACACCCAAAAATCAGCTTCGCCTTTTTCGAAGTATTCATTCATATTTCCGCAATATTTGCTTTCGAAAGAATTAATAGGCGAATTACATGCTTCAAGCCATTCAGTCTGTATAAAAGAGCTGGCCAAAGAAGCTAGGATTAGTAAGGTTAAAAATATGGAGAAAGTTTTATAATTTTTTTTGAAGTTCATAAATTAATTGATTACTTCTATATGGCAAGCTGGAGTAAAATTCACAGGAAGTCCAAGCGGAAGTTGCTCATTATCTGAAATCGTAATTTTTAATTTCAAACCTTCATTTTGTCCGGCGGCTCTTGCCAATTCTTTTTGTGAATAATCTGAAATTTCTGCTGTGGAAGATATTGTTTCATTCTCTAAAATGCCGATTTGAAAATAGACATTCCCGTTTATAGTTTTAATGAAAGATTTTGTATGAGTTTCTGTGTATGATTTGTAAAAAGAGTAAAAATTATGTTGCCCTTCTTCGCCGTCTTTTGAAAATACAAAAAAGATATTTTTTACTGCCCCAGGTTCTCCGTAAGGGTGCGGTGTTGGAGTAATCTCAAGTACTCCTTCTAATAATGCATAGCCACTTCCAGAGCTGACAGAAAATAAACTGCCGGGAGCAGTGCCACAATCTTTGAGATAATCTAATTTGGGTGTATCGGTTGTTATTTGCGGCATTGTTGAATTAGGCGAAGCAGTAATTTTTGTTTCCATCTCTAGCTCTGTTATGTTGGTGTCTTCAACTTTATTTTGTACGGGAATATCTATTACCTTAAAAAGGATATATGCGATTAATAAAACAAAAAGTATCAGCAGAAATTTCAAGTCATTTTTTGTTCTTTTGTTCATAAGTGTTGTTTTGATGAAATAAAATTGCGAATATAATTTTATCAAAAATTTTCAAAATGTTTTCTATTTCATATAACGTTCCAGCATATGCGACGTTTGCCACTGCTATAATATCGCGAAGCGGTAGCAGTGGCAAATGTGGGTGAGGCTCTTCAAGAGCCGAACCGCATATGCTGTGTTATGTGATGTACATGTTTTCCTTTAATTTCTGAAAG
>JBDRNZ010000047.1:0-2134 GCA_043810515.1 Candidatus Peregrinibacteria bacterium
TTTTTCCAGAACCGTCATAGGAGAAAAACAGGTGTCCCCGTCTTCTTCAAAATTCATCGGTATGGTATCCAAAAAATTCTGGATCTTGACCGGAGTATTCAGCTTTTTCAAAATCGCGTATTCTTTTTTAGGCAGAATATTCTTCAGACTCATAGAATAATTATACCACTAAATAAAAACTCCTGGCAGGTTGGTTCCCTGCCAGGAGGTTTTTTAATCTTATTCGAATTCAGTTGTGGCCGGCGGCTTGTTGGTTTCAAAAAAGCCCACCTGCACAACTTCAGGATGTTTTGTAATCTCACTAGTGATTTCCGCCCGCACTTTTTTGGGAATTTGAAATCCTTCACAGGTCATGAAATCGTTGGAGACAACTCCGCGCACCGCAATTATATATTTGTAAGTGCGTGCATCACCCTTAATGCCCACAACCGGAACTCCTAGGAGAGCAACTACCAGCTGAGATATTTTCCCCATCAGCTTGTGTTTTTTCAAGATGCTTGTGACTTTAGCGTCCGCCCAGCGGACAACAGCTATTTTCTCCCGTGTTGGCGGAATCCCAACTACACGTAAATTGAGTCCTGGTCCAGGAAAAGGTTGTCTGTTCACAATCTGTTCCGGCAATCCGAGAATTTTTGCGAGATCGCGAATTTCATATTTGAACAGTTCGCGTAACGGATGAATCTGCTGAGATTTAAATCTTGCGATTGCGTTGTGATGCGACTTGATGTGCGCCGCCTCGCCCGACTTGCTGCTTTCGATCAAATCCGTTGCCAGCGTACCCTGAATAATAAAATCCGCGCCGAATATTTTTGCTTCTTCATCCAGGATAATACTATACAACCGACTGAAAATTTTTCTTTTTACTTCAGCATCCGTAGCGTGGCCGATTGCTTTTTGAAAACGGCCTGCTGCCCGGACAATTTTCAGTCGCACGCCTGCAGCCTTAGCCGCGAATCTGATCTCGTCCAATTCTCCCTCACGCAACGCTCCGATATCAATAGCAACTGCCAAAAGGTTTTTACCCAGAATCGGCTCCAGCATTGTTGTTAATGTCGTTGAATCAACGCCGCCGCTAAATCCAATAATTGCGCGCTTGTTTCCAACAGCAAGTTTGACTTTGGACTGAATTTCATGAATGAGATCTTTCGGCCACCAGTCTTTACTACAACCACAAATGCCCTCAATAAAATTTCGAAGTATCGTTTTTCCTTCCAAAGTATGCGTTACTTCCGGATGAAACTGGACTCCCCAGATTCTCTTTTTCATATTGCTCATAGCCGAAACACCCAGATCCATTCCGGAAAGCACATGTGTTGATACATCGCCACCGGGTGTTGCAATAATTTTAAAGTGATCGGGAACAGCTGAAACACTGTCGCCATGACTCGCCCAGACAATACTCTCAACATTCTTTAGGTTTTGAAAAAGCGGGTCGTCGAGCTTGAAGTGCGTCATGGCTTTTCCGTATTCCCGTTTGTCGCGATGCGCTTCAACTTGCCCGCCAAAACACCTCGCCAGCCATTGCATTCCATAGCAAATGCCCAGGATTGGAACCTCCATTGTTAGAATTTCACTTGGAGGTTTTGGAGCATTATCCTGATAGACACTTGCGCTTCCTCCGGAAAGGATAATGCCATTTGACTTGAAGTTTGTCAGCCACTTCGTCGCCTTGTCTGGCGGAAGAATAATTGATCGGTAGCCGAGCTCTCTTAATGTCCTTCCAATCACCCTTGTGTACTGCGATCCCAAGTCAACAATCAAAATCTGTAATTCATTTGCATTCACTTTTTCCCTCCCCTTCTTTTTAGGTTAATAATCTGTTTTCTATCCCTTTATTTTTTTTCTTTAATTGTCAAAGATCCGCTCTTTTCAGAGTCCTTTATCCTATCAAGCCCTGCCTAAATTAGCAAATTAAAATTTTTACATCTTCCCTGCGATAGCATGAACGATGTAAATTATAAGTTTTTATGAGTTTTTGCCCTTTATCGAGCCAAAATCAAAAACCGCCCGGTTTTTGGAGGCAGTTTTTTGCTTTATCTAAGGCGTAAAAAATAACCTAGCCCAGCAGTTCTTCCGCAATCCTCTTGACATCATTTCCGTCAGCCTGACCCTTTAGCTTCCCCATAGCTTGCCC
>JBDRNZ010000048.1:0-6854 GCA_043810515.1 Candidatus Peregrinibacteria bacterium
ATAGAAGCTTTTTTCTTTTTTGAAAGAACCCTTTCTATTCTTTTTCTGGAAGCCGCTGCCAGACCAAGAGCTGCCAGCAAGACAGCACCGCCTACTGGAGTCTCACTTGGAGTTTCTGATCCAGGAACATCGCAGCCACAATCCCCGCGTTGTCCTGCCAGGTTGTATTTTGGTAATATCTTTTCAACATCTGCAGCGCACCCTCCCGTACCATTTGATTTTCCCGGTATATCCGCTCCAAACTCATAATTGTATAAATCTTCGCATGTACATGTGATTCCATTGCATGTATTTATCATGATAACCGCTTCCGGGTCGCTTTCATCGCATTGCTCAACTTTAGGGTCGAATTTACCGTCGCCGCATGTCACCACCGGTTCTATTTCTGTATCGGTTGTGTCGATAGCGTCTGGCGTGGTTATTTCTCCGGTTGTGTCGGTCACATCGGCCGTATCGGCAGCGTCTTGTGGAGGTTCGGTCGAATCGGCCGTATCGACAGCGTCTTGTGGAGGTTCGGCCGTATCGGCCGTATCGGCAGCGTCTTGTGGAGGTTCGGTCACATCGGCCGTATCGGCTACGTCTTGTGGAGGTTCGGCCGTATCGGCCGTATCGGCAGCGTCTTGTGGAGGTTCGGTCACATCGGCCGTATCGGCTACGTCTTGTGGAGGTTCGGTCACATCGGCCGTATCTGTTGCCGGTTCAACCACATCAAGCGGCGCTTCAACAACATCAGGTTCAACGACATCAGGCCCCGGCTCCACCGTGTCCGGCTGAGGCATTTCGCAGCCGCCTGCGCCGTTGGGTTCAAGCGGCGTAGGACATATACAATCAGCCTGGCAGTTTGCGTCTATACCGGGATCGCATTCCTCGCCCGGATCAAGCTGGCCGTTTCCGCATGGATTCGGCGGAGGACAGTCCACTTCGCAGGTTGATGTGTTTTCACCCGCGGCAGGATCACACGTTCCGTCCCCGCAATCGGTGCATCCGGAAAAATCAAAACTGCATGCCGTGCAGCTTAATGTTCCGCCAAAATAATTTTGAGTTACACAATCTTCTCCATTCAAATTCGTACCGTCACAATCTTCACCAAGATCTATTTCCCCGTTTCCGCAATCCGGCGGAGCTATACATTGCGAAGTATCAAACTGGCAATCCGGATCACATGACAGCGTTCCGCCAATAAAGGACAGATCCGTACACTCTGTATTGTTCAGATCGTTTGAATCGCATTGTTCGGTCGGACCGTTTACAACTCCGTCTCCGCACTTGTAACATCCTGCGGGATCAAGCTGACAGTCAATCGTACATGACAGCGTTCCGCCATCATAATCAAGAGTTATGCAGGTTTCGTTGTCAAGATTAAGGCCATCACATATTTCACCAGGATCAATATTTCCATCCCCGCATATGAAACATCCGTCTTCCACAAAACTCATACAGTCCGCCGCACAGGCCAGCGTTCCGCCATCATATTCAAGAGTCACACACATTTCCCCTGCAAGATCCGTCCCGTCGCATGTTTCTCCGGTTTCGGCCGTGTTATTTCCGCAGAAAGGAGTCGAGGTACAGTCTTCCGGACATGTTTCGAAAGTTTCGCTTGCCGTACATTCTCCGTTACCGCATGTATGAGCAAACCTTATACTGCTTACCCCAAATTCATCTGTTACCGCCACTATTACGGTAAATTTATCAGCTCTTGAATGGGTATATGTATCGGAATCGAGTTCGGCATAGAACATATCAACACCTGTATTGCCGGAATAAAGGGAGGTTTCCGTCTGCGCCTTTCGCGGCTTACACGTGCCTCCAATATCTCTGACACTGACAGCGTAACCAGAGCCATCCTTGTCTATGTGGGCAAGTTCCCCACAGGTATCTGTATTATCTGAAAAAACTATATCGCAACATTCTCCGGTCTGAAGATTGCGGCTTACCACCCACACCCCGCCAAGTCTGTATAACAGCATCGGCTCCGAGTTTCTGTATATCACCGTTATTTGAGTGCTTGTTTCAAGTCCGGAATTGTCGTCCAGCAATGTTATGTTCGATACTCTTAAATTCCCGCCGGTTCCGTCGTGTGCCAGGTCACCCACCCACAGTTGCGTACCTATCAGTACTGCAAACTTATTCTGGCCGGATACTTCAAAGCTCACGCCGTCTTTTGCTTCGCCGGCCGGGAAAGGATTTGGACTGAAATCAAGCTCCAAAGTTTTACGCGTTGGCTGTGGAGAACCCTCATCCGGCAGACATTCTTTTATATCTGCGCCCTCAACATAAATAAATTCACCGTTATTTAAAACATACACAACCTTTTTGCTATCAATAAGAGATTCCCCAATATGCGGATTTGTATCACCGTCCATGCTCCATCCGGCAGTCTGCTTCTGATCGTCAAGACCCGCAAGTTCTCCATAGGTCATTCCCGATGTTACGAAATGCAGACCCGCGAGAGCAAACAGTCTTACTATTGTCCGTTTTGTTATTTGTCGAATTCTTCCTGTTACAGTAGGTCGCACTTCGCGATCCTCCACTCTTCTTTGGGCGGATGATTCACGAGCCTCCGCATAAGCGCCACCTTTAACGACTGCTAATTGTTCGGGTCTTTTTCCTTTCATAGAGCGTATATTCTATATATTTTTGCAAATTTGTCAAGCCTACGTTTCGCATTCAAAAAGGACGGTATTGTATTAATTAATACGGTTTTGGAAAAGATGATTTACGTCTTATTTATTTACAATTCGGAATATCATGGTTTCGTCTATTTGCGGCAAAACCTGCCCCGAGGCCAAAGCCCTGCATCGCTCAAGCATGATTTGCGATGGGGGATCGGCCGCCAAAGAGGAGAAAGCTGCCATCGCAACCTGCCAGTTTTTCTGGCGGTACGCTGCAAGCCCGCCCGCGTATGTTGTGAGAAGATTTTGAATTTCCGGAGTAAGGTCTTTTTGCAGGCAGACCAGCTCATAAAGCGTGACCGGAGCTGATTTTCCGGGAAGAAGGACCGTGTCGATCTCGCGCATCACGACCTGTGCCATAGCCCCAGCGCCGCCTACGAGTTTTTCAAATCCTGCTACGATTATCGAAGTTCCGTATGTTTTGTTTGCCGAACTTTCAAGCCGCGAAGCCGTATTTACGGTATCGCCCATGACAGTGTAGTCGAAGCGGTTTTTCGAGCCGAAATTTCCGACTATCGCCTCGCCCGTGTTTATGCCGATTCTGAACTCAATGAGAGGTTTGCCTTCGCTCTGCCATTTTTGGTGAAGAACGCCAATGCCTTTTTTCATTTCAAGAGCGGCCATGTACGCGCGGATTATGTGATCTTCCTGCGAAACCGGCGCATTCCAAAAACCCATAATCGCGTCGCCCTCGTATTTGTCTATCGTTCCGTCAAACGCCTGAATTATGCTTTCCATTGCGGTAAAATATTCGTTTATTTGCGAAACCCACGACGTGATTTCGGTTTTTTCGGATATTGCGGTGGAATTTTTTATGTCGGAAAAGAAAACCGTGACTGTTTTTTTCTCTCCGCCCAGCTTGACCATGTCCGGATTTTTGCTGATTTCGGCCGCGAGCTTGTCGCTGACGTAATGGCTGAACGCTGAGGAAATCTCACGCTTTTTCTTGTCCGCCACAAAATATTTATAAACCCACGACGCGAGATACGCGAGCACGATCGCCGCGAATGGATAAACCATATTTACGATAAGACCTTTCCCGTAAAGAATATGCGCTGCCAAGAGATACCCGCCCACCACCACCGCCGAAACAACAATCGAAAGCGCAATTCCCAAAAAATTCAGCAGAATCGTGAGAACAATCGAAATCCCCGCGACCGTGAGAATGCGACCAAAAAGACTCTGGTCGTGAAGAAAATCCCCCGAAAGTATGGTCTGAATTTCATTCGCGCGAAATTCAACGCCGGGCATTGGAGTCTCATTGGATCGTGGAGTGTAATATTCATCATGAAGCTCCTTTGCTGAAGTGACACCTATAAGAACAATTTTATTTGTGAAATATGACGGGTCGAATTGTTTATTTATAACATCAACAAAAGATATCATCTTATACGAATACGGATCCCCGAAAAAATTCACAAACATCTTATCGTCTTCCAAAGGCAGATCAAGCTGATCCTTTTCAAGATATTTTTTAACTACAGAAACTCCAAAATCGTCATAGTCCTTGATCCCGGACTCTATATGAAAATACGGGATACTCTCTCGGAGAATACCTGTTCTGTCGAGATACGTATTTATAATCCCAAGATCGGTAAATAGCGAAAATTTCAGCAACGGCTCAATTAATATATCATCAGTAATGCTCGCTGCCAGGATGATGTTATCGAATTTTTGAAGTTCTGCCGAGAACTCGTCATCAATCGGATTATCAAGGGAACTTTTGTATTTCTGAAGAAATTCATCATATGTTTTAACTTTTTCCTCGTCATTTTTTTTGGCAATTTCAGCCTCGAGTTCCAGAAGTTTTTCGCGTGGAACTGCTTCTGTTGGCGTGTGGAAAACAAGATCAAAAGCAATCACTTTAGGATTTTCTTTTTTCAGAATTTCAAGCAACTCCACATATTTGTCCCTGCTCCACTGGCTAAAACGCCCCAGTCCCTCCGGAAAAGGCTGCGTACTTTTGTCATCTATCGCGATTACAACGATGTCGTCGGAAGGGGCGTTCAGGGTGTAAAGAGAGTCCGTAAATCCGTTATTCAATGATTCAAAAAGATTTGCAGAAATTCCCAGCGTCAGGACAATAGTTACAAGTACACCGATGAGTGCGCCCGACAGAGCTCTGTTTTTTAGAAAACGGCTTAGCATAAAGCTAAATTAATCTGAGTATTATACCATTTTTGTGGAATTTTTTCTATATGATAATTAAGGGTATGCGAAACCTCCTTCGGTATGAAACCAAAGGGAAAAGCGGCATAGATCCTGGACAAAGAATATTAGACCTTTGAAGGAGTAAAGCAAGTATCTACAGTGTGAACGATATTCCTCTTTCTTTTTTGCTGTCCATTATAAATACCTTATCGCCATGTTCAACTGTCTCATTAAGCGGAATCTCTTCATCAAACTCTCCAGGGCCAAGGGTTACCGGAATAGGACGGCCCTTCCCCTCGACACGGACAAAAACTTCAACAGGTTTATCTTCCGTTGTCCTTCCCCAAAGATTTATTGCTCTATTCCAGGTCTATCACTCTCACAAATATTCGGAGCTTCCTCTATGACAATCCGTTCTCTCATTTTAAAAATGTTATGGCATATCAGGCATATCCGGAATTTTATTGGAAGTGACATCAAATATGTAGCCACGGTCTGCCGGATCCAAAACTTCAACTCTGTCCCCCGGGACCGCTTTCCAGGGTTGTTTGATATCTATAGATTTGTTTGCAGGCACTCTGTGGATATAGTGTTCTTTTTCCATTCCATCAGGGCCGGAAACTCTTATAGTCAATGTAGTCGCAATGCCTGGCGGACTACTTCTGAAGATATTGATTGCCTGAGAATCGTAGGCTATATCGACATTCCCAAATTCGGGAGAAAAACACTCATCCACGGCACCTTTTACATCCGAAGCTGTCTGTCTCCACTCAGTATCGTCCGGGGCATTATCCTGGTCATTATCGGCAGAAGTTACTTCACAACCCATTAAAGTCGCGAAGCCGGCTACCGAAGCCAAGAGTCTGCCCAAGCGTCCCCTCACGCCTTTCCGGCAATCAGAAACACTATCCGAAGGCCCTTCGGATCTCGCCTCAAAATCGCTTCCTGTTGGTTTTAGATCTTCTATTCTCATATATAAATATACCCGCTGTAATATACAACAAACTCGACATCAGTTCAAGCTCAAAAAGTAAAAAATGAGCATTGACATTAATCCAAAAACAAACTATAAAACTCTCCATTTTTTAAATTCAAAAAATCGTGACAGACGGGTTAGATACGGTAAATCTGAAGGATGCATTCGCACATCTTGATACAAGTGCCGAGGGTTCTGTTGATGCTTTTGCGATAGATCTTGGAGTTTGCGAAACGTATCCGGGCGTAGTGGATGATCTTGCCAATGGAATTCACGGAGCGGTTACTCAAGTTATGAATGGAGCATGTATTGTTGTCTTGGTTCCCAAAAAAGTACCGGGTTGTGAAAATGAGATAGCCGGTTCAACCTTGAAAACAAGAGAGGCGATGGTCATAGCTTATGGTGACAGCAAAAATGGAGATACCACCAGATATGACTTAGTGAAAGGAAAAATGCTTTATGATGCCTCAAAAGGAGTTTGCGGACAATACCCGGGAGCTGCAGTAAGTGTTTTGGGCTTTGAATTAGATCCAAAAAGTGATGTCGGAAAAAATATGTTCCAGGCAGAAATAGGAAGTATGGAAATGGGAGGTGTGGCAAAAGTTTATTTATGGGAAGGTGAGGGCAATATTGTTGCAGTGGATGGACACGTGGTAACTGCCTTAGTGAAAAATGGGGGGGTCGTAATGAATCGGGGAGGAGAGATTATTAGTACTTTTGGTGAACAGCCGGAGTTTATTGGGGATATTAATGGTGAAGATAACGATGACGGAGATGATGTATCGAACACTCAATATCTCGTTGGCACTGGATGTAATTCTTTTCCCGTTGGTTTAAAAACAATAGATTTTACAGCTCTGCCCCCGATCGTACTATTAATTATGAAATTTATTGGCATGATCAGAGGAAAGGTGCGCGCTGAATTAAGAAAAAGCACCGGTTCCGCAAAAAATGAGGAAGCCGCGACCGCTCCTGTTTCAGCGGAAAATATAAAAAATGCACCAAATAAAGTTTCCCCTACACCCGAAGCTCAGGACAGAATAAACGCGAGAAAG
>JBDRNZ010000049.1:0-14829 GCA_043810515.1 Candidatus Peregrinibacteria bacterium
GCATACCAATCGTTGTACTGGCCGTCTCCCCACATGGAGTCGATTGCGGCTTTTAAGTAATCGAAACCCGTACGGTCGTCTTTATCACTTACGCGCGTGTTCGGATCGCCGTTTGATGGGATAGGAATAGCAAGTGAGGGGTCTATAAATCTGTTTATGTTTTTCCATACCTCGAGGTCGTCCCATCTCATCTGGCCTTTTTCACATAAAGTCGCCATCGCGGCTTTAAGCTCGTCGCGTACGTGCGTTTTCTGAAGTCTTTCCTGAATTTCAAATACACCTTTCTGGTCGAATGATTCCTTAAACTGGTTCATCTGTTCGGTTTCCGTGGCCTGATTTATACGCTGCATTTCAGGCGAGAAAAATGGCAAACTTTTGCCGATGCTTGAATACTTATCTTTCTGCCTTCTTTCGTAACGTCTTTTGTAGTACTCCCACATGGTTTTTCCCATTTCCCACAGGTCGGAGCCGGATAGAAAGCGTGTTTTCACCCACATCGTCCGCAGAAAACCGCGCTCAACTTTTGACATGCCGCCGGCTTTGTAAATGTCTTTGTATGGCAGGGCTTCTTTGTAAAACTTTGGTTTCCATTGGTCGAGATTGGTTATGTCGCCTTCTTCGGACGATTTTGTCGGAGGCAGCGGCTCTTGTTTTGACATGGCCTGACGATCTGACGGCTCCTGAGCGGGGGTCAGATCCATTCCCATATCCATTTCCGCCGATTTTGAATCCTGAACGTCACCTTTGTTGAGAGCCTGTAGGAAATCCCGTTTGTTTAATTTTCTGAATTTTGGAGTTGTTGGTTTTGGCCGGGGCGGGCTTGGAGGCAGACCCACTAACGCAGGTGGAATTACTGGCATCCCCCATCTTTGGCCGTCTGTTCCGGTTAAAAGCTCAACTTCGTATCCTTCATTTTCTTGTTTTACAGTAGCGTCATAAGATCTTCTGAATTTATCAATGTATCTGACATTTGTTTTTTCCTCTCCTTCCGGAACTTTGAAATTTTTCGAAACTGCGCTTACTACTTCCTGCATTTCATTATCAGCGACATCCCTCTGAAATCCTTTTTTTCTCAGGAAAGTTCCAAATTCCCCAAGCGAAAATTCCTTCTGCATCCGGTCAAAATAAAGCGAGTCGTGAATTGAACTTGGAAGTATGGCTTTTGGCGTTTTCATAACCGTCCTGTCCAGAATCACCATGTATTTTCCGTCACGTTTCTCAAGTTTTTCAATGGTTATCGTTTCGGGTGCGTATACGGGTTTTTCGTTTTCAAATCCGGTCAGAACGCTTCTTGTGAATGTATCGCCTTCATGGATTTCCTGGAATGACGTTTCAATGCCAAATTTTTTGCTGAATTCCTCCATTGTGTCGATTTCCTCATAACCTTCGTACACTTTTATCATGTTAAGGAAGTTTCTCAGGCCCGAGGTTACTTTTTCGCCGTTTTCATTAAGATATTCGATAACAATCTGGCCGGCTGCGTCCGTATCCGCGTCAGGATTGCTGTCGTCAAAATAAATTCTTTCGATTTTTAGAATTGTTTTTTCCTTTCCGGTTTCTCCGGTTTCCGCATTGATTTCAAGACCTTTTATAGAGGGCAGATGTGCTTCATCGGGTTCGGGCTCCAGAAACCACATTGTCACAGCGGCAACTTTTTCCATATCGAGACCTGCCGCCATGGAAAATTCTTTCAACCCCCTGTATCCTGCGAGTGCTTTTTTCAGATAGATTGTATATTTCTCTTCGTTTTCCTCGTTTTCCTCGCGGAGAGCGTTTATTTCCTCATCTATTTTGGCCATTTCGCGTCTCAAGGTGTCGATTTTCTTTTCGAGTTCCGCTTTTTTGGCCGTGTCGGTTTTTTCCATAGACTGAAGATTTGCATCTTTTTCCTCAACTGATTTTGCGAGTTCGTAATGTTTGCTATCGAAAGCCCTAAGTCGTTCAATCAGTTCTTTTGGAGGCTGCATCATTTCCCAATTTTCTCGTTCGACATGAGATGTTTTTTCAAGTTCTTCGTGAATTTCAGCTGTGCTTGTGACTGCCGCGGCTGCCGAGGATGTTCCTTTTATGGCTTCCTCCTGCAGATCCTCATCTCTAAGTTCGGCAAGGCGTTTCAGGTTTTCTTTTTCCGTTTTTTCGCCCCACTGGCCGGTACTATCGCTACTTAAGTGTTTCAAAAGTTCTTCCGCGTAATCCTTTTCCTTTTTTGTTCCGGAAGTAATCGCGTCAAGAATTCTGTTCGCATGTTTTGCGTTTTTGGGGAATTTTCCCTGCGAAAGGGCTTTTATGTACTGCTTTATGGAGTCGCGCTTCATAAGATTCGGATCTTTCGAGACTTCGTAAGCCCGTCTGAAGGTCTTCTCCTCAAGTTTTCCATGCGAAAACTGTTCGACAATCAAAGCACCCTGTGAAGTGCCTTTAAGTTCGGCTATCATTCTTTCATTTTCCTTCGTTCGTTCCCTGGTTGTTTCTTGTCTTTTAGCCATTTGAGTGATTTTACACTATTTTCCTACGCTGGGATAGAAGGTGTTCCGCCGCCCAGGCCCGGACCCTCTGCTCCTGGTTCGAGCGGTTCTGGTCCCATACCTTTCGGCTGACCGGGTTCTGCTGCTGATGCTGTGGTGGCTGCTGCCTGAGGTGGAGCGAGTGTTCCCAGGAATGCTTTTAAAGCATCTACGTTTCCCATTTGCTTAACTATTCCCTCGTATGTTTTGTCGTCGCCTGTAGCCGCATTAAGTAGCGCTTTTAATTGATTTGGGTCTACTGGCGCCGCATCGCCAATTTTTAGGTTTGTAAGTGCGGCCTTTACATCATCCGGATTTTGGGTAATTGATGTTTTTAACGTATCTATACTTGATTTTAGGTCTGTTAATGCCTTTTTACGGTCACCTTCGTCTTTTCCAATTATGTTATCAAATGTTCTAGGACCTTTGGATGTTGCGAATTGTACTGTTGATATTTTTGTCGGATCTATTTCGCCAGCGGCCGGCTTTGTGGCTGTGGCTTTGGCCGGAGGAGTTTTGACTGAGGGCGGAGTAGTTTCGTCTTTTTTCTTCTCTCTTAATTTTTCCTCCAAAGGTTCGGCTCCAGTGTTTATACTTTCTCTTAGCAACTCTTCTCTTGCCCTGCTCAACGCTTCAGGTCCCGCGGTTATAAAGGCTTCTAATTTTCGATGCATGCCGGGATTAGCCCCATTGATTTTGGGCATCAGATTTTTGCCATTTGAGGAACGGGCAAAATCCTCGAGTTCTTTCTTAAGATCTTCCGCTTTCATTCTGCGTGCTCTTTCAGAGTTCAGCCAGCTGTATACGTCTTCCGGTGTTCTTATTGCATCATGATCAGTAAGTTTGGTAGTCATTGCCCCAGGGAACATTTTATTTACGAGCTTGTTCTCTCCTTTTGCTGAAGCATTTCTAAAGTGGTCTCCAAGCTGCATTATCTGGGCGACTGTGTAGGATTCCTCACTTTCACCAACTTTTATAGGGATGATAGGCAGATGTTTGATAGGTAGAGTTCCAAGGAAACTGCCCGCTTTCTGGGCGAATCCTTTTATTCCGTCAGTTAGTGGCGCAGCTATGGTCTTGCTGGCGGCTCCGAATACTCCAAGCCATACTATTCCTATGGTTCCAAACGCGACTACAAGATCCTGCAGTGTATTCAGCCCCACAACCGGAACTCCGCTGGAAATGTCGAAACTAAGGCTGCTTGTTGCGTCAAAAGCATTTACGCCCTTGATCGCGTTGAGCATTATCCATCCTATTGTCAGGGCAAGACCTATCGTTAACGGCGCTATCGCGTTTTGTATAAATTTGCTCGTGAGGTCGCCAAAACCACTGATTTTTTCCTTAACTATTGGCACAGTCATTCCAAGCAGAAATATTGGCGATATAGCTATCGCCACCCATAAAACCACCAGCCTGGCTAAAAGTACTATAAAAAGCGCCAAAAACGATATGAGATAAACCAAAAACATCAGCGTTGAAAGGAAGGAGTTCGTTAAAAGCTTTTCCAGATTATCGACATTTACCTCAATATCTCCGTAATAAAGTATCTGGCTCATGTTCATCACCATGGCGAGAGCCGCGTTTTTGCCTTCATATTTTGAAAGAAACGCTTTGCCATGATCTGTCAGCTCCAGGCCGTTGCAGATCTGGCCTTTTTCGGCCGTATCTATGTCGGTATAAAATTGATCCCGCTGATCTTGGCTTAACTTGCTTACTCTAACTTTTCCATCGATTTCTGCCGCTGTGTCGGTTGATTTTATTTTAAATCCGCCCGCTTCGGAATAATGACTTCCGATTATTTTATAAATCTCATTCTGCCCTTCCGCTATCATCTCCTCCTGACTGACGTCTTCATCCAGCTTTTTTCCTCTTATGAGTTTGCAAAATCTGTGAATTTTGTCCTGATCCACTATATTGTTTGGGTCAATAACACCCGCCATTTCCTCGCCTACCTGCGAAGGGAGCGCGAAAACCGCTGTTGTCATAACGTTTATTCCATCGAGAAATATTTTTATTCCCAAAAATGAAAAATTCACGGCTATGATTCCTATTATCAGTTTCGGCAAAATCGCTTTTATGGAATAGGAACTGTTTTCGTCGCCGATTCCGAGAATATTGTAAAGCGCGATGCCGACAAGCGCTATCACAAATAAAATGTTGACGATATTTCTGATCGGAATCCATATTTCGCGGAGGCGGGCCTCCATTCCGCTTCCAAAAAGAAGATCGTTTTGTATAAGGCCGCCGATCATAACGAGTACCGGCCATATGATCCTGTTGAGCATTCTCTGGATTGAAAGCAGGAATTTGATGAAATTTTTAGTCGTATCGTCCGTTGCGGTCGTGGCTGATGGCGTAGCGGGCGCGGCATCGGGTGCCGTTACGGTCGTGTCTGTCGCCGGCGGGGTTGTGGCGGCATCGGGTGCCGGAGTTGCGGCCGGCTGTGTTGCCGGGGCGTCCTGCGCGTAAGCTGAATTGCTGCTGCTTTCCGTATAATGCTGGACAATCGCAACTGCGCTTTCAACCAGTACAAACGACAAAAGTATTATAAATATTATTCTGAAGGCTCTTTTTTTACCTTTTGACAGGATCATTTTTAAGATATTTTAGGTTTTACCGGCGGAATTAAGCCAGCCGCCTGGGCAATCGAGTTGTCGTAATTTGTCACTGTTTCCGCTCCACCTATTCCAAGCGTCAGGAAGGCTTCCGCGAAGGCCTTGAATTCACGGTTTTCCGTGCGAGATCCGTTTACCGCGTAGCCTTTTTCTGTTTCCTGAAGAGCCTGAACCAATTTTTTATATCCGGCATTTTCAGGGTTTTCCGATTCCATTTTCAGCCATATTATAAATTCGGAAACTTTCAGTTTTTCCGGTCTTAATTTTTCTTTTTTAAACATGCTTTTTCGGCCGATATACTTCGACAATGCTTTTGCTCCGGCATATGAATCCAATTCAAAAAAGTTTTTCCATCCGATGTTAGAATTTATACCGTCATAAAGATCATGGCGCGCGGCTTCCTGCGCTTCAGCGTCTTTTTCGGGTTTTCCTTCGGTAAGATCTTTCCATTTAAATTTTCCTTCCGCGGCGGCGGTAAGTCCTAAAACAGCCCCTGCACCGATAATATTGTGATTTGTGACTATGCTTTTTAAGGCTGCTCCCGGGCTTTTAAATTCACCGCTGTCGTATATGCTTGTTATTATGTTTGCGCCTATCGTTGCTCCGGCTGCCAGTTTCGCGACAAAAAACAGTGTGTTTTTTAATGTCAATTTTTCTCCGGCCTCGTTCACCGAACCGTAAGGCGGGATAAGAAGCTTGGCCTCCTTCACAAAATCGTGCTGGGCTTTGTATGTTACCGCATATCGCTCAAGGCGTTCCGGTGTGATATCCGCCGATGCGCCTTTAAACGAAACCTCAAGGATTTCAACCATTTCCTGTGGTCCGAAGACTCCCATTTTGTTTCCTTCCTCAAGGAAAAATTTTGCCTGCTGAATGTCCAGGTTGTTTTTTGAAATGTGAAGTTTTGCCAGTTCAGTTTTGTCGACAGGCTTCATCATGGACATAATCATCCATACGAACGGGATTTTTTCGTTGTTTAATTTTGGGCTTTTTTCAAGTTCCGCAAGTAGAGCCTCAAAAGCCGGTCCTTTTCCCGATGAAACGGATTTTTCCGCTCCTTTCTCAACATGCGACATATCGAGCACCCATCTCAGAGCATCTACAAGCCCTTTATTTTCAAGGGATGAAAGCAGTACAACGACATCGCCCGCGCTTGCCACGCTGTCGCGCATTTTTATTACCATTTCTTTCGTGAGTTTTCCGCCCGTGCTTTCGGTTATCTTTCTTATATATGCCTCCGCGAATTCGGCTGTTTCCTTCATCCTTTCCTCATAAGGCAGGGTGGCTTCATTCAACCTCTTCTGAAGTTCACCAAGATCTTCCGTAAAGGAACTTGCTCCCGCTTTTATTCTGGCTCTTTTCCACGCGTCCTCCGCTCTTTTTATCCTTGCCCTAAAATTCTCCATGACCGCAGATCTGACAAAATCCTCCCTATTGGTCGGTTTTTCTGTCTGCCTGTCCTTTATTGCTTCCGTAAGCTTTCTTTGCGCTTTTTCGGCCTCATCTTTCTGCCTTTTTCGGCTTTCCTCCAGTATGTCCGCTCTGGTTTTTGTGTATTGCTCCGGATTTTCACTTGGACTCCCCGGGCCGTTTCCCTGTGCTGGTATTTGTTCTTTATCAGCCATTTTTATATTTTAAATAATCTTGTAAGCATATCGCCGAATGATTCCGCCTGTTTTGGCATTTCCGGAATTTTTTTAACCAGAAAATTCCGCACCTCGCCGGGATTGCCGTAACTGAGCGTTATCGGGATATCAAGCATAAGGTCCCCTCTTACCCTTAAGTTTAAGGTTTTTATTCCCTCTGGATCATAGACTATCCAGAATCCTTTTATTTTGTTGTACGCATAGCATCTTTCACCTACTTTTATGCCTATTTCGGAGATTTTCACGTTAACCAGTTTTGGAGTTTCGCGGTTGATTACGATGTACGCAAACGCAAAAGCAGCTACCGCCAGCGAAAATGTCCATGCGTTGTATAAAATCCCTATAACCACGGAAGCAAAAACTGCTCCGGCGGCAACGGCTTTCCATAATTTTCCTTTTTGATATCTGATGTATTCCGGTGCAAACCATGAAATTACAGAGACATCAAACGCCGAATTTTTTATTTTTGTTTCTTTCTTTATCATTACTCTAAAATTAATCTAATTATTTTAGCACAAAAAACCCTTTTTTGGAAGGGTAACTGGGTAAAATATCAGGATTCTACTGGGTTGTGAACGGAAGAAGGCCGATTATTCTCGCGTTTTTGATAGCATTCGCGAGAGGCTTCTGGTGTCTGACGCATGTTCCGCTGTAATAGCGTGGCACTATTTTGCAGTACTTTGTGATAAATCGATTCATCAGTTTTACATTTTTGTAATCAATGTAATCGATATCGCTTTTACAGAAGTGACATTGTCTGTGTTTGTAAGTCGCCATATTTTTAGTGTTTTAATTCTTAAAATACATTTTCCGTGTCTGACGTGTCCGTCGTGTCCGCCTCAGGGGTTGCCGATAATATTTCGGTCTCCTCTTCCTGCGATACGGGTCTTTTTTCCAGCATTATCATGTCGTGCAAAACCACTTCGGTTCTGAATTTTTTGTCTCCGGTTTCCGTTTCCCAGCTTCTCGTTTTCAGGTAGCCCTCGAGATATACGAGTTTGCCTTTTTTGAGATATTTTTGACATATTTCAGCGAGTCGTGCCCAAGCCACAATTTCATGGAATTCAGTGGATTTCTTGCTTTCACTGCCGCTTGTCGTCCATTCGCGGTTTGTTGCTATTCCAAAGCTTGTTATAGACTGGCCGCTCTGGGTTGTTTTCATTTCAGGATCTCTTGTTAGATTTCCTATCAAAATTACTTTGTTTACTGATCTCATTACGCAAAATTGTTATTTTATAGCGATATATCCGGGTCGTTTATTATGCTTTTCAGTTTTTCGTCCACCTCGTCGAGCTTTGATTTTGGCGGAGCAGGCGGTGTAGATGGCTCGGATGACGTAGGCGGTTCCGATGGTTCGGATGTGGCAGGTTGCTCGGTCGATTCGGTCGGCGTAGGTGGTGTAGGCGGCTCGATTTCTTCTTTTTTCTCTTTTTTAACTTTTACGGGCGCCGTGGGGGTTTCGATTTTCTTTTCTTTATGCACGGGACGTTTTACAGGAGCAGGTGGAGCTTTTCTTTTCTTTTCTTTTTCTTCTTTATCTTTTTCCTCCTCTTTCCTTTCTTTCTCAGCTTCAGCTTCGTATTCTTTTAATGTTTTTGGTTTATACGATTCCGGCGTGTGTATTAAAAGATATCTTAAAATCTGTTGATTCAGATTCAGCGAATCCTGTATTTCCTTCAGCCCGTCAGGTTCAATCGTAAAATTCAGCACGACATAAAATCCGCGCTCCTCTTTTTTTATTTTGTAGGCGAGATCCCTCATTCCCCATATATCCTCACGTAAAACCTCCCCTTTGCCGGAAGTAATATGTTTTCGCATCTCCTCAATTTCTTTGTTTGTTTTTTCTTCCCCTAGGTCAGGACGGAGAATAAACATTATTTCGTATTGCATATTTTCTTTGGGTTATAGCCCTGCCCCGCTGTTGAGACAGAACAGAAAATTATTTTGAGCTGCCTGAAGTTATCAGAATGCCAAAACTTTTGCAATAGTAAACCGCCATGTTTTACGCCTATGGTCAAGTTTTTATTTTTGGGTAATATTACATATATAATTTTATGCCATTTTGAAAAACTGCTTTCGCATGCCGTTTTCCGGTCAACCGACTACCATTCAAAATATCCCTTGCAATATTTCTATAAATAAGTCAATGTACGAGTCTTGCGCGGGCTTATCTATATCCTTCATACTATCTAGGAAAGTAAATTTTATTGATTTTTAGAGAATCATTTGGTAAGTTTCTTTGGAAAGTGAACCGGAAAGAGCGCATTTAATTTAATGCATGGGTGTAACCGAAGCAACACTACAGGTAAACAAATTTGCGAGAAGAAACCGACACCTTCGAATCTTCTCCAAGAAGAATCTTATAAAGATTCACCTGTTTGATGCCGTGAAGTTTGTGGCCAAGCCAGTGGTTTCAGTTCTTAAGACGCCTGTATTCGCAGGGATAAGGCGTTATTTGGCAGGCGTAAAGACGCGCATCTCCGGTCTTTTGCCAACGGCACCACAGAAAAGGCTTGTTTTTCATGCGATTATTTTGTCTGCGGCGGCGATATTTGTAAGTTCGTTTACTCCGGGGGGATCATTCGTAGCCGCTTCTATGACTTATTCTACGGATTACATAAGCTCTTATGCTCTTCCAGGTGATGTTTTGGTTTCGGACGAAGACGGTTATCTTGTAAAGGTAAATCCACAGACAAACGTTTCAAACAGAATAGGCATGACGGATTACGCCGTACACACGATTGAATCCGGCGAGACTCTTTCTCTTATAGCGCAGAGATATGGCATTGGTGTCGAAACCGTAATGTGGGAAAACAACATCGGAAACGCGAATTCCATAAGAACAGGGCAGAAACTGCTTATTCCTCCGGTTGATGGCATAAGCTATACCGTTTCTAGCGGTGATACTCTGGATAAGATTGCAAAAAAATACAATATTTCAGCCGATTCCATAATCGCACAGAACGGACTTGATAGCGATTCGGTTTATAAAGGACAAAACTTGTTTCTTCCGGGAACAAAACCTCTTTTCCCTGTAAATATAGCTTCAAGCGACACAAGAGCTTATTCAGCGACACGATCCGTGAATTACGCGAACGTTTCTTCTTCGACAGCCGCTCCTACAATTGGAAAAATCTTTATATTCCCAACAAAAGGAAAGATCACTCAGGGATATCATGCCGGGCATTACGCGATTGATATCGCCGACCGAAGCAAGCCTCCAGTATGGGCTGCGAGTGGTGGAACTGTTAGTAAAGCTTCCACTGGCACATGGGGCGGAGGTTATGGAAATCACGTTATTATCGATCACGGCAACGGACTTCAGACTTTATACGCCCATCTTGATAGTGTAAATGTCGCAGTGGGACAGTATGTAAATCAGGGAGACGTAATTGGTATTATGGGTAATACAGGCCGTGTTTATGGTGTTACCGGTATTCATCTGCACTGGGAAGTTATTCAGGACGGAGTAAAACAGTATCCCGGAAATTACTATTAAAACGGGGGGATGGGGATTATACGCAAGGTTTTAAAGTTTATATGGTATCTGCCGCGTTACGCGGTTTATTTTTTAATTCGCGGTTATCAAAAAACCTTCTCGCCGGATCATGGGTTTTTGAAAGGGCTTTTTCCAAATGGTTATTGCAAATTCAACCCGACATGTTCCACCTATGCGCGCGAGGCTGTCATGAAGTATGGCGTTATACGCGGTGGCGGGAAGGCTATCGTCAGAGTCTTCAGGTGCAATCCCTGGTCAAAAGGCGGAGATGATCCGGTTTTGTAGTAGCCGGAGTTCTGTGGTGGCAAAGTTTTTTTGTAGTTTTTGGGCTGTGTTCATGACCCTCCTTTTCTGTAGGCTGCTACTCTTTGGTCAATTTTGTATTTTGGGTGAATTGTATCTGGTTCTTTGCGGATTTTCCAATACTTTGGCGGCAGTTCTTCATTTTCAATAAGGCTTAAGTGCGCGAGTCTTTCATGGTTTTTGCAAAGTGGAACAATTTTGTCGGGGTCGTGGACGGGTTTCAGAGCGAATCTTTGCGTGTGATGCAGAATTTGGCAGGGCTTTGTGCAGCCGGGGAATGCGCATGTATTGTTTGTTTTTTGGAGGACGTGTTTTTTGATTTTTGACGGAATGGTCCTGGATGTTGCCTTTACCGCTTCAGGGCGGGAACTCTCGATTTTTTCTTCTCTTAGTTTTAGAAATTCTTTCATGAGCTTGTTCCAGTCTTCCTGGCCTTTTAGCTTTTGTAATCGTTGAGCCGTTTCCGGGTCGAGGTCCATGGAAATTGTGATAGTTTCGGATTCCTCTGTTGTTATACGAACTTCCTTCGCGCGAAGGCGTGATTTTTGTTCTTTTTTGTATTCTTGTATATATGTTTCCAAGGTATGCATGCTCATTTCTTTGGCTTTTTCCGCCCAAAAACCGTCAGTTTCTTTTGTGACTATCGCCGCTACCGGCCGGACTGCCAAAATTCCTTTTTCTGCCACAATTTTTTTAAGTTCGGGTTTGTCCTCGATTTTTCTCAAAATTCTTAAAGCTTCGTTTACCTTGTCATGGCTCATTCCCGCCAATTTTGCGGCATATTCGTAGACGCTTAAAAAGCCTTTCTTTTCCCAGATTCTATGTTTTTCGATTTCCGGCAGGAGAAGCACGCATTTTCTCGTCCATTCTTTTGCGTTTTGGCCATATTGGACGAATTTTTCGTGGAGAATTTTTTCGGCGCTGCTGATTTTCTGTGTGTTCATTTTTCTTTTTGTTAATTCTGACCCGATTTTAGCAGTCAAGTTTAAAATTTTTGTTAAAAAAACTTAAAAAAATTCTAAAATCGCGCACTTGACTTTCGTTCCCATATAATTAAACTCATACTCTGGCGGTGAAAAGATTCTTAAATCCAATTTTCAATGTCAATTAAGCGTGCATTAATAAGCGTGTCAGACAAGACAGGCGTTTTGGATTTTGCGAAAAAACTTGCCGAAAAAGGCATAGAAATTATGTCCACAGGCGGAACCGCGAAGACTTTAAAAGAAGGCGGCGTGAAGGTGTTTGACGTATCGGACTATACAGGTTCTCCGGAAATGATGGGCGGCCGCGTAAAAAGCCTGCATCCGCGTATTCACGGCGGAATTCTGGCTCTTCGCGACAATGAAAAACACATGAAAGAGGCTGAGGAAAGCGGCGTAAAAATGATTGATCTTGTTGTTGTGAACTTTTATCCATTCAGCAAAACAGTTGAAGCTGAAGGTGTCAGCGAAGAGGAAGCCATAGAAAATATAGATATCGGCGGGCCTTCGATGGTCAGGAGCGCGGCAAAAAATTTCAAATTTGTGACAGTGGTCACTTCACCGGAGGATTATTCCAAAGTGGAGAATGAGATTTCCGCGAACGGCGATACGAGCCTTGAAACACGCAAAAAGCTGGCCAGAAAGGCATTCACCATGACACATAAATATGACGAATCCATCGAAAGATACCTGCGAACGCAGGTCGGTGATCCGGAACTGCTGAATCTTCATTATGAAAAAGTCGGCAGTCTGAGGTATGGCGAAAATCCTCATCAGAAAGCCGCGTTCTTCAGGAATCCCGAAAATCACGATTCAAATATCACAAATTCAAAAGTTATTCACGGAAGACAGTTGTCTTTCAACAATATCGTGGACGGGGACAGCGCGCTTGAGCTTGTGAAGGAATTCCATGAGCCGACCGCGGTTTTTGTGAAGCATAACAATCCGTGCGGAGTTGCCAGTGCGGCAAAAATAGAGGACGCTTTTATTCAGGCGTATACGGTCGATCCGATGGCGGCTTTTGGCTCTATTATCGCGTTAAACCGCGAGGTGAATGAGGCGATTGTGGATCACATGAAGGATAAAAAAATGTTTGTCGAGATGATTATCGCGCCGGGTTATGAGAAAAAGGCATTGGAGCGGCTTATGACACGCAAAAATCTAAGAATTCTCGAGACGGGTGACCTGAAACTCGACCTTCTCAAGACCGATATCAAAAAAGTGGCCGGCGGCATTCTTATTCAGACAAAAGACACATCCGAGCTCACGCCGGAAGACCTGAAAGTTGTCACAAAGAGGAAACCTACGAAAGACGAGATCGACGCGCTGCTTTTTGCGAACAAAGTCGTGAAACATGTGATGTCCAATGCCGTAGTCATGGCTAAGGGAAGCGCCGTGGTCGCAGTCGGGGCGGGGCAGATGTCGCGGGTGGACAGCGTGAGAATAGCCGGAATCAAGGGCGGCGAGCTCATAAAAGGCTCTGTCATGGCTTCGGACGCGTTTTTTCCGTTTGCGGACGCGATGGAGGAAGCCGTAAAGCTCGGGGTCGTGGCAATAAGCCAGCCGGGCGGCTCGGTGAACGATGAGGAAATTATAAAAAGAGCCGACGAACTCGGCATAAGTATGGTGTTTACCGGCAGGAGATATTTCAGGCATTAAAATTCAGGTATGAATTTTGTCGATTCGTTACTTTTGGGGATTTTACAGGGCATTACCGAGTTTTTGCCTATATCGTCGAGCGGGCATCTTGTGCTTGGCGAGCAATTGCTTGGGCTGAACGTCGGAACGCTGAAAAGTTTTGATGTGGCGCTGCATTTTGGAACTCTTTTTGCGATCATCGTGTATTTCAGAAAGGATGTGTGGGAAATGCTGAAGGCGCTTGGGCGAATGTTTTTGGGAAGATTTTCGAAAAGCGATCCTTATGCGAAATTAATTTTATTTATAATAATAGGCACTATTCCGGCGGTCATAGCCGGCGTTTTGGGCGAAGAATGGATCGACAGCGTTTTCAGGCACGCGAAAATCGTGGCGGTGTGCATGATAGCTGTCGGGGTGATTTATCTGCTCGGTGAAGCGGTTTACAGGCGGCGCGGAAATCTGGGAATGAAATGGTACAAGGCGATTGTTACCGGCCTCGCGCAGGCGGTAGCGCTTGTTCCGGGGGTTTCGAGATCGGGTTCGACTATCGTTGCGGGGCTTTTTCAGGGCGTTGAGCGAAGCGAGGCCGCAAGATTTTCGTTTCTGCTTGGAATTCCGGCTATATTTGGCGCGGGAGTTCTAACAGCTTTAAAAATTCCCGCGAATGGCGGGCTGGGTGTGGAACTTCTGCCTTTGATTACCGGATTTATTTCCAGTTTTATTTTCGGCCTTTTGAGCGTGGCTTTTCTGATGAGATTTTTGAAAAAAAACAGCCTTCTCGTATTCGCGATTTATCTGGTGGCGGTTGGGGTAATAGTTTTTGTTTAAAGGATATGCGAAACCTCCCTGCGCTTTTCGGGCACGGGAGGTTTTTGTTAAGGGACCAGCTTCTCTCTCCGATTTGAAGAGGAAACGGGTCACGGTTTGTCATCAATGGTATGTATCGTTCACTGGCACTCCATCCAGATTGTGATGTCAATCCCAGTGCTGTATGGGCAAGCGGGTTCACTGCAGTTTGCCGGAGAGTAAACGAAAGCCACAGGAATGGCTCCGTTAGACTGTCCGTAGCCTGAGATGTAACTCACGTCGACGTTGTGCCAGCTTGTGCATTGTATGTTCTGTGCGCCGAAGTATGACGTATAGGGCTCGTCCTGGTACTCGAAGTCTTCCAGGTGGTAGGTGAAATCGTTGTCGAATGTTCCGCCCTGTACACACACCTGGTATTCCCAGACAGAGCCACTAACCTGATTTACAGTGACACACAAAGTCTTCCAACCCGGGTTTGCGTAGCAGGAAGTCGACTGGTTGGACAGATAGACGTCAGTGCAAGACGTGGTCACGCACTGGACACCTTCGCAGGTTTCGTTTGCACCGCAGGTTTCCAGGATGGATTCCCACTGCGCGCATGAGTCATTCCACCAAACGTCTCCATCGTGGCATGCATGGCCATAGTGCGAAACTGGCTGGCACAGGTCATTCACACACTGACTTGCACAGCCAGTACAGATTCCACAGCTTCCGCCGCAGTTATCGTCCCCGCACTCTTTTCCGGAGCAGTCGGGAACGCATGGGCCGGCAACGCACTGATTGTTCTGGCAATTTTCGCCGGTGGCGCAGGTGCCGCAGCTACCGCCGCAGCCGTCG
>JBDRNZ010000050.1:0-10702 GCA_043810515.1 Candidatus Peregrinibacteria bacterium
GCAGAAAGAGAAAGAACCAGAAAATACAGTAGGCTTTGGCTTGACCGAGATTCCCCGAAACGTCAAGCTTCGACCTCGAAAACTATTCTCCTAAGCCAAAAAATCCATTTTCCTCAATTTTCGGGGAGACGGTCCCCAGCCGAAAAATCGGATCTTTGTCCGAATGTTAAAAAGTTTCCTGCGCGGAGCCTTGTAAAAAATGTCAAAATTTGGTAGAATATAGGGAAAAATAAGTAGAGAAAAACAAAAATAAATGGATCAAAATCAAACGGCAACAGGTCAGGATAAAAAGGCTATTTTTTCTTCAACCGGCGGAGCTGCGGCAGAGACTCCGCAGTGGCTTAAAGATGCCGGTGAAAATGTGATGGGCAAGATTGTTGGCGCGGAGGCTTCTTCTGCTGCAGCTGCTGAGGTGGCCGCTTCGGGGGCTGCGCCAGGACCTACTCCGGTTGTCCAGATAAGGGCTGATAAGCCAAGCGCGACTGAGCTTGGAGCGGATCCTTCGTCTGTAATTGAAGTTACGCCGTCTCTTGAAGTTGTGGAAAAGGCAGAGTCGAAAGCGTCTGAAAAGATGGTTCTTGCCGGCTATAATCCTTTTACCGGTAAAAAAGAAGAAAAATCGGTTTTCGATGGCGCGAAAGAAAAATTGTCCATTTTTGACAGAATGCGGGCGGTTTTTGCGTCCGGCGCAAAGAAAAGAGATGTGACGGTTGAAAAAATAGACAAGGGCGATAAAAAGACAAAGCTTACCGATGCCGAAAAAAAAGAATATATAGAAGCCGAAAAACTTTATAAAGAGGGTTTGAGTTCGATAAAAGATCTTATTTCTCCGTCTTCAATGGAGATAAAATACGACTCCATCGCTCTTGATGGTATTTATGCCAGGTCTTTTTATGTTTTTGCATATCCGCGTTTTCTGGACGCGAATTGGCTCGCGCCGGTGATTAATTTTGATGTGCAGATGGATGTTTCGCAGTTTATTTATCCGATTGATTCCGCGAAAATAATGAAAATTCTCAAAAAGAAAGTGGCCCAGATGGAATCAAGTGTCAGGATTCAGACCGAAAAAGGTCAGGTGCGTGATCCGGCTCTTGAAACGGCGCTTGGTGATGCGGATCAGCTTCGTACCGAGATTCAGCGTGGCCAGGAGAAGTTTTTCCAGTTTGCGCTTTACTTCACAATTTACGCGACTAGCGAGAAAAAGCTTGAGACTGTTGCGAAGCAGCTTGAAAGTCTGCTGGCCGGCAAACTTGTAATGACGAAAAGAGCTCAGCTTCAGGCCGAACATGGACTTAATTCCACATTGCCGATGTGTCTGGACGAACTTTATGTGATAAGGAACATGAATACCGGTCCGCTTTCCACTACATTCCCATTCACTTCATCCGACCTGACTTCTGATAAAGGCGTTTTGTATGGAATCAACCGTCACAACGACAGTCTTATAATTTTTGACAGATTTTCTCTTGAAAATGCGAACAGCGTGATTTTCGCCAAATCCGGTGCAGGTAAATCTTATGCCGTGAAGCTTGAGATTTTAAGGCTTATGATGATGGGAACCGACGTGATCGTAATTGATCCGGAAAATGAATATGAGTCGCTTTCGTCAACGGTTGGCGGAACGTATATGAAGCTGAGTCTTACGAGTGACAGACGTATAAATCCTTTTGATCTTCCGAAACCGATAGAAGGCGAAGAGATCCAGCCCGGTGATCTTATGCGTTCAAACGTTATTACTCTGCAGGGGCTTCTGAAGCTTATGCTTGGCGGGGTTACTCCGGAGGAAGAGGGAATTCTCGATAAAGCTCTTATAGACGTTTACGCCCTTAAGGGAATAACAATGGAAATTCTTGATCCTTCGGTTTATGAGCCGCCTACGATGGAGGATCTTTATAATGTTCTTAACTCGATGGAAGGAGCTACTTCTCTGGTTCAGAGACTCGCGAAATTTACGACCGGTTCCTACGCCGGAATATTCAACAAAGCGACAAATGTGGATTTGACGGGCGGACTTATGGTCTTCTCAATACGTGATCTTGAAGATGCGCTGCGACCGATTGCGATGTATATAATACTTAATTATATATGGAGCAAAGTCAGAAGCGAGTTGAAAAAAAGGATTCTTGTGATAGATGAGGCGTGGTCGCTTATGCAGCACGAAGACAGCGCCAAGTTTTTGTTTGGACTCGTGAAACGTGCGAGAAAATACTATCTGGGTGTTTCGACGATCACACAGGACGTTGAGGACTTTATAAAAAGCGATTTTGGAAAACCTATTATCACAAACTCTTCCATACAGCTTCTTCTGAAGCAGTCGCCGGCCGCTGTTGATATTCTCGCGAAAATATTCAATCTCACACAGGGCGAGAAATACGTTCTTTTGAATAGCGGAGTAGGGCAGGGACTTTTCTTTGCCGGATTCAAGCACGTTGCGATCCAGGTTATAGCTTCATATACCGAGGATAAAATCGTTACTACAAATCCGGAGGATATTTTGCGCGGAAGGGAGGAGGCTGTTAATGCCGCGAGTGCGGTGTCTACGCAGCAGGGGCAGGAACCTCCGCAGGG
This sequence comes from Candidatus Peregrinibacteria bacterium, assembly GCA_043810515.1. Taxonomy (GTDB): domain Bacteria; phylum Patescibacteriota; class Gracilibacteria; order UBA1369; family LOWO2-01-FULL-3; genus WJKQ01. Next base: position 2,569 of record JBDRNZ010000050.1, read on the forward strand.
GCAGGAACCTCCGCAGGACCAGAAATCTTAACTTACGTGATTTATGTTTTCCGGACCTGAAAAATCTGGAGGTATAAGAGAGATATTGGAAAAATCTCTTCTTGCGGGAAATCTTTTTAAGGCGGGATTTTTCTTTTTGATTGGGGCTGCTCTGATTTTTGGGAATATTTTTTTTGAGAGCACGTTTGTTTCCGGGGGCGAAGCGGAAAAGGCTGTTTTGACTTTGGATTATTCCGCTGAAAATATTATTCCGGACAGGGGGATTTTGCGTTTTGAGAATAAGGCTGTGTCGGGAATTGAAAATTCGGTTTCTTTGCGTGAGACGCAGGGTGATGAAAGTGAATATGTTTTCGATGTTGCCTCCGCTAAATTTTGGGGAAATTTTCGTATAAGCAATGCAAAAGTGAATTTTGTTACGGATAAGATTGTCGTTATTCCGGATCATGCGGTTTTTAGCCTTGAGGCGGATGATAAAAAAGTTACGTTGTCCGTTCTGGACGGCAATGTTTATATCGGGCTTCTTGATGATGGAATTTCTCTTGACGACTATGCCGATCAATACAGTAAGGTTTTTGTGAATAAGCTGCTTGTTCCGAGAGATACCCGTGTAACGATTCCTTTTGGAAAGCTTGATGATCGCATAAAATCTCTTCTTTATTCGAAACTTGTTAAGGAATTTAAATATTCCGCAGTTCCGGCGTCTGAGAAAGAATCAGACTGGGTGTCCGGAAACCTTGGCAAGGACAATAAATACGTTGATTCCGTGAAGCAGGAGACAGTATCAAACATAATATTCAAAGGTGAGTCCGTGAGTGATACCTTGTTTGGGAATTTTGTTTTTTGGGCCGAGGAAAATCTTACATTCATTCCTTCCAAAAAAAATGATGCTCTTCTGGATCATCTTTTTGCGTATCTTGACGATGCTGCTTTTTACGCAAATGAAGGTGATAAAGTAGAGAGCTCTGTCAGTTTTGACGAATTTAAGGACTACCTGTCCTCTTTGTCGCAGGAAACTTCAACAGGCGAAGAGATGCGTGCTAAACTTGCTGATAAAGTTGATGAACTTTCCGTTTTCGGACCGGGGGATTCCGTTTATCCCGTTTTTCTTGAATTAATGGACATGCAGTTCAAAAACGGTGGTGACAGATATGGAGTTGTCGACAGGTTTTGGCTTGATGTTTATTCCGGTATTGATCTTGGAGAAAGTGAGGCTATGGATGCTTTGGACACATATTATAGTTATTTCGATTCAACTCTTGGAAAATATGATGATTTTGAATTTTATAAGGAGTACATAGTTTACAATAATCAGCTTTTTGATAATCTGCTTCTCCGTTATTCGTATTTTTACAAGGATGCATATTTTGCGATGAAGAATGTGATTGAACGTGAAATGTCGAAACTGTACGAGGCTGGTCAGCTGAAAGATGAGCTTTCGCAGGAATTTATAAGCAACAAAATAAGTTTTCTAAAGAGGATGAGGGGCTTCTTTTTTGGCGAGGAAATTACTGTGGCGGAAGCGAAAAGCATTCTTGCCCGTCTTGTAAATGAAATTGATGATCTTATGCCGGCAGAGGATTCCGGGGTGGCCGTGATTGAGCTTTTTCAGGCTCAACTTGAAGATATTGGTGATTTCTGGGGCTATCTTAACAGTCCCGAGTATCATATTTCAAAAACATACGGAAATACCCAGAAAGAAAGATATGAATCCTATCTTGCAGACAAAGACAGGATATGGAGTATTGTAAATATTCAGGAAGATATACTTGGGGATAATGTTGGAGAATTTACGCTTGATGATGCCAAAAGGGAGATTCTTTCTGTATTTGCGCAAAATTCTGATGTAAGTGACGTTGAGCTTGAAGATCTGACTGATCCAAGCCAGAGGCGTGTAAAGGTAAAAGGTGTTATAGGCGGCTATTCTTTTGAAGCGGTTTATGATCGTGATAAGGACAATCTGACCGATGTTTATTCATACGGAAATATAGTTTCTGACAGGCCTCTTAATCTTGATAATCTTCTCGATCTGCTGAAAGGTAAGTTTGCGGATCTTGAAACTCCTGTTGACGAAGAAGGGGAGCCTCTTACCGAGGAAACGATTGCTGAAAGGAGAGCGCGGCTTTACGTTGTTCAGGTTGTTTCGGACGCCGGTTTCGCGATAGAGATGGACAATGTTTCCATAATAGATTCCGCAAACTCAGTTTACAGGGTCAGGGAGGTTACGATTCCCGGGCACGACGATGTGCTTGTTACTTTTGATTACATGATTCTGAGAGGCGAAAGAGCTACAAATATTTATCTGTCAGTCAAAGGCAAGCCCGTTGTCCTTAATGATGAGCTTACTCTTGCTGAACTTAAGGACGTTATTACGGCTGAAGGGGATTTTGGTGCTGCGGGAAATAAGGAAGGCTCCAGTGGCGGTGTGCTCAGATAACTTTTATGTGACAAGTTTATTATCCTATGGTAGAGTCTTTCGCGGACTAAATTTTTAAGCTATTTTAGGCTATGCCACAGGGAGTTACACAAGAATATAGTGCGGATCAGATCCAGGTTTTGGAAGGGCTTTCGGCTGTAAGAAAGCGTCCCGGAATGTATATAGGATCTACCGACGTTTCAGGCCTTCATCATCTTGTATGGGAGGTTGTGGACAACGCTATTGATGAAGCCATGGCTGGTTATTGTACAGAAATAGATGTTATTCTTCTAAAAGACGGTGGAGTCAGTGTTGTTGACAATGGACGTGGTATTCCGGTTGATAAGCATAAAAAAACCGGCAAGTCTGCGCTTGAAACTGTGATGACGGTACTGCATGCCGGAGGAAAATTTGGAGAGGGTGGAGGATATAAAGTTTCCGGAGGTCTGCATGGAGTTGGTGTTTCTGTCGTAAACGCGCTTTCCGTTAAGACAATTGCCGAAGTTTACCGTGACGGTCAGGTTTACAGACAGGAGTATTGTCGCGGCAATGCCGGAGGCGAGCTTGAGGTTACCGGGAAAACGAATTTGAGAGGTACCAAAATAACTTTTTACCCGGACAAGGAAATTTTTGATACTGTCGAGTTTGATTACCAGGCTGTTTTGAACAGACTGCGTCAGCAGGCGTATCTCACGAAGTCCGTGCAGGTTACTGTTCTTGATGAAAGAGAAGCTAGTCGGAAGTATGCTTTTTATTTTGAAGGCGGAATAAAATCTTACGTAAAACATCTTAATAAAAATAAGGAAGTTATAGGTGGAGTTGTTTATATTGAAAAAGATGTAAAGGAGGGCATGGTTGAGGTTTCTCTCCAGTACAACAATTCTTTCCAGGAAACTATTTACACTTTTGCGAATAATATTCATACGACTGATGGAGGAATGCATCTTACGGGTTTTAAAACCGCTCTTACCCGTACCATAAATACATATGCCAGAAATAATGACATGCTTAAGGAAAAGGACGCAAATCTTCTTGCTGACGATGTGCGTGAAGGACTTACGGCTGTCGTTTCCGTGAAATTACCTGATCCGCAATTTGAGGGCCAGACAAAGGCGAAGCTGGGGAATGCGGAAATGAGGACTGCTGTTGAAACTGTTTTTGGCGATACTTTTGGCGAATTTTTGGGCGAACATCCTTCAGATGCGCGGGCTATTGTCGGAAAATGTCTGCTTGCGTCGCGAGCGCGTCTTGCCGCGCGGGCTGCCAGGGATACTGTCATACGCAAGGGGCTTTTGGATGGAATTACTTTGCCTGGCAAACTTGCTGATTGTTCCACAAAGGATGCTTCAAGATCTGAACTTTTTATAGTTGAGGGAGATTCAGCCGGTGGCAGCGCGAAGCAGGGGCGTGATCGTGAGACTCAGGCGATTTTGCCGCTGAGAGGAAAAATTTTGAATGTTGAGCAGGCGAGGCTTGATAGAATTCTGGCGAACACGGAGGTTAAAAATCTTGTTATTGCTCTTGGTGTCGGAGTCGGTGATAGTTTTGACATAAGCAAAATTCGCTATCACAAAATCATAATCATGACCGATGCCGACGTTGATGGCGCGCATATAAGAACACTTATCCTCACTTTATTTTATCGTTATTTCAAATCTCTTATTGAGGATGGTTATATTTATATAGCTCAACCGCCTCTTTATAAGGTTGCTCAGGGAAAATCCGTAAGCTATGCCTATTCGGACGAGGAAAGGGATGTGTTGGTAAAAAAATTCAAGAAAGAACAAAGATATTCAATACAACGATACAAAGGTCTTGGAGAAATGAATCCGGACCAGCTTTGGGAAACCACGATGAATCCGGAACTCAGATCGCTTTATCAGGTTAGAGTGGAGGATGCCCAGCGTGCGGATGCGGTTTTTGATACCTTGATGGGATCCGAGGTTCTTCCGAGGAAGAAATTTATCCAGGCTTATGCGAAGAAGGTAAAAAATCTAGATATTTAATTTATAAGTAAACCAAAAAAGGAGATGAATAAAATATGAGAGTAACTGTCGTAAAAAACGAGAAGGAATCAAATGAGCGTCTTATTGCCAGATTTAATAAAAAAGTTCAGGGAAGCCGTAAGGTTATTAAGGTTCGTTCTGAACGATATAATAAACCGGCCAAATCAAAGCGATACGAGAGGAAAGCCGCGATCATGAGAGACCAGTACAGAGCGAAGCGTGAAAAAAGTAAATTTTATTAAGTCTTCTTTGACTATAAAGGACCTGCTAAAAAGTGGTGCCGATATCCTTGACCGTGAGGTTTTGCTTGCTTATGTGCTCGGGGTTCCGAGGGAGCATCTTTTGGCGCATCCTAATGAGGAAATTCCCGAGGAACTGGCGGAGGTTTTTAGTGTGTATATAAACAGAGTGGAGGAAGGAGAGCCTGTGGCTTATATCACTTGCGAGAAGGAATTTTTTGGTTTGAATTTTTATGTTGATAACAGAGTTTTGATTCCGCGGCCGGAGACGGAGCAGCTGGTCGAGAGGGCGCTTGGTTATATGGGTGATCGCGCTAAGGCCGGAAGGAGGTTTAGAATCCTGGATGTTGGTACCGGTAGTGGGAATATTGCGGTTAGTATTGCCAGAAATTTTGGAGATGAAAGTTGTTTTATCGATAGGATCGACGCGGTGGATCGTGATAATGATGCTATTGATGTCGCGAAGATAAACGTTGGGCAGTATTCTCTGGAAGATAAAATCCATGTTTTTCAGAGCGATCTTCTGGAATTTGCCGAAGATGGTGAAGAATATGATGTAATTATTTCAAATTTGCCCTATATTGGAACGGTGAAGAATAGATTTGTTTCTGCCGCTACCGAAAAGTATGAACCGGGAGTTGCATTGTTTGGCGGAGAGGACGGACTGGAGTTGTATAAAAAAATGTTTCAGCAGATTGTGGAAAAAGGAGTGAAATTTGGAATTTTGATTGGAGAATTTGGCTTTGCGCAGCGGGAAGACATGGAAGAGGTTTTGAATAAATATTTTGAACAGAAGTGGCGAATCGAGAAGGACCTTGCGGGAATTGACAGAATATTTATGGTAACAAACTGATCATGCTTGAAAAATTGGAAAAACTGGAAAAGGAATATCTCGATATTCAAAATAAGCTTTCAGACTCTGCCATCATCGCGGATAAAAATCAGTACAAGACTTTGTCCAGAAGGTATAAAGAGCTTGAGACTGCCTACGAACTTGCCGGTGCGTACAGAAAGGCCATTTTCGCAAAAAAGGAAGCCGAAGAAATTCTAAAAGAAGGTGGAGATGATGAACTTAAGACCATGGCAAAATCGCAGTTGACCGAGGCTGATGAAAAACTTAAAAAACTTGATGAAGATGCTCGTTGCGAGCTTCTCCCAAGAGATCCGGACGATTCTAAAGACTGTATAATTGAAATCCGTGCCGGAGCCGGTGGAGATGAGGCAGGTCTTTTTGCCGGAGAAATCGCGCGAATGTATCTGCGTTTCGCGGAGGACAATCATCTGAAGACAGAGCTGATCAGCAAGAGCGAGAGCACATCTGGCGGGATAAAAGAAATGATTTTTGCCGTGCGGGGTAACGGGTCTTACGGAACCATGAAATATGAGAGCGGCGTGCATCGCGTACAGCGTATTCCGGTAACTGAGAGCCAGGGGCGCGTGCATACGTCGACTGTGTCTGTTGCTGTCTTGCCGGAAGCCGAGGAAGTTGATATTGAAATCAAAGATTCCGATCTGGACTTTGAAGTTTTCAGATCAAGCGGTCCGGGCGGCCAGAGCGTCAATACTACCGATTCGGCTGTGCGTGTGACACATAAGCCGACGGGGCTTGTGGTGAGCTGTCAGGATGAAAAATCACAATTGAAAAATAAACATAAGGCTCTGCAGGTTTTGAGGGCGCGGCTTTACGCGATGGAGGAAGAGCGTTTGCGAAAAGAGCGTGGTGAGGAGCGTGCCAGCCAGATCGGCACCGGTGACCGTAGCGAAAAAATCCGTACTTACAATTTCCCACAGGATCGTGTTACGGATCACCGCATTCATGAGAGCTGGAGCAACATTCCGGAAATCATGGATGGCAATATCGGCGATATCATAAAAAGCCTTCAGGAAGCCGATCAGGAAAAAATGCTGGAAAAGGTGGGGGAGTGATCAGTTTACATAATGGCAGCCAAGTGTTTTTCGCCTTTTGTATGCGGATTTTAAGATGAGGAGCGAGACCTGGGCCAGGTTGCGGGTTTCGGCGATATCTTTGTTTGTTGTTGGAATCTGCGAAAGTTCCTGGAGGATTTTTTTTAGTTTTGGAATGGCTTCTTTTTCTAATTTTTTGCGGTTTCGTATGATGCCGGCGTGGGTCCACATCAGATTCTGGATTTCGCGTCTTAAGGTTTTTGCGAGGGAGGTTTCTTTTGAATCCGGGCGGGAAAGGTTTGGCAGGTCGATTGTCAGGACTTTTAGTTTTTTCTGGGGTTTGAGTTTTTTGACGATCTGGTTGCTGAAAACGAGGGCTTCGAGCAGTGAATTTGAGGCGAGGCGGTTTGCTCCGTGAACTCCTGTGCAGGTTGTTTCTCCGAATGCGAAAAGGTTTTTTATGTTTGTCCGACCACTTAAGTCCGTGATGAGTCCTCCGCAAAGATAATGGGCCGCCGGAGTTATTGGGATTTTGTCTTTTTCCATGTCGATCCCGTAACTTTTCAGTTTTGCGTAGATTTTTGGGAATCTTTTCTTGAGAAAGTCACGGCTTTTGTGGCTTATGTCGAGGTAGACCGGACCGCTTTTCAATTCTTCAAAAATTTCTTTCGCGACAATGCTTCTCGGGGCGAGTTCTTTCAGCGGATGTCTGTCGGTCATGAATCTTTTTCCTTTGGAATTTATGAGTTTTGCGCCTTCGCCGCGGACGGTTTCCGAGATCAAAAATCTGGGTGATGTTTTTTTCGCGAGCGCCGATGGGTGAAACTGGATGAATTCGAGATCTTTTGTTTTACAGCCGGCTTTTACGGCCATCGCGATTCCGTCTCCTGTCGCGATTGCCGGATTTGTTGTGTTTGAGAAAATCTGGCCGAGGCCTCCGGTCGCGAGAATTGTCTGATCTGCGAAGATGTTATCGATTTTATTTTTTCGGATGATCTGCGCGCCATAGCATGTTTTGCCTTTTGTGATGAGGTTTAGGGCGAACGCGTTTTCGAGAATTTCTATGTTCAGGTGTTCTTTGACTCTTTTTACGAGAATTTTTTCGATTTCCTGGCCGGTGTGGTCGCCGACGTATGCGATTCTTCTCATGTGGTGGCCGCCTTCGCGTGTAAGTTTCAATGCTCCTTTTTCTTTTTCAAATTCAACGCCGAGATCAATGAGTCGGAAGATCGCTTCTTTTGAATTTTCGACCATAAATCTGACTGCTTTTTTGTTGTTGTGATAATCTCCGGCTTCGAGCGTGTCTTTGATGTGTTTTTCAATATTGTCGGTTTTGTCGAGAACCGCGGCGATTCCTCCCTGAGCGTAGTTTGTATTGCTGTCGATGATTTTTTTCTTTGTTACCAGAATAACTTTGCCCTTTTTCGCGGCATGCAGGGCAAAATTAAGTCCTGAAATTCCGGATCCGATGATGAGGAAGTTGGTGTGCATGAACTGATTGTATCAGAAAGTGTGACCGGTCACACTTTGCGTTTGTTGAGAAAATATTGTGAAATAGGTTAAAAGTTTGC
>JBDRNZ010000051.1:0-7289 GCA_043810515.1 Candidatus Peregrinibacteria bacterium
ATATAATCATATTGACGGGCGGTTTGCCAAGATTTTTTAAAGATTTTACTTTGATAAAAATTTTAGATATTGTGGGAGTGTGAAAAATTAACCAAATCTATATATGGGAACAAAAGGAACTTCTATCGTAAAAATGGACGTAAATGAACTGGTCGAGCTTTTGAACAAGGCTCTTTCCGATGAATGGCTGGCTTATTATCAATACTGGATCGGGTCTAAGGTGGTTGAAGGCGCGATGAAAGGGGAAGTTGTGACTGAGCTTGTTCAGCATTCAAATGACGAACTCAGACATGCCGGACTGCTTGTGGATAGGATTATTCAGCTTGGAGGAACTCCGGTTCTCGATCCGAAACAATGGCACGAAAAGGCAAACTGCCAGTATGCCGCACCTACGGATCCGAATGTTTTAAAAGTTCTGAATCAGAATATAGAAGGCGAACAATGCGCGATTGATGTTTACAACAAGCTGTCTGAGATTACGAGGGGCAAGGACGATATAACTTATCTTATGGTGCTTGGCATTTTGAAGGATGAAGTCGAACACGAGGATGATCTGCAGACTTTGCTTGAGGATATCGAGGAAATGCACAAATAAAAATTTCGCATGATTTTCGTTAATGATCTTTCGCCGGTGCTGGTTGCAATCGGGCCGCTTGAGATCCGATGGTACGGTGTGCTTTTTGCGATTGGAATTATTTTGAATTATCTGGTCGCGCGGTGGATTTTTAAAAGGGAGGGATATGATATGGCCCATCTTGACAGCGCCGCGCTGTATCTTTTTTTGGGACTTATTATCGGCGCGCGGCTCGGGGAGGTGATTTTTTATAACGCTTCGTATTTTTTCACTCATCCTCTCGATGTTTTGAAAATATGGCAGGGCGGACTTTCGAGTCATGGCGCCGTGATCGGACTTTTTGTTGCGTGGGGAATATGGTGCAGAGTTAAGAAAGTGAAATTTGGAAAATATATTGACGCGCTGGCGCTTGGATTTCCTTTGACCGCGATGTTTGTGAGAATCGGGAATTTTTTTAATTCGGAAATAGTTGGAGTGGCGACCGGCGGAGAAGGGGGCGTTGTGTTTAAGCGGCTTAGTGAGGATTTTCCCAGACATCCGGCACAGCTTTACGAAGCGGGTTTGTGCTTTTTGATTTTTGTTGTTCTTATTTTTATTTACAAGAAATATTACAAAAGGACCCCGCGGATGTTTTTTATGTTTATGATTCTGGGGGGTTATTTTATCGGCAGATTTTTCATTGAATTCGTAAAAGATCTACACGTTCTGCCCGAGAGTTTTCCGCTATCGATGGGGCAGGTGCTGAGTCTTATTCCAATTCTCGCGAGTTTAATCTACTTTCTGGTCTTCCTGCCGAGACAACAGAAAAGACCGGAGTAAGGAAATGCTTAAAACGAAGAGCGTCGTGGTGGTCAGGGCTGAGAACATGCAGTAGATACAAACCGCGTGTATTACAAATAACTGGAGATAGACCAGGTAAAGCGTAAAAAGAAAACCTGCGGCCGCAATCGGCGGAATGATCGAGAGAACAGCGCGGCTGCGGGTATCATAATAAAGGAGCGACAGGATCAGCATTGTGAGATAAAACAGAGCTCCGAAAAGCGCGACCGGTATTCCAAAAATTTCCGAATATTTACTGCGAGCCACTTCATTGCAGCCTTCAAAAATCGTGCAGTTTAATTCACTTCCGCTTATCTGCGCTACGGTAAGGTAAGTCGCGTCAAGCAAGCCGGCGAAAGCCGTTATCGCGAATGTCCAAATTAGCCAATTAGGAATTTTTTTCAATTTCTTGTCTGATTAATGTTCTAAAGTCCTCGAGCGTGCGAGGGTTGTTTATTATAACGCCGTTAAGAATGAATGTCGGCGTGTGGTCTAGGCCAGCCGAGAGGGCATCGTCGAGTTCGCCCTGAACACGGGACTTTACTTCGCCGGAATCAATATCTTTAACGAACTGGGTTACGTCGAGGCCGAGCGAAGTTGCGTATGAGGCGAACATGTTTTTTGACTGATCCAACGGAAGGTCCGCCCATCGCTGCTGGTTTTCAAAAATCATTGAATACATTTCCCAAAATTTCCCCTGTCTTCCGGCCGCTTCAGCAGCTTCGGCTGAAAGACGTGCATTTGGGTGAATCTGAACAAGCGGGAAATGCCGGTACACAAAAAGTATGTGATTTCCAAACTCCGAAACTATTTGCTCCATTATGCGGTAAAAACTGCGGCAGGCGGGACATTCAAAATCGCTGTATTCTATAATAATCACGCTTGCGTCCGGATTTCCCTTTACCCAGTCGGAATCGGAAACCGGCGGAATCCCTGAGCTTGAGCCGTTTGGCGAGAGGTGGGATGATATGACAATAAAAACACTTCCCAGTATAAGCAGGACCACCACTATCCAAAATATCATTCTGTTTTTTGATCTTGTCATCACGAGTTGCCGTTAAGGGTTTCTTTTGTCTGTTTGTATTGTTCGATGAAGTTTATGTCTGTACTTGGATCGTTCTCTGTCTGCTGCGAAGTTTCGATGTGAGTCAAAATTTTATCAATAAAATCTCCGACGACCGGCACGAAACTTATTTTCGCAAGTATATAAACCAGAAATGCAACGAGGACGCTGGCGCCAAGTACAGTGCCGAGGCCGATCATGAGTCCTTTCAGAAAGGAGAACCACATGAATTTGAGCGGGCGCTGGAACACCTTCATAAATTCAAGATTTTTGAGATTTTTTACCTCTTTTGAGAGCTCTTTTGTGTCTTTTGTAAGAACTTTAAGTTCGTCTATGAGTGCTTTTTCCGTGTTGGGCTTTTTTTTGGTGAATATCATGTGCGGGTTTTTGTAGTTTTGCCGAGTTATTATATAATCGCTTTATGAAAATTACCACAAAAACTGGCGATGGCGGCGAAACCGGATTGTATCGCGGAAAAAGAGTTTCAAAAGGATCGGATGTTATCGGTTTTTTGGGTGAAGTAGACGAGCTACAGGCTTTTCTGGGGTGGTGCAGATTTGTTGGCGGGCTTGAGGACGGCGCGGAAGCCTGCGAAATTATCGACAGAGTTCAGAATGATTTGTATAGAATAATGGCGGCGGTGGGCGGCTCGGATGCGGCGGGTCGCGCGGCGGCGATTTCCGAAGGGGATATTTCGAAACTTGAGGAGGATATTTCCAAATATGAAAATTTTATCGGGGATGACGGAAAATTTATAAAGCCGGGCCAGACCGAGGAGGGAACAAGGTTTCATATTGCCAGAACGGTTTGCAGAAGGGCCGAAAGGAGCGCGGTAAAATATTTCGGCGGCGTAGTGGGCGGCGGCGCGGGAAAAGAGCAGGCTACCGTGATTTTGAAATATCTGAACAGACTGTCGGATCTGCTTTTTGTTTTAGGGTGCAGGTTTGAAAAACTTTAAGCGGGGCGGGTGGCGTGGGGAGACGTGTCTCTTTTCGTGGTTTGTAAAAAAGTAAAAAATTTTTACTTTTTTACTTTTGAGGAAAAGAAGACGTGGGCGGCGCGGGAAGAGAAGTTTTACTGGCTTTTTTGGTTTATTTTTTCTATGCTTGGGGTTGCAATTTTTACTTTTGAATGAAAAAAGGAAATTTAAATATTCTTATAGGCGGTGCAGCTGGTTCCGGAATTGAAAAGTCCGGACATACGCTGACGACGAGTTTCGTGCGCGGAGGATACAAAGTCTTTGCGAATGTCGAGCACATGTCGCAGATACGGCACGGAAATAATTTTTTGCGCCTGAGAATCGATAAGGTTCCGCATGCTAGTCATGTCGAGGAAATCGATATAATGGTGGCGCTGGACCGTCAGACTATTGATGAACATCTGGACGAAATGAGCGAGGGCGGGGTTGTGATTTTTGACGGGGAGATGATGAAGGCGGACGAGAACGAGGCGGCAGCCGGCAGCGCGGAAGGAGCCGGAAAAGCGACGATGATTGATGTTCCGCTAAAAAAACTTGCGGAGGAGCGTCTTGGGAATCCGATTATGGCAAATGTTATAACGCTCGGAATTATCTGCAGAATTTCGGGTTTTGATATCGAGACTATGAAACAAGTTCTCGGGAAAATATTCGCAAAAAAAGGAGCAGAAATTATTAAGCTGAATGAAAAAGCCGCGGAAATCGGCTACGAGCTAGGTGAAAAATGGGAAAAAGATTTTCCGGTGAAAATGCCGGCGGAAAAAAGCGAACAGCAGATGTTTCTCATGGGAAATGACGCGACAGCGATGGGTGCGATGAAGGCCGGCGTGAAATATGTCGGCGAATATCCGATGACTCCTTCGTCGTCGATATTGCATCTGATGGCGGTGTGGTCGGAAAAATACGAAATCGTCGTGAAACAGACCGAGGACGAAATCGCGGCGTGCAACAGTATTATCGGCGCCGGATTCGCGGGAGTGAGAGCGATGGCGGCAACTTCGGGCGGAGGTTTTGCGCTGATGACCGAGGCTGTCGGGCTTGCGGGAATGAATGAAGTCCCTGTGGTGATTGTGAATGTGATGAGGCCGGGGCCTGCAACAGGCTTGCCGACACGGACCGAGCAGGGGGATTTGAGGCAGGTTATTCACGGAGGGCAGGGGGATCCGGTGAAAATCGTGATTTTGCCGGGGGATGTGGAGGAATGTTTCAGTTTTGGATTTGAAGCTTTTAATCTGGCGGAAAAATATCAGATGCCGGTGATCATCTGTTATGACAAACATCTCGGCGAAGGATATTTTACGGCGCCGCCTTTTGACGAGAGCGGAATGAAAATTGACCGCGGAAAAATTCCAACAGAAAAAGAATTGGCAAAAACGGGCGAGTACAAGCGATATCTGAGAACCGAAGACGGCATAAGTCCGAGGGCGATTCCGGGAATGAAAGGCGGAATTCATCGTGCGACAAGCGATGAACATAACGAGTACGGTGATATTTTCGAGGACGCGGAAAACCGAAAACTGATGATGGAAAAAAGAATGAAGAAAGTAGAAGCGGCTGTCGCGGACACTTTTAAGCCGTTGTTGATCGGGGACGAAAACGCGGATGTGACTTTTGTGACGTGGGGATCCGGTAAAGGGATTTGTCTGGAGGCTGCGGAAATTTTAGGCGGGCAGGATGTGAAAGCAAACGTTTTGCAAATCAGAACCGCGTGGCCATTCCACAAAAAAGAGGTTTTGGAAATTTTAAAAAAATGTAAAAGGCCGGTTCTGGTTGAACATAATTATACGGGGCAGATGGGCGGACTGATCGCGGAAAAAACGGGAATTATGATTGAGGAAAAAGTTTTGAGATATGACGGGCGGCCGATGACGGCGAAATATGTAATTGATCGCATAAAATTGTAAAAATATGACGGTAAATCTTGCGGATCTACAAACAAGACAGAATCCAAACTGGTGTCCGGGATGCGGAAATTATGGCATTCAGGCGGCGATGAAAAACGCGATTGTGCAGCTTGGCCTTGAGCCTTCAAACGTTGTGATCGCAACGGGAATCGGGTGCGGTTCAAAACTAAACCAGTGGGTCGAAACGTACGGATTCGCAAGTCTGCACGGGAGAAGTCTGCCTGTAGCGATGGGAGTGAAACTGGCAAATCCGGAGCTAACGGTGATCGACGTGAGCGGCGACGGAGACGGCTATGGAATCGGGATGGGACATTTTATCAACACGATGAGGCGCAACATCAATATCACTTATATCGTGCAGGATAATCAGCTTTATGGTCTGACTCTCGGGCAGGTTTCGCCGACTTCCGAAAAAGGGATGAAGAGTCCGTCGACTCCGCAGGGCGTGACAGAAGAGCCTGTGAATCCGCTGAGGCTTGCTATGAGCAGCGCATGTACTTTTGTGGCGAGAGGGTTTGCGGGAGATATTCCGCATCTGACTTCGCTGATTATGGCGGCGGTGAAGCATCGGGGATTTGCGCTGATCGATGTGTTTCAGCCGTGCGTTACATTCAACAAAATCAACACCCATCAGTTCTTCAGAGACAGGGTTTACAAGCTGGAGGACGAGGCAGGATATGATCCGACTGATCTGGTCGCGGCCTTTGAAAAGGCCGGGGAATTGGGCGACAAAATTCCTCTTGGCATTTTTTATAGGGTCGAAAAACCGCTTTATGAGGATCAGGATCCGGCTTTGCGTGGCGGACAGGTGCCGGTGAAAGCGGATATTTCAAGGGTGGATATCGGGGAGGTAGAGGGGAGTTTTATGTAGGGCTTTCAGCGGTTTTTTTGAGGCCGCGGAGTTTTGCGCGCATTAGAGGGGAACCGGCAAAGGTTTTGAGGAATTGTTCGTCGGATTTCATGGAAAGGATTTTTTTGAGGGAAAGCTGGTCACCGGCGATTTTGGGTTGGGTTAAGTCTTTATGAGTTGTGGGTTTTTGGCGGGCGATGTTGTGGGGGCAGACTTCCTGGCAGATGTCGCAGCCGAAAAGCCTGCGTGAGGTTTTGATTTTTTTTGCAAGGGAAGGTGGAATTTTGCCTTTGTTCTCAATGGTATGGTAGGCGATGCAGCGGCGCGCGTCGATGATGCCGGGGGCGATGATGGCTTTTGTTGGGCATGAATCGATGCAGCGGGTGCAGCGGCCGCAAAGGTGAAAACGCGGCTGGTTTTCCACCCGGGTGGAAAGGTTTGGAAAAGTGTGACCGGTCACACTTTTTACTGATGATGCGGTTTCGCGTGGAGGCGGGACGAGATCCAGAGTTGTGATTATTTCCGCGAGAAAAATCCAGGAGCCGAATTCTTTTGTGATCAGGCAGGAATTTTTTCCGATCGTGCCGAGGCCGGAGTGTTCGGCGAAGGCGCGTTCGAGGATCGGGCCGGTGTCGACGTAGGATTTTGTCTGGATGGGAATGCCGGAGGGCAGAGTTTTTATGAAGTTTTCGATGTTTTTGAGTTTTTTTGAAATGATTTTATGGTAGTCGCGGCCGAAGGCGTAGCGCGCGACACGGGCGTAGCCGGAACGCAAAGGTGACTGGGGGCGGTAATAATTCATTCCCAAAACAATAACGGATTTTGCGCCGGGAAGAATGAGCGAAAGGTCGCTGCGCGGAGCGGATTTTTCCATGTAGGACATGTCGGCGTGCGCGGATGCGCCGAGCCATTTTTTGTATGCTTTAAGGTAGCGGGAGTCTATAGCTGGTTTGGAAAAACCGACAAGGTCGAAGCCCTGGCGTTTCGCGAATTGTGTTATCCGGTTGCGGTAATTTTTTGTTGATTGCATGGCGATGAATGTATGCTCCAACATATACCACATATTTGCAATCCGTTTTTGACGGGAAAGCTTCACAGAGTAC